>NZ_CP046620.1:0-346250 GCF_009931615.1 Algicella marina | reverse complement strand
GGTGAGGCCGTCGGTGCGCTCATCGCCCTCATGGGGGCGGTTATGGCCGCCCTGGCCCAGGTTTTCGTGCGCAAGCTTGTCCACACCGAGACCACACCTGCCATCGTTTTCTACTTCTCACTGTCCAGCACCGTTCTTGCGCTGGTCACTGTCCCCTTCGGCTGGGTCTGGCCCGGTCTGGGTGTCGGACTGGTCCTGATCCTCTCTGGCCTGCTCGGCGGTGTCGGGCAAATTCTGCTGACGAGCGCTTATCGTGGCGCACCGACATCTGTAATCGCGCCTTTTGAATATGTTTCGATGCTCATCGCCATTGCCGTCGGTTATTTTCTATTTACGGAAGTGCCGACATCACAGACGCTAACCGGTGCCGGTCTGATCATGGCAGCCGGGTTGTTCATTATCTGGCGCGAACGCAAACTGGGGCTGGAGCGTGGACGTGCCCGCCCCGCCATGACACCACAGGGTTGAACCATGCTGATATACAAGATTTTCCGCGCCGGCGAGTGGGCCGCATTCCAGCAGGACACGGAAACAGCGGGTGCGCCCGTGGATCTCGCCGACGGGTTCATCCATTTCTCAACTGCGGAGCAGGTACAACAGACAGCCGCCAAGCATTTCGCCGGGGAGGACGACCTGATGCTCGTGGCATTCGAGAGCGAGGGCATGGACACCTTGAAGTGGGAGCCATCGAGAGGTGGGGCCCTGTTCCCGCATCTCTACCGCAGACTGATGCTGTCGGAGGTACAGTGGGCTAAACCTCTGCCCCTCGCCGGCGAAATCCACGAATTCGAGGGATTGCTGTGAAACAGTGGCTCGAACAGATCGGGCTTGCCGCTCTGCAAAAGCTGGAGCCGGAGCAAGCCCACACCCTCGCTCTCGCAGCGCTTCGCCGGGGCCTCGCACCCCTACCTGCTCCATTTGACAGCCCGCGACTTGCCACCGACATTGCCGGTCTGAAACTTCCCAACCCGCTTGGCCTTGCCGCCGGTTTCGACAAGAACGCCGAGGTACTTGGCCCGCTTTCCCGAGTCGGTTTCGGTTTCATCGAAGTCGGGGCCGTCACTCCCCGCCCGCAGGAGGGAAACCCGCGCCCGCGCCTCTTTCGGTTGACGGAGGACCGAGGCGTCATCAACCGTTTCGGCTTCAATAACCAGGGGATGCGCGCCGCCGCCGCGCACCTCGCAGCCGCCGGTCGGCCCGGCATAACCGGCATCAATCTCGGTGCGAACAAGGACAGCGAAGACCGGGCGGCCGATTTCGGTGCCGTACTCAGGTGCTGCGGCTTGTTTGTCGACTTTGCCACCATCAATGTCTCGTCACCCAATACCGAAAAATTGCGCGACTTGCAGGGACGCGACGCTTTGCGTGCAGTCCTGCAAAAGACACAGGAGGCGAACGCCGGGCTGACGCGCCCGGTCCCCCTCTTCCTCAAGATCGCACCCGACCTGGAGCCGCAGGACCTCGATGATATCGTCGCCGAGTGCGAGGCCGCAGGTATGGCTGGGATCATTGCCACCAACACCACGCTCGACCGCCAGGGCCTGTCGGGTGCCGCACAGGGTGAAAAGGGTGGCCTTTCCGGTCAACCGCTTTTTGCGAAGTCCACCGCCGTCCTCTCCGACCTTAAAGCCCGCACGGACCTGCCGCTCATCGGCGTAGGCGGTATCTCCTCGCCGGAACAGGCAATCGCCAAGCTGGAGGCCGGGGCGACAGCTCTTCAGCTCTACTCCGGCCTTGTCTACAAGGGCCTCTCGCTCGTTCCCGAGATCCTCCGGGGCATCGACGCCTGGCGTGCGCGTCAGCCCTGACTACTTTGTGCCGAACATCCTGTCACCCGCATCGCCCAGACCGGGCAGGATATAACCCTTGTCGTTCAGCCGATCGTCCAACGCGGCGGTGATGATCGGTACATCCGGATGCGCCTCTTTCATCCGCGCCACTCCTTCCGGTGCGGCCAGCAGGCACAGGAAGCGAATGTCCTTCGCACCCGCTTCCTTAAGAAGGTCAATTGCTGCGGCGCTCGAATTTCCGGTGGCCAGCATCGGATCGACCGCGATCACCACCCGGCTTTCCAATTCGCTCGGCACCTTGAAGTAGTATTGCACCGGTTTGAGTGTCGCCTCATCACGGTAAAGCCCCACGAACCCCACACGAGCCGAAGGGATCAGGTCCAGAACGCCGTCCAGCAATCCGTTCCCGGCCCGCAGAATTGAAATCAGCGCCAGCTTCTTGCCCCTGAGCGTTGGTGCCTCCATCTCGACGAGCGGTGTCTCGATGGTTTTCATCGTGACCGGCAGATTGCGCGTCACCTCGTAGGCGAGCAGGTGGCTGATCTCGCGCAGGAGCTGCCGGAAAACCGCCGTTGGTGTATCGCGTTCGCGCATCAAGGTCAGCTTGTGCTGCAAGAGCGGGTGATCGACAATCGTCAGGTGTTCGGTCATGGCGTCAGGCTCCGGTAAGGCGAGTGATGATCTCGCTGCGCGTTTTTTCGTCGCAGAAAGCGGCGTGGGCAGCGGTTAGGTTGATGGCTCGGAAGTCTTCGGCATCCCAGCCGAAAACCTCATGCAGCCTGCGATATTCGCGCGGCATATCGGTGTGGAAATAGGGTGGATCGTCGGTGGAAACCGTCACCGGCACACCCGCGTCGCGAAGTTTCTGGATCGGGTGCGCCTCCCAGCGGTCATAGACCGACAGCGCGATATTGGAGCCGGGATTGACCTCCAGAACAATCTCCTCGTCGGCCAGCCGTTTCACCAGCTCCGGATCCTCGATGGCCCGTACACCATGACCGATGCGGCTGACCGGCAAGTGCTCGAGTGTCTCGCGCACGCTTTCGGCGCCGCATATCTCGCCGGCATGGCTGGTAATTTCCAGGCCTGCCTCCGCCGCGATCGCGAACGCTTTGACGTAATCCTGCACGGAGCCGAAGCGCTCCTCTCCGCCCATGCCAAACCCGGTCAGCATTTCGCCCGCCGTCCCGGCCGACAGCCGCGCCGCGTTTTCGGCAGCTTCGGCGCCGTGGTTGCGAATACACGTGGAAATGAAGCGCGCCACGATTCCGTGCGATGCCTGCGCCGACCGCGCTGCTTCCGTCAGTGCGGCCAGATACTCTCCCCAAGCCACCTTGTCGCCTCCGCCGCAAATGTCGGGAGCGATAAATATCTCGGTATAAATAACCCCGTCACCTGCCGACGTCTCCAGCACCGCCTGGGCCAGCCGCCCGAAATCCTCCGGTCCCTGCAACACCGAACAGGCCGCGGCATACGTGCGCAGAAACTCCGCGAAATCCGTCCAGCGATAGGCGCCTTTCTCATCGAATACACCCGGCAGCTCGACGTTTTTCTCACGCGCCAATTGGCGAATGAACTCCGGCGGCGCCGCGCCTTCCAGATGCAAGTGCAGTTCCACTTTCGGGATCGTTGCCCAATTCATGGCAAGACACTCCTTCCGTGCGCTCCCGGCGAGAGACCAAGGTGTCGGGCGACGCTCTCGCCGACATCTGCAAAACCGCAATGGCCGAAACTGCCCGCAGGCACCGCGCCGGCCATCAGCACCGGCACCCGTTCTCTTGTATGGTCGTTCCCACGCCACGTCGGATCGTTCCCGTGATCAGCAGTGAAAATCACCAGATCATCGCGCTTCACAGCCGCCATAAGCTCCGGCACCCGGGCATCAAACGCTTCCAGCGCCCGTGCATACCCGGCCACATCGCGTGGATGACCGTAGAGCGAGTCGAATTCAACGAAGTTTGCGAAGATCAGATCGCCAGCTTTCGCATCCCGGGCTGCGGCGATCAGTTGGTCAAAAAGGCCCATATCGCTCTTGGCCTTCCGCACTTCCGAAATACCCTGATGGGCGAAGATGTCGCCGATTTTGCCGATGGCAATGGTGTCATGACCACTGGCGACCACCCGATCACAGATCGTCGGCTCCGGCGGCGCGATCGCATAGTCTCGCCGGTTCGCTGTCCGCTTGAAGTTGCCGGGATTTTCACCGACGAACGGCCGCGCGATCACCCGCCCGACCTGCATCGGGTGCACAAGTTTCGCCGCCTGTTCGCAGAGCTTGAGCAACCGCTCCAGACCGAAGGTCTGCTCATGGGCGGCAATCTGGAAAACGCTGTCGACGGAGGTATAGCAGATGGGTTTGCCGCTCTGCATGTGTTCTTCGCCCAACTCCTGAATGATCGGCATGCCCGAGGCGTGACGGTTTCCCAATATGCCGGGTAGTTCACCGATGGCGATCAGCCGGTCGGTGATTTCGGCCGGGAAAGCCGGAATCTCGTGGGGAAAATAGTGCCAGTCAAAGGGCACCGGAACACCGCTCAACTCCCAGTGGCCGGAAGGCGTGTCCTTGCCATTGGAAATCTCGGTGGCAGCGCCCCAAAATCCGGAGATCTGGCCACCCATGCCGGGCATGATCAGGCCGGACGCAAGTTCCACGGCTTGTCCCAGTCCCAATCCGGCAAGGTTCGGCATCAGCAGCGGCCCAGTACGGCCTTCATCGGCTTGCCCCGCAGCACATGCCTCGGCAATGTGCCCAAGCGTGTTCGCACCTTCGTCCCCGAAGTCCGCCGCATCGGGCGCGCCGCCACAGCCGACGGAATCCATCACGATGAGGAATGCTCGCCCGGTCATCCGATCCGCTCCAGCACAAGAGGGCGTTCTTCGGCCGGAGTTTGGGAAACCGTTACAGCGTCTATGAACGCCCGTCGCGCCAATGTTGCCGCCTCTGGTGATGCCGCGTGCACGCGGGCAATCGGAACCTCGCGGTCAACATGGCGTCCGGTTGCGGAAATCCAGTCGAAGCCGACGCGGTAGTCCACCTTGTCGCTGGCCTTTCGCCGTCCGCCGCCGAGGCCGATCACGGCGATGCCGATGGCACGCGTATCCATGGCTTCGATGAACCCTTCATCCCCATGGTAAATTTCCTCGATCACCGGTGCCTCCGGCAGATGAAACTGCGGTCGCGAAAGGATATCTGCCGGCCCGCCCAACGCGGCCACCATCCGCCCGAAAATCTCCGCGGCCCGACCGGATTGCAGTGCGTCGGCCATCGCCGACGCGCCTTCTTCCGCATTCGCCTTCAGACCCGCCGCCGCCAGCGCCTCTCCTCCGAGCGCGATGGTCACATCCCAGAGCCTACTGTCGATCTCGCTGCCCGTCAGCAAGTCGATAGCGTTGCGCACCTCCAGGGCATTGCCCGCTGCCGAGGCCAGCGGCTCGTTCATGTCGGTGAGCAAAGCGCTTGTCCGACAACCGGCATCATTGGCCACCTGAACCAGGGCCTGCGCCAATACGCGCGCCTCATCCAGAGACTTCATGAAAGCGCCGCTGCCCAGTTTCACGTCCAGCACCAGCGCGTCCAGCCCGGCAGCCAGTTTCTTGGAGAGGATAGAGGCAGTGATCAGATCGACGGACTCAACGGTGCCCGTCACATCCCGGATCGCGTACAGTCGCTTGTCCGCCGGTGCGACATCTGCAGTCTGCCCGATGATCGCGCACCCGATATCCGCAGTTACCCTGCGAAGCAGATCGAGGTCCGGACTCGTGCGATAGCCCGGTATGGCATCGAACTTGTCGAGCGTGCCGCCGGTATGGCCCAGCCCACGGCCGGAGATCATCGGCACGAAGGCGCCGCAGGCCGCAAGCGCGGGGGCCAATATCAGCGAAACATTGTCGCCGACACCGCCGGTGGAATGCTTGTCGATCACCGGGCCGGGCAAATCCCATTCCAGTACCGTTCCACTGTCCCGCATTGCTGTCGTCAGCGAGACACGCTCCTCCGCACTCATCCCGTTGAGATAAATTGCCATCGCCAGCGCGGCTACCTGCCCCTCGCTGAAACTGTCATCCACCAAGCCTTGCACGAAAGCGGCAATTGCCTCCGGAGGCAAAGGCCTGCCGTCCCGCTTGAGGGCGATGATCTCTGCCGGCAGCATCAGTAACCGGCTGTTTCGACCGGCGCATCCTCACCGTCGAGTGTTGCCAGAAGGGCTGTCAACACGCCGGATGCACCAATGCGGAACGTCGCCGGACGCGCCCAATCCGGGCCCATGATCTCGTCGCACAGATCGAGATAAGCCGCTGCGTCTGCGGTGTTTTTCACCCCACCAGCCGGCTTGAATCCAACAGGCTCGCCACTTTCCCGGATCGCTTCCAACAAGATACGCCCGGCCACAGGGGTCGCATTCACCGCTACCTTGCCGGTAGAGGTCTTCAGGAAGTCGGCGCCGCCCTCCAGCGCACCGGTGCAGGCCTGCCGGATAAGGTCGGCGTCTCCCAGAACCCCGGTTTCGAGGATCGCCTTCACCCTCGCCGATCCCGCTGCCTCGCGCACGCGCGAGACAAGGGCGGGAACGAGTTGCGGATGGCCCTCCATCAAGGCCTTGTAGGGAATGACCATGTCAATCTCGTCTGCGCCGTCGGCCACGGCCTTCTCCGTCAGATCCAGAACCTCTTCGGCCGGATCGTCGCCGCCCGGAAAGTTGACGACGGTGGCAATGCGAATGCCCGTGCCCAGAAGGTGGCCATGCGCTTCGGCGACAAACTGTGGCCAGATACAGACGGCAGCCGTCGGCCCGTGACGGGTATTGGCCTTCTGACACAAGGCCTTGATATCTTCCGACGTACAGTCATCGTTGAGGTTTGTCAGGTCGAGGCACGCCATTGCACGGGCGGCGGCGGCTTGCAGATCAGACATCGCTGCCCTCCATGTGAGATTGCGAAAAGGCACCGGGCAACAGCGCGGCAACTGTGGTGACAGCTTTTGGCCCCTGCAATCCGGCGAGCGTGACCTTCACGTCACCGGCTGCGAACTCCGCCAGTTTCTGCCGACATCCGCCACAGGGTGGTATCGGGTCTTCGGTATCGGCGATGACCAACACTTCGACAACCTTGCGGCCGCCGGCCACCGCCATCGCCGCCAGTGCGCCGGCTTCTGCGCAGGTGCCTTCGGGATAGGCGGCATTCTCGACGTTGCAACCCGAATAGATGTTGCCGTCTGCTGTTCGAACGGCAGCGCCCACCTTGAATTTCGAGTAGGGAGCATAGGCGTTTTCACGGGCGGCAAGGGCGGCGTCGAACAGGTTCAAGAGAAGTATCTCCGCTGGTTTTTTGCCGACTATCGCGCCTCCGCTGCGGCGATGCAAGCGAGGCCGGAACCAGGTCGGAACCCGATGTGGTTTCCGTATGGGTTTGGTATGGTTTCGGTATGGCTGCCAGCACAAACTCTTTCGGAGGAAAGCATCCGTTCAGGCAGGCTGCAACAAGTCCCACTTGTTACCCCACGGGTCCTGCCACTGCGCGACAATTCCATAGCTCTCGTGCCGCGGTTCCTCCAGAAAGGTGATACCCTGGGTCAGCATATCCGCATGGTCTCGGGCGAAGTCGTCCGTTTCCAGGAAAAACGCAACGCGCCCGCCGGTCTGGTTGCCGATCGCAGTCTCCTGCTTCGCATCGCTGGCACGGGCCAGAAGGATACCCGGCCCGCCCTCCGGCGCAACCACGACCCAGCGTTTTCGGCCCTGCGCCTCATCGGCGATCAGGCTGAATGACAGTTTGCTGGTGAAGAAGGCTATGGCCTCGTCATAGTCGCCGACAACGAGGGTTAGGAGGCTGATGCGTCTTTTCATGAAACTCTGCTTGACGCCGCCGCGTCGACGCGTCAATAGGCGCGGCCCCGGGCAGGCGTCACAATGGCGCCGCAACTTCGGGGTACAAAACGCGCGATTGCGATACGTGAGAAGGACCGCAGACATGAATCACCGATCCTGGCATCCCAGCGGGCGTGCCTTGCGCTGGCCTCCGGGCCCGGTGGAAGCGGCGCGCGATCTGCGTCTCGCCTGTGGTGGCTGCGGCGGACGCGGCAACATTCCCAACCCGGCCACTCAGCAGGCGATGCAGGGGCAGGCCGCAACTGGCCGCATTCCCTGCCCGCGTTGCCACGGATCCGGCCGCATGGCCGGCGAGCCGCAGCAGGGATGACGGCAGGGGGCGTTGTGCCCCCGGCGATCAACTTCCGTAGCCAAGCGTTTTCAGCGCCGTGCGAACCTCGTCGAGAATCGCAGGGTCGTCGATGGTTGCGGGCATCCTGAACTCTTCGCCATCAGCAATTTTCGCCATCGTCGCGCGCAGGATCTTGCCGGAGCGGGTCTTCGGCAGACGGTCGACAACGCATGCCAGCTTGAAGGCCGCCACCGGCCCGATCTCATTGCGGACGCGGGCGATTGCTTCTTTTACCACGTCCTCGTGCGGCTTGTTCACCCCATCCGTCAGGCAGAGGAAACCCATGGGCAACTGGCCCTTCAGTTCATCTTTCACGCCAATGACGGCACATTCGGCCACGTCGGGCAGCGCGGCCAGTACTTCCTCCATCGCGCCGGTGGAAAGACGGTGTCCGGCGACGTTGATGACATCATCGGTGCGGGCCATGATGTAGACGTACCCATCCTCGTCGATCATGCCGGCATCCCCGGTCTCGTAGTATCCCGGAAAGGTCGTGAGGTAGGATTTGCGAAACCGGTCCTGCGCCTGCCACAAGCCCGAAAGCGTCCCCGGCGGCAGCGGCAGTTTTGCCGCGATGGCGCCAAGCGTGCCCGGCGGCACCGGGTGGCCGGCTTCGTCCAGCACTTCGATCCGGTATCCCGGCATCGGCACGGTAGGAGAGCCGATCTTCACCGGCAGCGGCTCAAGACCCATCGGGTTGCCAACCATGGTGTAGCCGGTCTCCGTTTGCCACCAGTGATCGATCACCGGCACCTTCAGCTTGTCCTGCGCCCATTCGATCGTGTCCGGGTCCGCCCGCTCTCCGGCCAGGAAGAGCGTGCGGAAATGCGACATGTCGTAGGTGCCGATGAAGCTCCCGTCCGGATCAACACGCTTGATGGCGCGGAAGGCCGTGGGAGCGGTGAAAAGGGCCACCGCCTTGTGCTCGGAGATCACGCGCCAGAAAGTTCCGGCGTCGGGGGTGCCCACCGGCTTGCCCTCGAAGACGATGGTAGTGGCGCCATATAGAAGCGGCGCGTAGCAGATATAGGAATGGCCAACGACCCAGCCGACATCTGATGCCGCCCAGAAGACCTCTCCCGGTTCGATGCCGTAGATGTTCTTCATCGTCCAGTGCAGGGCAACGGCGTGGCCACCGGCCGGGCGCAGCACGCCCTTGGGCTGGCCCGTGGTGCCCGAGGTATAAAGAATATAGAGCGGATCGCTGCCCTTGGTCGGCACGCAGTCTGCCGGTGCTGCATCTGCCAAAGCCGCGTCCCAGTCGACATCACGCGGCCCCATCTCCGCCCGACACAGCTCGCGTTGAAGGATGATGCAGAAATCCGGTGTGTGGGCGGACTGAGCGATGGCGTCGTCCAGCAAGGGTTTGTAGGGCACGGTCCGGCCCGGCTCGATCCCGCACGAACCGGCGATGATCGCCTTTGGCGTCGCGTCGTCGATCCGCACGGCGAGCTCATGGGCCGCGAAACCGCCGAAGACAACAGAATGCACGGCACCGATGCGGGCGCAGGCCAGCATCGCCACCAGAGCCTCGGGCACCATCGGCATGTATATGATCACCCGGTCACCCTTCTCCACCCCCCGCGCCTGCAACGCACCGCCGAGACGGGCGGTGGCAACCTGCAACTCGGCATAGGTCATCTTCGCCTTGGCACCGGTGATCGGGCTGTCGTAGATGATTGCCACCTGCTCGCCGCGCCCGGCGTCCACATGCCGGTCGACGGCGTTGTGGCAGGTGTTCATCTCACCGTCGGAATACCACTGGAAGAAGGGCGCATCGCTGTCATCAAGGGCGCGCGTAGGCTTCTTCGACCAGTCGATGGCCTCGGCGGCGGCCATCCAGTAGCCCTCGGCGTCGCTCTCCCAGGCCGCGTAGGCTTCCCGGTATCCCATCGCATTCCTCCCTTGTTTTTCTGACGATATAGGAGCAATCGCCGTCAGCGCACAAGGTTCAGGTTGCCGCATGTATCGGGTTGCAGCAGGGGCGGGAGCCGCGCCTGCGCGGCGACGCGGGCGCGGCGGGTTCGATGCCCGCCGTGCCCGCCACTCTCAGCCGTAGTGCTGGACGGAGGTTCCGGCCAGCGCCGCGATGTTCAGCAGCCCCCGTGCCGTGATCGACGGGGTGACGATATGGGCCTTGTTGCCCATGCCCATCAGGATCGGCCCCACTTCCAGACCGCCGGCAACGACCTTGAGAATGTTGCGGACACCGGAGGCGGCATCGGTGTTGGCGAAGACCAGCACGTTGGCGGCACCATCCAGACGGGAGTTCGGATAGATTCGGTCCCGCAACTCCTGGTCCAGCGCCGAATCCGAGTGCATCTCGCCCTCGTAGATGAAATCCCGTGGCTTGGCGTCGAGAATTTCCAGCGCGCCCCGCATCCGCCGGCCCGTATCCGTATCCAGATTGCCGAACTGGCTGTGCGAGCAGAGCGCGATTTTCGGCTCCACCCCGAAGCGCCGCACGTGGCGGGCTGCGGCGATGACAACGTCGGCGATCTCCTCCGCACCGGGCACCGGATGCACCTGCGTATCGGCAATGAACAGCGGCCCCTGCTCGTTGATCATCAGCGACAACGCCCCGATCGGATGCAGCTTCTCCGCCCCGCCACCCAGAAGTTCGTTGACGTATTTGAGGTGCCACAGGTACTGGCCGAACGTACCGCAGATCATGCTGTCGGCCTCGTCGCGCTGCACCATCACACCGGCGATGGCGGTCGTGTTGGTGCGGATGATGGCGCGGGCGAGGTCTGGTGTCACGCCGCGCCGGCACATCAGCGCGTGATAGGTTTCCCAGTATTCGCGGTAGCGCGGGTCGTTCTCCGGGTTGACGATCTCGAACTCGCGCCCGGCCCTTTCCGGCAGGCCGGTCCGTTCCAGCCGCATGTCGATCACGTCCGGGCGGCCGATCAGGATCGGCTTGTCACCGGTCTCCTCCAGCATGGCGTGGGCGGCGTGCAGCACCCGCTCGTCCTCACCCTCGGCAAAGACGATCCGGCGATTGGCGGAGCGGGCGGCCTCGAAGACCCGGCGCATCAGGAAGGCGGACTTGAAGACCGAGCGGTCGAGTTCCGCCCTGTAGGCAACCATGTCCTCGATCGGCTTGGTGGCGACGCCACTCTTCACGCCGGCCTCGGCCACGGCGCCGGCGACGATTGCCAGCAGGCGCGGATCGAACGGCTTGGGGATCAGGTAGTCAGGGCCGAATACCAGTTTCTCCCCGGCATAGGCCGCCGCCGCCTCCGCCGAAGACGAAGAGCGCGCCAGGGCCGCGATACCTTCCACGCAGGCGATCTCCATGTCGTCGTTGATCTCGGTCGCGCCGATATCCAGCGCCCCGCGAAAGATGAACGGGAAGCACAGCACGTTGTTGACCTGGTTGGGATAGTCCGAGCGTCCTGTGCAGATGATGGCGTCGGGTGCTATGGCGCGGGCGTCCTCCGGCATGATTTCCGGCACCGGGTTCGCCAAGGCGAAGATGATCGGTGCGGCGGCCATCTTGCCCACCATCACCGGGGTCAGCACCCCGGGCCCGGACAGGCCGAGGAAGAGGTCGGCGCCGTCGATTACCTCGTCCAGCGTGCGCAGGTCGGTGGCCTGGGCGAAGCACTCCTTCTGCGGATTCATGTCCTCGGCACGACCTTCGTAGACCAGCCCGTGAATGTCGCACAGCCAGATATTCTCCCGCCGTACACCCAGCTTCTCCAGCATCTTCAGGCAGGCAATGCCTGCGGCACCGCCGCCGGTGGAGACGATCTTGACGTCCTCGAACTTCTTGCCTGCCAGCCGCAGTGCGTTCACCGCCGCAGCCCCGACAACGATGGCTGTGCCATGCTGGTCGTCGTGGAAAACCGGTATGTTCATGCGCTCGCGGCACAGTTTCTCGACGATGAAGCAATCCGGCGCCTTGATGTCTTCTAGATTAACAGCCCCAAACGTCGGTTCCAGCGCCGTGACAATATCTGCCAGTTTCTCCGGGTCGCTCTCGTTCACCTCGATATCGAAACAGTCGATGTTGGCGAACTTCTTGAACAGGACAGCCTTGCCCTCCATCACCGGCTTGGACGCCAGCGCCCCGATGTTGCCAAGGCCAAGCACGGCGGTGCCATTGGTGACAACGGCCACGAGATTGCCGCGGGTTGTGTAATCCGAAACGGTGCCGGGGTCGGCCTTGATCTCGAGACAGGCCTCGGCGACGCCCGGCGAATAGGCCTTGGCAAGGTCACGACCGTTGGCCAGCGGCTTCGTCGCCCGGATTTCCAGCTTCCCGGGTTTCGGGAAGCGATGGTAATCCAGCGCCGCCTGGACGCGTGGGTCGTTCGAACGATCTGTCACCGGGAATCTCCTTGGATGGGGGCGGGCCGTTCCGGCCTTCGTTTGCCCCTGACCTTACTTCCCCGAAACCAGCGGTGCAATTGCCAGTGCAGCGGGCCAAGGCGACAAGCCTGTGAGAAAATTCACCCTCACACCGGGTTTGACGGCCCTCTCACCGGCGCAATTGTGGTAGCATGGTCGCTGTCCGCAGACTTCATTCGAGCCATTGATTGCAGGGGGAACAGGCAATGACCGAGGCGACGACGGGGGCTTTCCCAAGGGACGTGAGCAGCGAGGCGCAGGCGAAGCCGAGTTACGTGCTCTCGCGGATGACGGCCATTTTCTCGGTCGCCTGTTTCTGTTGGTGGGTTGCGGAAGCTGGCGGCGGCGACTGGTGGAGCAGACTGTGGCAGTGGCTCGGCACGCTGGGCGAACACTGGATTACCACGCTGCTCTACCTGCTGTTGCTGTTCGCCATCGGCGGGCGGGCGCTTTCGGGCATGGGTCTTGGCAACCTGTTTCACGAAGACGCTGCGATGAAGGCCCATAACACCGGCAGGAACTGGTGGTGGAACAGCCCGACGCTGTTCGGCGCGGCGGCGGCAGCTGTGTTCGCCGTCTATTTCGTCGCGGTGCTTATCGTGGTGTCCGACACGCCGCGCCCCGCCATTCCACGGGTCTGGCAGGACCATAATTTCCTTGTCTATGCTGCCGCTTTCGCCACCCTCTCCGTCTACCTGCTGCCCGCACCTCTGCCGCGCCGACAGCCCGGCAACGCCCAGCATCTGCGCGCGCTCGTCGGCACGCTTCTCGGGCTGGTGGTCGGCTACGCGGTGCTGTGGATCGCCAGTGTCGTCGCCGGTTACGGCTGGTTCGGCTGGACGGGGCTCAACGAACTGTTCGCCATGGCGCTGGCATTCACCGTTGCCGCCGCGCTGCCGTCCCTGTTCATCCTGCTTCCGGCCGTGGCGGTGACCCTGCTGATCTTCTGGGCCTCGCTCGCTGTCACGGTGCTGAACGAGTTCGGACCGGTGGCGCCGTTTCTCGCCATGGTCGCCGCCGTCCTCATCATCTGGTTCTCCTCCAGCGGCTTCGCGCGGCTCTTCGGCAGTGCCGTCCCGCTGAAGTTCCGCTTTCCCGGCATCGTCACGCTGAAGGGTGAGGACAGGATCGACCACTACGATGACATCCTCAAACTTGAGGAGGTTCTGCCCGACAGTTTCTTCGCCGACCGGGAGAAGGATATGATGGCAGAGACGCAGAAGCGCTATGCCACATCGACAGAAATGCAGGACAACCTGCCCGGCACCGATGCGGTGGATCCGCTGGGTGCGCTGAAGGCATGGAAGGAACGGCGTGGCGTCGACAAGCCGAAACTGGTTCTGATCGCCACATCCGGCGGCGCCTACCGCGCCGGCTTCTGGACAGCGCTGGTGCTGGACCGGTTGCTACGCGAGGTGCCGACGCTGGCCGCCGATACGCGCCTGATAACCGGCGCATCCGGCGGCATGGTCGGTGCCGCCTATTTCGCCGCGCTTCTGGAGCGGAAGCCCGACGGCCTCGTTGGCCTGCCGGACGGCATGTCGCTTCTCGGCGAGATCGAAAAGGATATCCTGAGTTCCCAGACGATCGGTGATCCAGAGATGATGGAAGGCCATGGCATCCGCTACCCGATCCCGCGTGACAGCCTCTCGCCCGTTGTGCGGCAACTGATGGGCCGTGATCTGCGGATGCTGGTGCGTCCCGGCACCGCCAGCCGCGACCGGGGTACGGAACTGGAAAACCAGTGGAAGACGCTGGACGTGGATTTCAAGACGCTCTGCCCCGGCGAAGCCGAGGGCTGGCGGCCCTCGCTGGTATTCTCGCCGATGATCGTCGAGACGGGCCAGCCGCTGCTGATCGGCAATCTGGACATGGCTCAGGCCATCGCCGAGGACGAACGCAACGAGACGGCCAGTTTCTTCGAATGGTTCCCGCATTCCCGCGACACCTTCAAGGTGAAGACGGCAGTGCGGATGAACGCCTCCTTCCCCTATGTCTCGCCCAGCACGGCGCTGCCGACGGAGCCATATCTGCGGGTCGTCGATGCCGGATACTACGACAACTACGGGATCGACGCGGCAATGGCCTATCTCAGCCGCCCGGCCATCCAGCGCTGGATCGCGGCGGAATGCTCCGGCATTGCCCTGATCGAGATCCGGGCCTTTCCGTCCAAGCGGCTGGACAAGAACGGCGCCGGTGCCATCGCCCGTGCGTTCCAGTGGGCGACAACGCCACTCGACGGCATCCTCGCCGCTCGCTCCTCGACCATGACCTTCCGCAACCGTCAGAGCATGGGGCGGCAGAAACGGGTGTACGAGGATGCCACCGGTGTGAAGGACTTCTTCCGGAGCTTCCGCTTCGAAGTCGACAGCAACACGTCACTGTCGTGGTACATGCCGGAGGAGGAACTGGTGGAGATGCAGCGTATTCTCGACGGCCCGGACATCGGCAAGCGGGTGCGGGAACTGGCCGATTTCCTTTAGGATCCGTGCTCCGGCGAGCCAGTTTGCCGCAGCAATCGACGCTTGAAGTTGACGCCGCGAAACCCATCTCAAACCGAAGCATTCGCTTCGATCAATTTCCAAACGACAGGACCTCCCGATGCCCTTGAACGCCGTTAGCCGTTTCTTCCGCCACGATGCTGCGGGGGGCATTCTGCTGATGGTATCTGCGGTGCTGGCACTGGTGATCTACAATTCGCCGCTGTCCGGGTTCTACGACGAGGCGCTGAACGCGACCCTTGCCATCACCCTGGACGATCAGGGGCTGGAGAAACCCCTGATCCTCTGGATCAACGACGGGCTGATGGCGATCTTCTTCTTTCTGATCGGTCTGGAACTGAAGCGGGAGTTCATGGAGGGCAAGCTGAAGAACCCCTCCGATGTGATCCTGCCGGGTGTGGCAGCCTTCGGCGGCATGGCCGTGCCGGCGCTGATCTACGCGTTCATCAACTGGGGCAACCCCGAGACGATTCATGGCTGGGCGATTCCGGCCGCCACCGACATCGCCTTCGCGCTCGGGGTGCTTGCGCTTCTCGGCAAACACGCCCATCCCAGCCTGAAGATCTTCCTGCTGACACTGGCGATCCTCGACGACATGGGCGCGATCCTCGTCATCGCTTTGTTCTACACGGCGGAACTGAAGGTGCATTACCTCGGGCTGGCGCTCTTGCCGCTGGCCGCGCTCCTGTGGCTGAACCTGCGGGGCACCCACCGCGTCGCCCCGGCGATCCTCTTGGGCGTGCTGCTCTGGGTGCTGGTGCTGAAATCCGGCGTCCATGCCACGCTGGCCGGCGTAATTCTGGCCTTCCTGATCCCGATCAAGGACCAGTTCGGCAAATCGCCCCTCCACTCGCTGGAGCACGCGTTGGAGCCATATGTCTACTTCCTGATCGTGCCAATCTTCGCCTTCGCCAACGCGGGCGTGTCCGTTACCGGGCTGTCACTTGCCGATCTCGTCTCGGCCGTGCCGGTGGGCATCGCCGCGGGTTTGTTTTTCGGCAAGCAGATCGGCGTCTTCGCCTTCACCTTCGCCGTCGTCAAGCTGGGCTTTGCCCGCCTGCCCCACGGTGTAAGCTGGGTGCATATCTACGGCCTGTCCTGTCTTGCAGGCATAGGCTTCACCATGTCGCTGTTCATCGGCGGGCTCAGCTTCACCGATCCGGTTCTCGCTGCAGAAGTGCGGCTCGGCGTGCTCACCGGCTCCATTCTTTCCGCGCTGCTGGGGTATGCTGTTCTGCGCGCCTTCTCCACGGCCGAACCGGTCACGGAGGCTCGCGCTCAACCTGCGGAGTAGTGTTGACAATTTTTTTCACGCCGGAATTCACTTTTCGATAGCGTTTTAAATCATTTCAGTTTACTTAAGTTTCCGGCGATGAGAGAGGATTCGACGGGTGAAAAATCGAGTTTCAGTGTGGGTAATTCTGGCGGCACGTTTTGTTGGCGGCCAACTTGCGAGGGCTGCGTTCGATCACCGGGAAGCCGACCGTGTATTGGTTCCGGTACGGGCGCACAGTGCGCGCGGCACCGGCCCTTGCCCTAAGCCTCGAAACTCGCAGGCACGTTTGTAAGTCCCCCCCGACAAACAGGCCCGGGAAGATGCTCCGGACGGCGCATCTTCCCTGCCTGTGGGGCGCTACTCCGCCGCTTTGGCTTCCCTTGCCCCGGCAATCAGTTCCAGAATATCGCGCGCCGCTGCCGGAATGTTGGTGCCAGGCCCGAAAATCGCCTTCACGCCCGCTTTCTTCAGGAAATCATAATCCTGTGCCGGGATCACGCCGCCACAGATAACGATGATCTCCTCGGCGTTCATCTCCCTCAGCGCAGCGATCAGCTTTGGCGCAAGAGTCTTGTGCCCTGCGGCCTGGCTGGAGATGCCGATCACGTGCACGTCGTTGTCGATGGCGTCCTGCGCGGCTTCCTCGGGCGTCTGGAACAACGGGCCCACATCGACATCGAAGCCGATATCGGCGAAGGCGGTGGCGATCACCTTCGCGCCCCGGTCGTGGCCGTCCTGGCCCATCTTCACCACCAGCATGCGCGGCCGTCGACCTTCCGCCTCGGCGAAGGTCTCGACGTCCTTCTGGATCTGCGCAAAGCCCTCGTCGCCCTCGTAGGCCGCGCCGTAGACGCCGGCCAGTGTCTTCACTTCCGCGCGGTGGCGGCCGAATGCTTTTTCCATGGCGTCCGAAATCTCCCCGACCGTTGCGCGGGCGCGGGCGGCCTCGACGGCCAGCGCCAGCAGGTTGCCCTCGCCGCTCTTGGCGGCCTCTTCCAGTGCACCCAACGCGGCGTCGCAGGCCGCCTGATCGCGGCTGGCGCGGATCTTTTCCAGCCGCGCGATCTGCGAGTCGCGCACGGCCACGTTGTCGACATCGCGAATGTCGAGCGCGTCTTCCTTGGTCAGCCGGTACTTGTTGACGCCGACGATCACCTCGTCGCCGCGGTCCACCGCCGCCTGACGCCGGGCGGCGGCTTCCTCGATGCGCAGCTTGGGCATGCCGGAGGCGACGGCCTTGGTCATGCCGCCCATCTCGTCCACCTCCTCGATCAGCTTCCACGCCGCCTCGGCCATGTCCGCCGTCAGCTTTTCGACGTAGTAGCTGCCGGCCAGCGGGTCGATGACGTTAGTCACCCCCGTCTCTTCCTGCAGGATCAACTGGGTGTTGCGGGCGATGCGGGCGGAGAATTCGGTGGGCAGGGCGATCGCCTCGTCGAAGCTGTTGGTGTGCAGCGACTGGGTGCCGCCGAGCACGGCGCTCATCGCCTCGTAGGCGGTGCGCACGATGTTGTTGTAGGGGTCTTGCTCCTGCAGGCTCACCCCCGAGGTCTGGCAATGGGTGCGCAGCATCAGGCTCTTTGGGTCCTTCGCGCCCTCGGCCTCCATGATCCGACACCAGAGCAGGCGGGCGGCGCGGAGCTTCGCGGCCTCCATGAAGAAGTTCATGCCGATGGCGAAGAAGAACGAAAGGCGCGGTGCGAAACGGTCGATATCCATGCCGCGCGCCACGGCGGCGCGGACGTATTCCTTGCCGTCGGCCAGCGTGAAGGCCAGTTCCTGCACGAGGTTCGCGCCGGCTTCCTGCATGTGGTAGCCGGAAATCGAGATCGAGTTGAAGCGCGGCATCTCGCTGGCGGTGTACTCGATGATGTCGGATACGATGCGCATCGAGGGTTCGGGCGGGTAGATGTAGGTGTTGCGGACCATGAACTCTTTGAGGATGTCGTTCTGGATCGTGCCCGAAAGCTTCGCCCGCTCCACCCCCTGTTCCTCGCCCGCGACGATGAAACTGGCCAGCACCGGGATCACCGCGCCGTTCATCGTCATGGAAACGCTGATCTGATCGAGCGGGATGCCGTCGAACAGGATCTTCATGTCCTCGACCGAGTCGATGGCCACGCCCGCCTTGCCGACATCGCCCTCCACGCGGGGATGGTCGCTGTCGTATCCCCGGTGGGTGGCCAGATCGAAGGCGACCGACACGCCCTGCTGCCCTGCGGCGAGGCCCTTACGGTAGAACTCGTTGCTTTCCTCGGCGGTGGAAAAGCCCGCATATTGCCGGATGGTCCACGGGCGGCCGGCGTACATCGTGGCGCGGGGTCCGCGCACGAACGGATTCTGGCCGGGCATCGAGCCGAGATGATCGACGCCTTCCAGCGCTTCCGGCCCATAGACGGGCTGCACTGGCAGGCCCTCGGGCGTGTTCCACACAAGGCTGTCCACCGGCTTGCCGCGCAGTTCCTTTTCGGCAAGTGCCTTCCAGTCTTCCTGCGTCATGGCTGTCTCCTTTGCTGGCTCGCTTGTGTCGCCGGGCATTCCCGGCGTGCGAATGATGGAAATACGCCCCGCGATACCCTATCTCTATCAGGCAGGCTTAGGGAGAATGGCATGGTCCGGGTTTTGGCCTTGGTTACGGGATTACTGGGTGCGGGCTCGGCGCTGATGGCGGCGGACCTTGTGCGCAACACGGCCGAAGAGGGGCTGGACGCCTTCAAATGGGTCGCGCGGCCCGTGGTGATTTTTGCCGACGCGGAGGCCGACCCGCGCGTGGCCCAGCAACTGCAATACCTGGAGCAGGAAACGGACGCGCTGCTGGAGCGGGATGTGATCATCATCGTCGACACCGACCCGGCCGCCAATGGACCATTGCGCCAGAAACTGCGCCCGCGCGACTTCATGTTCGTGTTGGTGGGCAAGGATGGGCAGGTGAAGTACCGCAAACCCGATCCTGTGCCGGTGCGCGAGTTGATGCGCCTGATCGACCGGATGCCAATGCGGCAGCAGGAAGTCGAGGCGCAGCGCTCCGGCGGGTAGCTCATTCGAACTCCATGATGATGTCGTCCACCGCCAGCGAAGCGCCCGGCGCGGCGTTGATCTTCGTGACGGTAGCCTTCTTCTCGGCACGCAGAACGTTTTCCATCTTCATCGCCTCCACGGTGCAGAGCGGCTGGCCCTCCTGCACCTCGTCGCCTTCCTGAACCGCGATGGATACGACAAGGCCGGGCATCGGGCAGAGAAGCAGCTTCGAGGTATCCGGCGGCTGTTTCTCGGGCATCAGCGCGGCCAGTTTCGCCTGCCGGGGGGTATAGACGCGCGCCACATGCTCTGCACCGCGGTAACGGATGCGGAACCCGTCAGTCCGCTGATCGACCTTGGCGAGCAGCGGATCGCCGTCCACTACGCATGTTGCCAGCGTCTGGCCGGGCGTCCAGTCCATATCCTCCAGCGTCATCGTGCCGTCACCGTCTGCCACTTCGCAGACATCGGCATCGCCAGTGACAGAGAATTCGAATGTCTGCCCGGCGATGGCAACCACAAGTTCCAGTGGATCCGGCAAGTCGCGTTCTCGCATCTGCCCGGAAATGGATAGCGCCCGCTCGGCACGCAGCGCCTCGCACCTGGCGGCGAGGGCCGCCAGTTGGCGTAGCTCCTTCGGTGAAAGCTCCGCCCCCGCAAAACCATCCGGATATTCCTCGGCGATGAACGCAGTGGTGATGTTGCCACTGCGGAACCGCTCATGCGCCATCACCGCCGACAGAAACGGGATGTTGTGGCCAATGCCTTCGACTTCAAACGCATCCAGCGCATCCTGCATGCCCGCGATCGCGGCGCCACGCTCCGGCGCCCATGTGCAGAGCTTGGCGATCATCGGGTCGTAGTACATCGAGATTTCGCCGCCTTCGTAGACGCCGGTATCGTTGCGCACCACGGCCGTATCGCTGGCGCTTTCCTCGGGCGGGCGGTAGCGGGTGAGGCGGCCGATGGAGGGCAGGAAGTTGCGGTACGGGTCTTCGGCATAGAGGCGCGATTCCATCGCCCAGCCGTTCAGGGTGACATCCTCCTGCGTCAGGCTCAGCGGCTCGCCGGCGGCGACGCGCAGCATCTGCTCCACCAGGTCGATGCCGGTGATAAGTTCGGTGACGGGGTGTTCGACCTGAAGGCGGGTGTTCATCTCCAGAAAGTAGAAGTTGCGTTCGCCATCGACGATGAATTCCACCGTGCCGGCGGAGGCATAGTTCACCGCCTTGGCGAGTGCGACGGACTGTTGGCCCATCGCGCGGCGGGTGGCCTCGTCAAGGAAGGGGCTCGGCGCCTCCTCGATGACCTTCTGGTTGCGGCGCTGGATCGAGCATTCACGCTCGCCCAGATAGATGCAGTTGCCATGCGCGTCGCCCAGCACCTGAATCTCGATGTGGCGGGGCTGGGTGACGAATTTCTCGATGAAGATGCGGTCGTCGCCGAAGCTCGATTTCGCTTCGTTTTTTGAGGACTGGAAGCCCTCGGCCACCTCCGATTCGTCCCATGCGATGCGCATGCCCTTGCCGCCGCCTCCGGCGCTTGCCTTGATCATCACCGGGTAGCCGATCTCGCCCGCGATCTTCACGGCCTCGTCGGCATCGCCGATCAGGCCCATGTAGCCCGGCACAGTCGAAACCCCGGCCTCGGCGGCGAGTTTCTTGGAGGTGATCTTGTCGCCCATCGCCTCGATGGCATTCGGCGGCGGGCCGATGAAGGTGATGCCGTTGGCGGCAAGCGCTGTCGGAAAATCCTTGTTCTCCGACAGAAAACCGTAGCCGGGGTGCACCGCCTCGGCGCCGGTTTCCTTGCACGCGGCGATGATCTTGTCGATCACCAGATAGCTCTCGGCGGCGGCGGGCGCGCCGATATGCACGGCCTCGTCGGCCATTTCGACGTGCAGCGCGTTGCGGTCGGCATCCGAGTAGACGGCGACGGTCGCGATCCCCATGCGGCGGGCGGTCTTGATGACACGGCAGGCGATTTCGCCCCGATTGGCTATCAGGATCTTCTTAAACATTGCGATGTCCTTTGGGGAGGGTCGGCGAACGGCGTGTGCGGGCACGCAAAAGGGCCAGCCCGAAGGCTGACCCTGAAATAATCAGACGGTGACGAGAATGCGCGTCAGCGAAGCTCGCGGCGCACGTCGTCGCTGATGACACCGGCAGCACCGCCAAGCACGGCGCCGGTGACGACATTGCCGCCGAAGACTTCCGCTGTGACGGCACCCGCCGCAGCGCCCGTCGCGCCGCGTTCGAGATCGGTGTCGCCGCACGCGGCGAGGGTAAGCAGCAGGGCAGAGCCCGCAAGCAGTTTGACGCAAGACATGTTTTCACTCCGTTCGTTGTGCTCGTATTAACTCTACGAACGGATGTGGGGTTTCCGTCTTCACGCACAAGTGAGGAATCCGCATCGGCGGAAAAGCGCTTGTTTTGCAACAACTTTGACATCAATCCGTGACCTCGACCGCATTTGGAAAGGTCTCAGCCGCGGCCGATACGTCGATCCGCAGCAATGCGTCGTAGGATATCGGGTCGAACGGCTCTTCTGCAGGAATCACCTCTCGCCCGAACAGCCAGCACAGCCGCCCGGCATCGAGGTTGCCGCGCGCGAAAGGCTCATCGCCGAAGTAATCCCAGAGCGCCGCAAGAAACGCCTCGTCCGCGCGCCGGTCGGCGGGGCGACGGTCGCGATAGCGCTCCCGCGCGGTCAGTTGTGTAGGGGTATCCTTGGCGGGACGACGGATTGTGAACTGGTAGTCCGAACCGGGCATACGGCTCGGAAAGCCCTTGTGTTTCAGCATTTCGCGACTCCCGCCAACGGGTGCGCTGCTGCCACAAGCACTGTGGCTTGCCCCCGGCCACGCGCAGGGCGGGCCGGGAGGCGAAGGCTGGGCCTATCAGACCTTGCCGGTGAAGACGGGCTCGGGCTCGACGTATACGGGCTCCGGCTCCGGCTCTTTGGCGCAGGCCGCGAGGCCGATGACGATTGTGAGAACGCTGAGTTTGAGCGCAGTTGCCATAAGGTTGTCCTTCCAGGGAAGTTGTTATTTTGCACGCAGCAGGGTGCCAGCACCCCACCGAAAAGAATCGTAACCTGTTGAGAGCGAAAATCAATCATCCTCGTGGCCTATCTCCGGCAAGAGCCCGCTTATGGCGCGCAAAACGGCACCAGCGATCGCGGTTTCGCGGGCAATCGAGCACCGCGCCGATGCGGTTGTGCAGCCTGTCGGACAAGGGATTGCGGGCCGAGATCATGCCGCCGGCCGTGACATCCAACCCACCGACCCGGCGGGTAATGTGAACCACTGGCGAAAATCCACGCTGCCCGGCCAGCGCCCGCCATACATCCTGCCTGATCTGATGTGCCATCCGAGCCAACGATACCGGCGCTGTAACATCGAGTGCGCGCGATACCGCCACATCCAGCCGCGCCCGGCCCGGGCGGCTGACTGTGACGGCATCGTGCTGCCGTTCAAGGTGCCATGTCTCTTTCACAGACTTGTCCTTTCGGGCGTGTATCCGCTCACAGCGGAATGTTGTCGTGCTTCTTCCACGGGTTCTCCAGCTGCTTGTTTCGCAGCGATGCAAAGGCCCGGGTCACGCGCCGGCGGGTCGAATGCGGCATGATCACCTCATCGATGAAGCCTTTCTCGGCGGCGACAAACGGGTTGGCGAACCGACCCTCGTATTCGGCGGTACGGCCTGCGATCTTTTCCGCATCACCAAGATCAGACCGATAGATGATCTCCACCGCGCCCTTGGCCCCCATCACGGCAATTTCCGCCGTGGGCCACGCATAGTTGAAATCGCCGCGCAGGTGTTTGGAGCTCATCACGTCATACGCGCCACCATATGCCTTGCGCGTGATCACGGTGACCTTTGGCACCGTCGCCTCGCCATAGGCGAACAGCAGTTTCGCGCCGTGCTTGATCACGCCGCCGTATTCCTGGCCCGTGCCGGGCAGGAAGCCGGGCACATCGACGAAGGTGAGGATCGGGATCTCGAAAGCATCGCAGAAGCGCACGAAGCGGGCGGCCTTGCGGGAACTGTCGATGTCTAGGCAGCCCGCCAGCACCATGGGCTGGTTGGCCACGACCCCGACGGTGGAGCCATCCAGCCGGATGAAACCGGTCAGGATGTTCTTGGCGAAGTCCTTCTGAATCTCGTAAAAATCGCCCTCGTCAGCCACCTTGTGGATCAATTCCTTCATGTCGTAGGGCATGTTGGGATTGTCGGGGATCAGGGTGTCGAGGCTCGGCTCCACGCGGTCGGGCTCGTCAAAGACGGGGCGGACGGGCGGCTTTTCGCGGTTGTTGAGCGGCAGCAGGTCGATCAGGCGGCGGGTTTCCAGCAGCGCCTCCACGTCGTTCTCGAAGGCGGCATCGGCGACGGAGGATTTGGAGGTGTGCGTCTTGGCCCCGCCCAATTCCTCGGCCGTTACCACCTCGTTGGTGACGGTTTTCACCACATCGGGGCCGGTGACGAACATGTAGGACGAATCGCGCACCATGAAGATGAAGTCGGTCATCGCAGGCGAATAGACCGCCCCGCCCGCGCACGGCCCCATGATGACGGAAATCTGCGGCACCACGCCCGAGGCGGTGATGTTGCGCTGGAACACGTCGGCGTAGCCCGCAAGGCTGGCTACGCCCTCCTGGATTCGCGCGCCACCGGAGTCGTTCAGCCCGATCACAGGCGCCCCATTCTTGACCGCCATATCCATGATCTTGCAGATCTTCTGCGCATGCGTTTCCGACAAAGAGCCGCCAAGCACGGTAAAATCCTGGCTGAAGACATAAACCATGCGGCCGTTGATCGTGCCCCAACCCGTCACTACGCCGTCGCCCGGATACTTGTGTTCGGCCATGCCGAAATCGGTGGCGCGATGGGCAACGAACATGTCGAACTCTTCGAAGCTGCCTTCATCCAGCAGCACATCCAGACGTTCGCGCGCGGTCAGTTTGCCCTTGGCATGCTGGGCATCGATCCGCTTCTGGCCACCGCCGAGACGGGCCTGATCGCGGCGCTTCTCCAGTTCTTCGAGAATGTCTTTCATTCGTGCCTCCACCGTTGTCGGCAGCTTAGAACCGCCGGGGCTGGGCGAGAAGGGAATTTTGGTGTATTTGCAAACTCATTGCGATTTAAGTTCTGCGTTTTGCAAATTTGCGGAGTATGCGATGAGCAGTCAGAAACTCTACGCCGGCGTCGCCCTGCGCGATGTCCGCCTTGCGTCCCGTCTCACGCAGAAGGATTTTGCCGCGCGGCTTGGGGTATCCCTGTCCTACCTGAACCAGATGGAGAACAATACGCGCCCGACCTCTGCCGCCGCCGTGTTGGGGCTGGCCCGGGAATTCGGGTTCGACGTCTCGACACTTGCGGTGGACGAGGCCGACCGGATGGTGGCCGACATGCGCGAAGCCCTGGTCGATCCGGTATTCGGCAGTGCCGGGCCGACACTGGCGGAACTGCAATTGGTGGCCACCAACGCGCCGGGCCTGTCCAGGGCGTTCCTCACGCTCTATCGCGCCCACCGCCAGAGGGTGGAGCAGATTGCCTCGCTGTCCGACGTTTTGGGGGACGAGGGCACCGGACTGGCGCCGCAGCCGTGGGAGGAAGTGCGCGATTTCTTCCACTACTGCGACAACTACATCGACGCTGTCGACCGCGCTGGCGAGCGGTTCGCCGAAGGCCTCGAGGGTGCGCCGGTGGCAGCGCTGGCGGCGGAACTCGAGCAACGTCACGGCATTGCCGTCCGCATCGAACCAGGCGGTGCCACCCGCAGCTACGACGCGCAACGCGCCACATTACGGCTTTCCGCCGAATCTGGGGCGGCCACCCAGGCGTTCCAGATCGCGCATCAGGTGGCACTGATCGCGCAGGCGGAGCTGATCGAGGCGACGCTCGACCTCGCCGATTTCCGCACCGAAACGGCGCGAAATATCTGCCGCATCGGCCTCGCGAACTATTTTGCCGGGGCCGTGTTGCTGCCATATGGCCGTTTTCGCGCAGCGGCGGAGGAGAAGCGTCACGATCTGGAGCAACTTGCACTGGCCTTCGGCGCCTCGCTGGAGCAGGTGGCACACCGGCTCTCCACCCTCCAGCGTGCCGGCAACAAGGGCGTGCCGTTCTTCTTCGTCCGCGTCGACCCCGCCGGCACGATCACCAAGCGCCATTCCGCCACCCGCCTGCAATTCGCACGCTTCGGCGGCGCCTGCCCGCTCTGGAACGTCCACCGCGCCTTCGAGACACCGGGCCAGTGGCTGCGGCAGGCGGCGGAAACCCCGGACGGCGTGCGTTATTTCTGCCTTGCGCGTGATATTTCCCGCTCCGGCGGCAGTTTCGCCGCGCCGACCCGCCGTTATGCCATCGGGCTGGGTTGCGAAGTGCAGCATGCCGGTGCGCTGGTCTATGCCGACGGCATGGACCTCAGCCGCGAGGCAGAATTCGACCCGATCGGCATTTCCTGCCGGATGTGCGAGCGGCCGAACTGCCATCAGCGCGCCCTGCCCCCGATGGATCGCGCACTGCGCGTAGACCCGGCGGAGCGCGGCATCCTGCCCTATTCTCTGCAATGACCTTGCGGCCCGCGACCCATCGACGTATTTCCTGAACCACGTTCAGGAGGCACGACATGAGCACACGCGACAAACGCGCAGCAACCCGCGAAAAGCTGGTCGAAGCGGCGACGAAGCGGATCACCGATGACGGGCTGGCATCTCTGCGCGCACGCGATCTGGCGGCCGACGTCGGCTGCGCCGTCGGCAGCATCTACACAATCTTCAAGGATCTGGAGGCGCTGGTGCTGGAGGTGAACTCCGCCACCTTCCGCGACCTCGGCGCCCATGTTACCGCCGCAGTCAAGGCCCAGCCTGCCGATGCCTACGAGGCGCAACTCGTCGCCATGGGACAGGCCTATGCCGGATTTGCCCGCCTGCACCCCAACCGCTGGTCTGCCGTTTTCAATGTCGAGATGTCGAACGCCGCCGCCGTGCCGGAGTGGTACAACGAACAGGTCAAGCAACTGTTCATGATCATCGCCGTCCCCCTCGCCGCCCTGCGCCGAGACCTGGACGAGGCCGATGTCCGCCTGCTGACACGCGGCCTGTTCGCCGGTGTCCACGGCATTGTGCTGCTGTCGGTGGAGGATCGCATCTCCGCCGTGCCCACGGATGATGTCCCGCGGGTGATCGAATTGCTCGTCGGCTCGGCCGTTCACCCTCCAGTGTGACGTTTACGTAACGTCATTCTGAACAGTGTTCATTTTTGTCTTGAACGGCGTTCATGGAATCGCTATTCCTATTTCATGAACAGCGTTCACGAAACGCAGCCAGCAAGGAGCGAGGGGAATGTTCAGAACACTCAATACACTGATGCGGGGGGCCGCAGCACGGCAGGAGGAGGCACTGGTGGACCGGTTCGCCGTTGACCTGCTGGACCAGAAGGTCCGCGACTGCGAAACGAACCTGAGGGCAGCCAAGGCCACGCTCGCCGCCCTCATCAGTCGCCACCGCACGGAGCAGCGGCAACTGGAAGCCGTCAATGACCGCCTGTCGGACATGACGGCCCGCGCCGAAGAGGCCCTCAAGGCCGGGGCGGAAGACCTCGTCCTCAAAGCTGCCCAGGCCATCGCCGAACTCGAGAACGAGCGCGACACCCGCCAGAAGGCCGTCGAGAGTGTCACCGCCCGGGTAGAGCGGATGCGCGACAGCCTTGACCGGGCGCACCGCCGGGTGGTCGACCTGCGCCAGGCCGCGATGCTGGCCCGCGCCACCGACCAGGAGCGCAAGGCGCAGAAGCGCTTCTCCAACACCATCACCCGCACGTCCGACATGACGGAGGCAGAGGAACTGGTGGAGCGGATCATGGGTCAGCGCGACCCGTTCGAGGAGGACGAGATCCTCTCGGAGATCGACGCCGACCTGACAGGCAAGACGGCACGCGACGATCTCGCCGCAGCCGGCTATGGCCCGAAGCTGAAAACCAGTGCGGAAGACGTGATCGCCCGCCTGAAAGCCAAGCAAGACAAATAACGCCTAATACGGAGAAGACCGATGAAAAACGAATCCAACGAAATCTACACGATGTTCAACATGGCGGGCATCGCCACCGCCTACGGCATGCTGGCCCTGTCCATCTGGCTGGCGCCGGTGGACCTCTCGACCAAGGGGTTCTGGGGCATGGGGGTGTTTCTCCTCACCCTGTCCCTCGTGAATTTCGTCAAATACCGCATCGACGCACGGTCCCAGCAGGACCGGATCAACCAGATCGAGGCGGCCAGAACGGAGAAGATGCTGGAAGAGTACGTCTCTGAGAAAAAGTGACGGAGTGGGGGTAACCCGATTAACGAGTGGCCTGTGCCAGTAGAGTAACGAGGTTTTGCGAGTGTCCCGCGAGTTAGGGGGCGTAACGAGACAGTCGGCGTGTTTCACCAGTATGCGCGTAACACAGGCACCAGCACTTCAACGGCCGCCACCCGGAACTTTCGGGTGGCGGTTCTTCCGTTTCCGGGAAAGAATGCGCCGAGCGAACGTGGGGCAAATGATGATCACTTCCGCATACGTCCAGTTGATGAGTCGCTACGGCATCTGGCAGAACGCTGCGCATATCCGCGCGATGGCCGCGCTCTCCCCGGTAGAGCGCAGCAAGGACAGGGGCGCATTTTTTGGCTCCATCGAGGCTACGGCGAATCACCTCCTCTGGGGCGACAGGACGTGGCTCAGCCGCTTTGCCGGCACTGCCGCGCCAGACCGGAATTCCATTGCCGACAGCGCGCGGGAAACGGCGGACTGGCAAAGCTACGAGGCCGGGCGCCGCCACACGGACGCCGCCATCGCGGCATGGGCAGAGGAAATCACCGACGCCCAGCTTGCCGGTGAGCTTAGCTGGTTCTCGGGCGCCATCGGCAAGGAGGTGACGAAACCCTTCGCCCTGCTCGTTGTGCATTTCTTCAACCACCAGACGCATCACCGCGGCCAGATCCACGCGATGTTGACGGCCGCAGGCGCTAAGCCGGAGGCGACGGACCTGTTCGTCATGCCGATGCAGGAGTGACGCGAAACGCCCTGCACCTCAGATGGCGCGGCTCATGCGGACGGCGGGAAAGACGACAGCATTTCCCAGCCGCAACTCCACCCCCGCTTCCACCTCGAACCCCTGCGCGGCATAGAACGCCACAGCCGTTCTGGTGGAAAAACATTCCAGCGCCGTCAGCCCAGCCGCCCGTGCATCCAGCAGCACCCGATGCATCACCGCCGCAGCCACGCCCTTGCGCACATGGACCGGATCGGTGGCGAAATGGCGGATGTGGCCGGCCACGCCGCGCTGCGCCGTCCCGCCCGGCGGCGCCAGCGACCAGCCGCCCGCCCCCCAGATCCCACCGTCCGCCGCCTCGGCCACGTAATAGGTGCCGGACCGCAGCAGTTCGGGCTGGGCGCGGCTGATCAGGGGAATCGCCGTCACCAGCACGGAGGGAGGATAGTCGGCCTTCAGCAGCCGCGGGTAGGAACGCGAAAGCAACAGGTCCACCGCACCCATGTCATCGCTGCGCGAGGCCCTGATGAAATACGCCGGCCCGGCTTCTGCATCGCGTTTCCAGAGTGGGAACCGCATCACGGCGTCCTTTCCCCAAGGCAAATACGAAAAAGCCGCGCTGTCTCCAGCACGGCCTAGCAGTTTGGTATGTCGGGCAGGATTACTTGATCTTGCCTTCTTTGTATTCCACATGCTTGCGTGCAACCGGATCGTATTTCTTCACGACCATTTTCTCGGTCATCGTACGCGCGTTCTTCTTTGTCACGTAAAAGTGGCCCGTGTCCGCGGTGGAGTTCAGGCGAATCTTGATTGTCGTCGGCTTGGCCATGGGACCGTCTCCTTTGGGCCACGCGCGCGGAAGCTCCGCCGGGGCGCTCGTAAAATCTGAAGCCGCTCTCTCACATACCGCAGCGGGAGTGTCAAGCAGGCAAGGCCTCAGAGCATCAGAAAACGCGAATGCTGGCCGCGATTGTCGAAAAACGGCACCGGGCGCGCATCCGCGGCGGCATCCGCCAGCCGTGCCGCAACCTCGGAAAGCACGATTCCGGTGATGAACGGCAGGTCCAGGGCCCGCGCCGCCTGCAACGGCACCCACTGCAGGTGCGAAAGCTCGTCGTCGGATTTGCTGAAATCCTCCGGATCGCCGCAGACGGCAGCGGCGGGCACGAGGAAGAAACGGGCGTCGAACCGGCGCGGACGACCCGGCGGCGTTATGGCCCGGAAGACGAACTGCATTGCGGCGGCCGTGGGGTAGAGACTGGCTGAGGCGAACTCCGCCCAGTCCTCAAGCCCGCCCAATGCAGGGTCATCTTGCCTGCGCGGACGGCCGAGCAACAGCCCCGTTTCCTCCCGCAACTCCCGGATCGCGGCGGAGGCCAGGGCGCCTGCCATCCCTGGTGCCGCCTCCTTCGCCAACCTTGCGGTGCAAATCTCCGGCAAGCCCGGCGCAGCCGTTACCGCCGCATCGCCCATATCTACCCGCCCGCCGGGAAACACGAACTTGGAGGGCATGAAGGCGGCCTTGTCGCCACGCTGGCCCATCAGCACTTCCGGGCCGCTGGCGCCTGTTCGCCACGCGATCAGCGTTGCGGCATCGCGAATGGGAGTGTCGGCGGACTGTTCCATGACCATTGCCATAAGGCCGGCGCCATGTCCCTGTCCAGCCCTCAGCCGTTGTGGCCGAATCCGTGCATCCGCTTGGCCCACTGAACCCCGACGAAAACGCCCTTCAGGCGCGGCAGCAGGTAGAGGGCCAGTACCGTGAATACGCTGGAGAAACCGACGGCCATCACCCAGCCGGCCGGCCGCCAGAGTTCGAAGACAAACAGCATCAGCGGCGCCAGTATATGCCCGGCAACAAGGATCGTGGCCCATGCCGGCCCGTCATCGGCGCGGTGGTGATGCAGCTCCTCGCCACAGACAGCGCATTTGTCCCGCACCTTCAGATAGCTCTGCATCAGCGGTCCGGTGCCGCAACTCGGGCAGGTCCGCTGCCAGCCGCGCAAGGCGGCCTTGCGGGTGTCGCGGGCATCATCTGCCGAGGAATGGTGTGAATCGTGTGTCATGAGTTCTTCCATACCAGCCAGATACGCCTCCTGCCGGGGAAATACCCTAAGGCAAATTGCCTTGCGTCGGGATGTCGCAAAGAATCTGCCGCACCCGCGACGGAACCGTCCCTGCCCCGCGTTCAACGGAGGACAGACAGGCAAGAGGATGCAATTCGGCGAATGCAGGAACCATCGGCGCGGCAGGCGGCGCATCTCGCTTTCGGTAACGGTGCGCCTTAAAAGGCTGACATGGCGCTCGACGATCCCGAGATCAGGGCGGATGCCCGGGCCCTCAGGGCCTATGCCAGCGGCGCACCCGGCGTCGCGGAGGAACTGACGGCTGCGCATGTTCCAAGGGTGCTGGCCCTGGCCATGCACATGCTGGGCGACAGGACGGAAGCGGAGGATGTGGCGCAGGAGGCAATGATGCGGCTTTGGAAGATCGCACCGGACTGGGAGGATGGCCGCGCGCGGATTTCGACCTGGCTCTACCGGGTCACCGCCAACCTCTGCACCGACAGGCTGCGCCGGCGCGGTCGGCAGATGCCGCTGGATGACACCTGCGAGCCGGAGGATCCGGCCCGCAGCGTCGAGGCCGGGCTGATCGAGGCGGATCGCGTCGCAGCGCTGCGCGAAGCCCTCGGAACGCTGCCCGAAAAGCAGCGCCTGGCCGTCACGCTTCGCCATCTGGAGGAGCGCGGCAACCCGGAAATCGCGGAGATCATGGGGGTTTCGGTCGAAGCGGTGGAAAGCCTGATCGCAAGAGGCAAGCGCGGACTGAGCGCCGCCCTGATGGGACAGGCCGGAAATTTGAGCTACAAGGATGGCACAACATGAGTGATCCGAAGAAACACAGTGACACGCTCGACCGTCTGCTTGCGGACCTGCGCGCGGAAACCCCTGCCCCCACGCCGGAACTGCTGGCGCGTATCGTCACCGATGCGCGCATGGTGCAGCCCCGCAGACAGCCCGGGGCGCTCGCCCGCCTGCGGGCCGTGTTTTCCGCGGCGCTGGAAGGCACCGGTGGCTGGCAGGGCATGGGTGCCCTGGCCGCTTCCGCCCTCTTCGGCGTCTGGCTCGGTGCGGGCAGCGGCCTGCCGATCAGCGTGACGGCGGCAGAGATAACCCTCGGCGCACAACCGGCCGTGCTCGAGGCCGATACCGACAGCGCCGACGATCCGTTCGCCATTTATCTGGCAGAGGGATGACAGATGGCTGAACCTGTAACCAAGGCACGCAAACCACGCTTTACCCGGGGCCGGATTCTGCTGATCGTGTCGCTGTCGCTCAATCTGCTGTTCATCGGTCTGATTGCCGGTGCGATCTGGCGCGGCCCACCGCCGCGCCTGGCCGGACCAAGCGGCGAATTCCGTGTGATTGAACATTCCCTTCCGGAACCGGCTCGAAAGATACTGCGGGAGGCGTTCCGCGAGCGTCGCAGCGCATTCCGTGATCGGATGCGCGAGGTGGAGGCCAACCGCGCGGAACTGATCACGCTCCTGCGGGCCGAAACATTGGACACCGCTGCAGTCGGTGCGCTCTTTGACCGTCAACAAGCCTTCTGGATGACCGTCAGTAGTGAGGCGCAGGTCATAATGCTGGAGACAATCGAAGGCATGAGTGCCGAAGAACGGGCCGAGTTCGCCGCCAACCTCGAGGAGTGGCGTGAGCGCAAGAAGCGCAAGCCTCCGCCGCCACCGCGCGAGAAACCCTGAGCCACAGCTTTCAGGGGCGCGGGAACCCTGCCCGCGCCTCGGCCACAGCCGCCCGCATCACGCAGCCTTCGGCGTGATCGTTGATCAGACCCATGCTCTGCATGAACGCGAAGGCTGTCGTCGGGCCGAAAAACTTCCACCCTCGGGCCTTCAGCACCTTCGACAGCGCCACCGACGCCGGCGAGGTCGTCACGCTCTGCGGCGGCACGGCTTCGGCTTCACCGGGTTCGAACCGCCACAGGAAACGGGCAAGAGAGCCCTCGGTATTGGCGATTTCGCATGCGACACGCGCATTGTTCAGCACCGCGTCTATCTTGCCCGCATGTCGCACGATCCCGGCGTCAGCCAGCAGCCGCGCCCTGTCCTCCGAACCAAAACCGGCTACCGCACGATAATCAAAGCCCGCAAAGGCTGCGCGGAAATTCTCTCGCTTGCTCAGGATCGTCCGCCAGCTCAATCCGGATTGGAAACTCTCCAGGCAAAGTTTTTCGAACAGACGGGTATCGTCGGCCACCGGCCAGCCCCATTCGTCATCGTGATACCTGAAGAAATCTGGGGCCGCCGCGCACCATCCGCAGCGTGGCCGCCCGTCCGGGCCGGTCACCAGTGTCATCGCTCAGGCCGCCGCGAAGGCCAGCGCCGGCGCAGTGCGTTTGGCGTTGATCTCGATGATCTCCGGCGTCACCACACCATGAACGACGAAAGGGTCCTCTGCCACCCGCGCCTCGATTTCGGCCCGGCTTTCGCCATGCGCCAGCACGCCGCCGCCACCCGCGGGCGCAAGGGAACCAACAAGCTGGAAGACCCCGGCCTCGAACCCCTGCGCGATCCACTCGTTGTGCGCCTGCATGTGCTCCGGCGCGGCCGCCCTGTTGGCGGCAAATCTCAGCAATACGACGAACATTGCCGCCTCTCCCTTCTCTTTCGGTTCAATTCTGCCCCACACAAAGGCTGTGCAGCCACACCTCCAGCGCCGCCACCTCCCTGCGGATAAAATCCTCGTCGCGGAACGCGGTGGCCAGCGCCGCCACCCCTTGCGACCGCGCCAACACGTGCAGCGCCAGCGCCTCGGCCTCATCCTCATGCCCGAGCTTTCGGAACTCTGCTGCCAGCCAGTTCCGGAACAGCGCGAATACCTCCGCCGCCCGGCCCTGCGCCGCGTGATCGAGCTTGGACAGCTCCGCCGAAAGCGTGCCCACCGGGCAACCGTAGGCCATGATACTGGCGCGATTGACGATCAGGATGCGAATGAAGCACAGGATCCGGGCCTCTGCGGCACCCGCCTCCGCCGCCCAGTCCGCCAGCATTGCCCGCGTCGCCTCCATCCGCCGGTCGATCACCGCGTCGAGGATCGCGTCCTTGGTCTTGAAATGATGATAGAAATTTCCGCGTGAAATGCCGACGGCAGCCGCGATATCGGCAAAGGATGTCGCCTCGAAACCTGTCTCGTAGAACAGCGTATCCGCCGCCGATACTATCTTCGCACTGGTTTCGTTCCGATCGGCCATGGGCATTCCTAGGTCACTTGTCCTATTGATTAGGACAAGTGACCTAATTCGTCAAGCCACTAAACCTTGGACTGGGTCATTTGGCCTGCAATCAGGCAGCCGCCTGGTGGAAACTGATGCAGTTGCGCCCCGCCGCCTTGGAAGCATAGAGCGCCCGGTCAGCCCGGGAGAGGAGGTGCTCGACCCGTGGACGTGTGCCTGCCGGTATCATCGCCACACCGATGCTGACGGTCACGTCCACCCTCCGTCCGCAGGGCAGCAGCACCGGCGTCCGCTCCACCGCGCTGCGGATCGCCTCGGCCAACCTCCGCGCGCCAACGGCATCAACACCGGGGCGAACGAAACAGAACTCCTCGCCGCCCAGCCGCGCCACGAGGTCGCCATCCACCATCTGCTCCCGTAAACGGCGGGCCACGCACCGCAACACCTCGTCACCGCCGGCATGGCCATAGCTGTCATTCACATGCTTGAAGTGATCGAGGTCCAGCATCATCGTCGCGGCCGGACGGCGTTCCGCCTCCGCCGCGCGGCACATCCGCTCCAGTTCGGTTTCCGCGAAGCGGCGGTTGTGAAGGTTCGTCAGCGGATCGACGAGCGAGAGGTGCACGCCTTCGGCCAGCACCCGGCGCAGCACTTCGGCCTGCCGATGGTTGCGCAATTGCGCCCGCACCCGGCCAACGAGTTCGCCCGACTGCATGCGGGCCTCACAGAAGTCGCTGGCCCCAAGTTCAAGAACGCTGGCGGCCAGCACGGGCGTCTCGCCGCGCAGCACCATGATCACCGGAATACCCCGGGTTTCAGAATTGTGGCGCATCTCCGACAGTGCCAGCAGGCCATCACACCCGGACTCGGGATCATGGCCGATGATACAGGCGCGCGTCCCGCTCCAGTCGATGCCGGCCAAGTCGTCGAGCCCGCTGGTCACGGTCCGGTAACCGCCCACGGAAAGCTGGCGGCTCCACTCCGCCCCGTCGAACTGTGTGCCCGGCAACAACCGGATAACGGGCTGATCGTCGCTGTATGCGCTCCGCCGGGCATGCACGGATGCGCCCTTCAGAACCTGTGCCGCCTCCCCACGCAGTCTCAAGCCGTCCATCATGTGGCGCACGCGTACCAGGTGGCGCAGCCGGGCCGTCAGCATCGCGTCACTGCCGCTGCGCAACACGATGTCGTCAGCCCCCGCTGAGAACGCCTCCGGCACCGGCGGATCGTTGGCCGGCAGGACCATCAGCACCGGGATCCCGGCGCTGCCGGGCGTCAGTTTCAGGGCACGGCAAAGCTGGCGGCAAGTCCGCGCTCCCGTTTCCGGGGACAGGACGATGACATCGGGGTTGGCGGATTCCACCTTCTGGAAAATGTCCTCGAACCCGTCGGAGACCTCCACACGGAAGTAATCCGCCTCCAGCCGCACGCGAAACAGGGCCCGCAGGGCTGGTACGGGGCTGACAATGAGGACTTTTCCGCTCATGAAGTGCCTGTGAGGCGCTACCTTTCCTTGTTTGGAGAACTCTCGCCAGCACAGGTTAACAAAAGCTTTACGGCTACAATTTAACGTAAACATGTGACGCAACGGAAACTGACCGCATGACCCCCAAAGCTGCCGCCGAACTCGCCGTCTCCGCCCTCATCTGGTTGTCGGAAGAGCCCGACCGCATGGGCGCATTCCTCGCACAGACGGGCGCAGATGCCGCCAACATCCGCGCCGCCGCGCAGGATCCGGCGTTTCTCGGCGCCGTACTGGATTTCGTGCTGCTGTCGGACGAAGGCGTACTGGCGTTCGCCGAGCAGCATCAGGTCCCGCCGGAAACCATCGTCGCCGCCCGCGCCGCACTGCCCGGCGGCGACCTTCCGAACTGGACGTGACGCCTCAGTCCCGCTCCCGGTCCGCCTCCGACACCTGCAGGCTGGCCAATGCCTCGCGCATCCGGTCGGGCAACGGCATCGGCCGGCGAGTGTCCCGCGCCACGTAGACATGCGTGAACCGGGCCTCCGCCGCCGCCTCCCTGCCGTCCGGCGCGAACAGACCCACATCATACTGCACCGACGACGTGCCGATGCGCGAAACGCGAAGCCCCACCGCCACCGGCTCCGGAAAGCCCAGTGGCGCGTGGAAGACGCAGGCCGATTCAACTACCAGCCCGATCACCGGCCCGCCCGGCACGTCCAGGGCTCCGGAGGCCTTCAGCCAGCCATTCACGCAGGTGTCCACGTATTCATAGAAGACGACGTTGTTCATGTGCCCATAGGCATCATTGTCCCGCCAGCGGGTGGTCATGTCCGTGAAGTACGCATAGGCTCGGCGTGTCTGGCGGGGACGTTTCATTTCTGCTCTCGTCAACTCGTTGATCCTGCCCTTATCGGGCGTCAATCTGGGCCAGAATGAGCCTGACGGAAAGGGTGCGCAATGGTTATCCGGGGATTGCTGTTTGACAAGGACGGCACGCTCTTCGACTTTCAGGCAAGCTGGAGCGCATGGGCCGGCGGCCTGATCACCCGCCTCGCCGGGCCGGAGCCGTCACGACAGGGGCATCTCGCCGCCACCCTTGGTTATGATCTCGCCGCACGCCGGTTCCGCCCGGAAAGCCGGGTTATCGCGGGCAGCGTGGAGACAGTTCTGGGCCTGATCAGGCAAGCGCTGCCGGATGTGCCGCAGGAAATCATCCTCAACGAACTCCTCGAAGGCACAGCCGACGTGCCGCAGGCACCCGCGGCCGATCTGGTACCGCTGCTCCTGTCCCTGCGCGCGCAGGGTCTCGCCCTCGGCGTCGCCACCAACGATGCCGAGGCTCCGGCGCGCGAGCATCTGCGCGATGCCGGCATCCACGATCTCTTCGATTTCATCGCCGGGTACGACAGCGGCTTCGGCGCCAAACCGGCTCCGGGCATGCCCGAAGCCTTCGCAGCGGCCACAAGTCTGCCGCCGCACCAGATCGCCATGATTGGCGACAGCACTCACGATCTGCACGCCGGGTTCGCCGCCGGCATGGCGCGGGTCGCGGTTCTCACCGGCGTCGCGGGGCGCGACGACCTCGCCCCGCATGCAGACGTGGTTCTCGACAGCATCGCCGATCTGCCCGACTGGCTCGCGTCCCTCAAACCGACGTCGGAAATGTCGCAAACGGCCATGCCCTGACAGACACCACCCGCTTGGATAGGCGGAAAGGGAGACCGAGATGAGCGACAGGAAAGGCGCAAGGACGCAACGCAGCGGCGGCAGAGCAGGCAACAGCCGCCGCGCCGGCAGCGGACCGGCGATCCGGCAAAGCCCGTGGGCCCAGCCGGAAAACACCGACCGCCCCACCGAACCGCTGACGGAAACGGGCGTCGCCGCCATCCACGACGGCGCGATGCGCATTCTGGAAGACATCGGTATCGAATTCCTCAATGACGAGGCGCTGGAGCATCTGCGCCGCGCCGGCTGCACCATCGAGGGACAGAATGTCCGCATGGGCCGCGACTGGGTGATGGAAATGCTTTCCCACGCGCCCGCATCGTTCACCATCACCCCGCGCAACCCCGACCGCACCATTACCATCGGCGGGCGCAGTATGGCCTTCGTCAATGTCTCCTCGCCGCCAAACGTGATGGACATGGACAGGGGCCGCCGCGTCGGCGACTTCGAGAGCTTCAGGGATTTCATGAAGCTTACGCAGTATTTCAACTGCATCCACGTCGCCGGCGGTTATCCGGTGGAACCGGTGGATATCCACGCCTCCGTGCGCCACCTCGATTGTCTGTTCGAGAAGCTGACGCTGACAGACAAGGTCTGCCACGCATATTCCCTCGGCTCGGAACGGGTCGAGGACGTGCTGGAAATGGCCCGCATCGCCTCCGGCCTGAAGGCGGAGGAATTCTTCAGCCGTCCCCGCATCTACACGAACATAAACTCCTCCAGCCCGTTGAAGCACGACTGGCCGATGCTCGACGGCGCAATGCGCTTCGCCCGCCGCGGCCAGCCGGTGGTGGTCACCCCCTTTACGCTGGCCGGTGCGATGGCGCCCGTGACGATGGCGGGCGCGGTCACGCAATCGGTGGCCGAGGCTCTCGCCGCCATCGCCCTGCTGCAATTCCTGAATCCCGGCACACCCTGCGTGATGGGTACGTTCACCTCAAACGTCGACATGAAGAGCGGCGCTCCCGCCTTCGGCACGCCCGAATACATCCGCGCCACTCAGATGACAGGGCAGATGGCGCGCTTCTACGGCATCCCGCTGCGCGCCTCCAACGCCTGCGCCGCCAACGTACCCGACGGCCAGGCGATGTGGGAGAGCATGAACTCGATGTGGGCTGCCGTCCAATCCGGCGTCAACCTCGTCTACCACGCCGCCGGCTGGCTGGAGGGCGGGCTGATCGCCTCCTACGAAAAATTCGTGATGGATTGCGAAGTCATCCAGCAGTTCCAGCGCTATTTCGACCCGGTGCTGACAGATACCAGCCCGGGCGGCATTGCCCTCGACGCCATCGCCGAGGTCGGCCCCAACGGCCACTTTTTCGGGTGCCAGCACACGCAGGACCGCTACGAGACCGCGTTCTACTCCCCCTTCCTCAGCGACTGGCGCAACTACGAGGCATGGGAAAGCGCGGGTGCGGAATGGACACCGGAGAGGGCAAACCGCACCTGGAAGGCAATCCTCGCCGACTACACGCCGCCCCCAATGGACGAGGCCGTGCGCGAGGAACTCGCCGCTTTCGTGGCCCGCCGCAAGAAGGAAGGCGGCGCGCCCACGGATTTCTGAGGCGGGCATAATGCCCAAAGCTCATTCCGCCGCCACTGTCCGTGCGTAGCGCATCGGCGAACACCCGACTTCCCGCTGAAACGCCGAACTGAACGCGCTGACGGAACCGTATCCCGCCCGCGCACCAACTTCCGCCACGCCCTGCCCGCCGCCCGCCAGCAGATGTTTGGCAAGCGTCATCCGCCAGCTCAGCAGATAACCCATCGGCGGCACCCCGAAGATCCGGTTGAACCGGGTGTAGAAGGCGGACCGCGACAAGCCCGCCTCTCTGGCCAGTTGCGCCACCGTCCACGCCTGTTCCGGTGCGCGATGCATCGCCCGCAGGCTCGGGCCGATACGCGCATCCGCAAGCCCCTGCAAAAGGCCCGGCGACCCACCGGGCTGACCGGAGGCGCGAAACGCCTCGATCAGCAACACTTCCAGCAGATGCTGCACGATCACGTCACGTGCTGGCCTGTCCGCCCGCGCCTCATCCCGCAACAGTCCGGCCAGAGCACCCAACCGCTGCTCCCCGCGCACGACCACCATGTCCGGCAACAGCGAGACCAGAAGCTCCGAATCGGCACTGCCGAAGCTGCAGTGCCCGACCAGTTGCTGCACATCCACAGGTCCGTCCACGGGGCCAATGCGAAAGACACCGTCCTCCCCAACGACAGGCCTGCTCGTCGTGCCGCTGGCGGGCGGTGGATCGACGCTGGAAATCGTGAACCCCCGCGCCGCCGGCACCAGCACGAAATCTCCGGCGCCCATCTCCAGCAGCGCCTTGCCATCGAGTTGCAGGCAGACGCGCCCTACCAGCACGAACGCATAGAACACTTCCGTCACATCCTCCCGCCGCACCCGGAACGGGCCGGAAGCCGCCGCCAGCTTCGAAGAGGGCGTCTGCGGCCGCAACAGGGAGATCACCTCGGACAAAGGATCGCGCATTTCGGACTTTCGATAAATTTTTGCGGACGTACAGCAGTAGATCGTACGCCTCTCGCTGGCGATATCAAGAGCATCGAAACGAAAGGACCAATTCCCATGCAAACTGTCATGATCACCGGCTGCTCTTCCGGCTTCGGGCTGGAAACCGCCCGCCACTTCCTTGACCAAGGCTACGCCGTCATCGCTACCATGCGCAATCCGGATGCCAGCCTCCTGCCCGCTTCCGAACACTTGCGCATCCTGCCGCTCGATGTAACCGAGGCTGACAGCATCGCTTCGGCCGTCTCTGCCGCCGGGCCAGTCGACGCGCTGGTGAACAACGCGGGCATCGGCTGGCTGGCACCGTTCGAGGCCACCCCGGAGGCAATTGTCAGGGATGTCTTCGAAACCAACACGTTCGGCCTGATGGCCATGATCCGTGCCGTGCTTCCCGGCATGCGTGCCCGGGGCACCGGCGTCATCGTCAATGTCACCTCAAGCGTAACGATGAAGCCCCTGCCGCTCCTGCCGGTCTACACCGCCTCCAAGGCCGCAGTGAATGCCTTTACCGAATGTCTCGCGCTCGAACTGGCACCGCTGGGCATCCGCAGCCGCATCGTCCTGCCGGGCCGTGCCCCGGATACCAGTTTCGCCAGCAACGCCATGTCGAGGATGGGCATCGCCGATCCTGCCCCGGCCGACTATCAGCCATTCATTGACGGGGTCATGGCCGCGTTCATGGCCGAGGCGACGGAGGAGATGACGGAGCCGGATCACGTGGTGCAGGCGATCTGGCGGGCCGTGACGGACCCTGATTGCCCGCTGCACCTGCCGGCCGGACACGATGCCGAGGCTCTGGCCGCCTGACATCCGGCCGTCCGGGCAGCACGCCGTTGCTGCCCGGGACAAAGCCTTGCCTCCGGCACCCGCGATGCCCCCTGCCTTGACATTCGCCGCGCGTTCCTGCCCTCATCCTCACCGCCAGAAAGAGGGTCAGAATGCGCATACATGTTCTTGTCGGCACCGACGACACCGCCTTTGCCGACGCTGTCTTCGCTGCCTGTGAACGGGCCGCGGAGCCGCTGGGGATAGACCTCGGCCTCTCGCAACTTTCCGGGCAGGCCTTCGCGGTGGAGGCCGACGGCGATACACCCCTGATCCTCACCCCGGTCCCCGGCACCGCCGATGCCACCGCCATCGCCGCACTGCCGGCGTTCACTGTCGAGGTCCAGCCGGAGAACATCGCCGCGGGTGGCGGGCCGGTCGCCGGCACGAACGCTCAGATCTACGGCCTCGGCATGGGCGGCTACGCCGCCGCGCTGCGCCTGATCGCGGAGCGTGTGGCATGAAGGTCCTGCTGCTCAACGGCCCCAACCTCAACATGCTCGGCCTGAGGGAGCCGCATATCTACGGCGCGACGAAACTGCCGGAGGTCGAGGCGCAGTGCATGCGCGAAGCGCGGGAGCTGTCAATCGATCTTGAATGCCGCCAGACCAATTCCGAAGGCGAACTGGTGACATGGGTGCAGCAGGCCCGCGAAACCCACGCCGCCATGATCATCAATGCCGGTGCCTATACTCATACATCCGTGGCGCTCCACGATGCGCTCAAAACCTTCGAGGGTTTGGTAATCGAGCTGCACATTTCCAATCCCCACCGGCGCGAGGCTTTTCGCCACACCTCCTTCGTTGCCCCGGCAGCCGATGCGCTGATCGCGGGCTTTGGCGTTGCCGGCTATGGCGCGGCGCTGCGGGCGGTGAAGGCCCTCGCGGGCTGACGGCGGCCTCTCGACAATCGCGGCCGGAACCCGTACCCCGCCCCTGCGAACCAATCCGAACGGACATGCCAGCAATGACCACGATCACCGTCTGCACCACCTGCCGCCAACCGGCCCTGCGCGAAGCGAAGGAAGGTGCGCCTTGCGGCGAGGCCCTGCTCGCCGCCGTCCGGGAGGCAGCCGAAGGTGCGGAAAGCGTGAGCGTGCGCGGCACTGCCTGCCTGATGGGCTGCGAGCACGGCTGCAACATCGCCATCTCCGGCACCGGCAAACTCACCTACGTTCTCGGTTCCTTTGCACCTGGCAAGGAAGCCGCCGCCGGCATCGTCGAATATGCTCAGGGTCATGCATCCAGTGACAGCGGTGCCGTGCCCTTCCGTCAGTGGCCGCAGGCGATCAAGGGCCATTTCGTCGCCCGCATCCCGCCGCTGGACGATCCCGCGCCCGATCTCGGCTGAGAGCCCCGCCGCCGGCTGTCCGGCGAATTCCGACCTCAGCCGCCCTTCAGCACCAGCGGCAGCCCGGCGGCCACGAAACTCACCCGCGGCACTGCCGCCGCCACCCGCGCGTTCAGCCGCCCCTGCGCATCCCGGAACGCGCGCGCCAGCGCATTCTCCGGCACCAGCCCCATGCCCACCTCGTTGGAGACCATCAACACCGGGGCGGGCGCATTCGGCAGCGCCGCGATCAGGGCCTCTGTTTCCGCCTCTATGTCACGCCCGCGATGCATCAGGTTCGACAGCCACAGCGTCAGGCAATCGAGCAGCACAGCATCCGCCCCGCCAGCACGAATCTGCGCGCAGATGTCCAGCGGCGTCTCCACCGTCTGCCAGCCCGCACCGCGTCGCGCCCGGTGCGCAGCGATGCGCGCCGTCATCTCGTCGTCCCCCGCCTCCGCTGTCGCCACGTAGCGCCGAACCGGGCCCAGCGCCTCCGCTTGTGCCTCGGCATAGCCACTCTTGCCAGACCGGGCGCCGCCGAGCACGAGGTGATGCTGCTGCATGGCCGTTTCCCTTCCGTTTGCCGGGCGAGACAACCATATTGCCCCCACCCCGGCAAGCCGTTGCGGCGGGCTTGCGTGCCCCGGTCTGAAACCGTAGAGACGAATGGCAAAAAAGGAGTGCGAGCCATGGAATTCGACCCGGCGCTCAGAGAAGAGGTAAAAGCCGCCATCGACGGCAAGACCAAGCCCGTGGGCTCACTCGGCCGGATCGAGGAGTTGGCCGAGCAGCTCTGCCTTCTGCAGGGCACCACCCGCCCGAACGCCGACAGTTGCGGCCTCACGATCTTCGCCGCCGATCACGGCCTCGCCGATGCCGGCGTCTCCGCCTTTCCCAAGGCCGTCACCCAGCAGATGGTGCTGAACTTCATGGGCGGCGGCGCGGCCGCAAATGCCTTCGCCGGAGCCTTCGGCGTCACCGTCCGGGTCGTCGATGCCGGCGTCGAGAACCCCGTCGATCATCCCAACCTGCTGGTTCACAGGCTCGGTCCCGGCACAGCCAACAGTGCGGAGGAACCGGCGATGTCGCCCGGTGCCGTCGCCGACGCCCTCGACACCGGTCGGGAGTTCGGTGCGTCCTGGGGCTTTCCCGTCGTGGCCTTCGGCGACATGGGCATCGGCAACACCGCCACCTGCGCCCTGCTCATCCACAAGATCACCGGCCAGAGACTGGCGCCGCTGGTCGGCCCCGGCACCGGCCTTGATGCCGAAGGCGTGGCCCGTAAGCTGACGATCCTGCGCAAGGCCGCCTCGCGCACCGGCAAACTGCAACCCATGCAGGCGCTCAGCGAATACGGCGGCTTCGAGATCGTGATGATGGCCGGCGCGATGATCGGCGCGGCGACGGAGCGGCGACTGGTGCTTGTCGACGGCTTCATCGCCTCCACCGCCGCCCTGATCGCCCTGACGCTGGAGCCGGAACTGCGCCCCGCCTTCGTGTTCTGCCATGCCTCGGCGGAGCCGGGCAACAAGGCGCTGGCCCAGCACCTCCATGCCGAACCGCTGCTTGACCTCAACCTCCGTCTTGGCGAGGGCACGGGTGCTTTGCTTGCCTGGCCGCTGGTGCAAGCGGCGGCTGCAATGATGAACCGCATGGCGAGCTTCGAGGATGCCGGCGTCAGCGGCGCCCACTAGCGTGGCCCGGCGGGAACTCGCGGCACTCCTGCTCGCCTTCCAGTTCCTCACCCGGCTGCCGGTGCCCGGCGCATGGTCGCCCGCAGCGATGGCCGCCGCGCCCCGCTGGTTCCCGGCAGTCGGTGCCCTCCTTGGTGCTTTCGGAGCCGCGGTCATCCTCGCCGCCACCCCGCTCTTCGGGCCGCTCGTCGCCGTCCTGCTGGCCCTCGGCTGGCTGGCCCTGATCACCGGCGGCCTGCACGAGGACGGACTGGCCGACATGGCTGACGGCCTCGGCGGCGGCGGCACGCGCGACCGGGCGTTGGAAATCATGCGCGACAGCCGCATCGGCAGCTACGGCGCCCTGACGCTGCTGTTCACCGTCGCGTTGACCGCCGCCACCCTCGCCGCGATGCCCACCGCCGGCCTCGCCGCCACGGCCCTCCTGCTCGCCCAGTCCGCCAGCCGCTTCTCTGCCGTCCTCGCCATGGCAACCAGCGCCTACCAGCGCAGCGAGGGCGCGGGCGCCGCCACCGCACGGCCCATCGGCCCGTTGCCTCTCACCTTCGCCGCAATCACCGGTCTGGCCCCGGCCCTCCTGCTGCCGCTCCACCTCTGGGCCGGGGCCCTGATCGGCCTCGCCGCCGCCCACATCGGCACCCGCGCCCTCTACCAGCGCCGCCTCGGCGGCTACACCGGCGATTGCCTCGGTGCACTCCAGCAGATTTCGCAACTCGGCCTCCTCCTCGGGGTGTTGGCATGGTCCTGATCCTGATGCGTCACACCCGTCCGGAGAATGGCGAAGGCCGCTGCTACGGTCGCACCGACCTGCCACTGCCGCCGGACGCGGCGGCACAGATGGACGCCGCCCTCGCCACGCTCACGCACCCGCCGCAGGCCCTCGCCACCAGCCCGGCCCGCCGCTGCCGGCTGCTGGCCGACCGCGCTGCGCGCCGTTTCGGTCTCATCCCGCAGGTTCTGCCGGACCTGCGGGAGATGAATTTCGGAACGTGGGAAAACCGCAGGTGGAGCGAGGTGCCCCGCGCCGAACTCGACCAGTGGGCGGCAGACTTTCTTCACGCCCGTCCGCATGGAGGCGAGAGCGTCGCCCAGATGCAGGCCCGTGTCCTGCCAGCCCTCGCCGCGCTGCAGGGTGCAGGGACAACCCTTGTCGTTACCCACGCAGGGGTCGCCAAGATCGCCGCGGCGGCCATGGGGCACACCGACCCGTGGACGCACTCACTGCCATACGGCGAGACGCTCACCATTCCCGCCACACTCAGCCTCGCGCCCGCCGATGCCTGACCGCGGCTGGCGCAAGGCGACACGCACCGGCCACTTCGGCGAGTTTCTGCAGGGCAGGCTCGGCCCTGACGGTCCTGTCGCGCTCATCACCCTGCCATGCAGCGCCAGCAGCGTCACGGCCGCGTGGCGTCCCGGCGGCCCGTTCTTCTGCCACGCCCCCGGTCTCCGCTTCCCTCCCGAGACATACCGCACCCTGTTCCGCGCCGTTCTCGGAACAGTCCCCAACGGCAGACTCGTCCTGCGCAGCAGCCTGCCCGCGGGTCATGGATGCGGCGTCTCCACCGCCAGCCTGCTGGCCGTGCTTCAGGTGCTCGGAGAGGACATCACCGCCGCCAGCACCGCCCTGACCCTCGCCGTCGAAGGCGCCACCGATCCGCTTATGCTGGCGGAACCGTCCCGCCACCTGTGGGCCTCCCGCCGGGGCGAAAGCCTCGCCCTGATGCCGTCTCCCCCCGTGTTCGACATCGTCGGCGGTTTTCTCGGCCCGTCGCAGCGAACCCGTGCCGAGGACAGCACATTCGCGGACATCTCGGATCTCGCAACCGCCTGGCCAGCCGCCGCCGGCGCCGGTGATAGGGCAGCCCTCGCAGCCCTGGCCACCGCCTCGGCCACCCGCAACCGCGCCCTGCGCGGCGGCCCCGACCTCGCGCCGCTGCTGGCGGCGACCGATGACCTCGGCGCCCTCGGCCTCGCCTGCGCCCACACTGGCTCGGCCGTCGCGCTCCTGTTCGCCCCCGACGGCATTCCCGCCACCGCCCGGCCCCGCCTGCGCGCGCTCGGCCTCACCGGTATTCGCAGCTTCCGCAGCGGGGGCACCCCGTGACCCTCAGTGCCATGCTCATCGCCCTCGCGCTCGACACCGCCTTCGGCTGGCCACAGCGTCTCCATGCCGCCATTGGCCACCCCGTCACATGGATCGGCGCCCTGATCGCTTGGCTGGAGCGGCGAATGAACCACGCAGGCGACAGCCGGGCCGCCCGCCGCGCCAGAGGCCGCAACGCCGCCCTCCTGACCATCGCCGCAGCCGTCCTGCCTGCCGTTGCGATTGCCGCGGCGCTCCCGGGCGGCTTCACCGGCGCACTCCTGACCGGCCTCCTGGCCGCCCCGCTGATCGCCAGCCGCAGCCTCTATGAGCATGTCGCCGATGTCCTTCGCCCGCTTGCCCGGGGCAATACCGAAGCCGCCCGCACCGCCGTCGCCCGTATCGTCGGCCGTGATCCCGACCTGCTCGACGCCCCCGGCATCGCCCGCGCCGCCATCGAAAGTCTGGCGGAGAACGCCTCTGACGCCGTCATCGCACCGCTGTTCTGGGGGGCGCTGCTCGGTCTGCCCGGCATCGTCGCCTACAAGGCAATCAATACCCTCGACAGCATGATCGGCTACCGTTCCGACCGGTTCGAGGATTTCGGCCGTTTCGCCGCCCTGCTCGACGATGCCGTCAACTGGGTGCCCGCCCGCGCCACCGGTCTCGCCCTCGCCCTTGCCGGACCACGACCGCGCGCCGCCATCGCTGTCATGCGCGCCGATGCCCCACGTCACCGTTCGCCCAACGCCGGCTGGCCCGAGGCGGCGATGGCTGCCGGCATCGGCTGTCGTCTCTCCGGCCCCCGCGCCTATGCCCGCGGGCCCGAGGCGCAACCGTGGCTCAATGGCGAAGCGCCGGATCCCACCGCCGAAACCGGCCCCGCTGCCCTCGGCCTCTATCGCCGCATGCTCACGGCGGTTACACTCGCCCTGCTACCCCTTGCGATGCTGGAGGCGTTCTGGTGAGCCGCGACCACGGAGGCAATCTCGGCGCGGCCATTGCGCGCTACGGCGGCCAGGCTGAGAACTGGATCGACCTCTCCACCGGCATCAACCGCCAGCCGTACCCCCTGCCGGCAATTCCCGCCCACGCCTGGCAGGCGTTGCCGACGGCAGAGGCCAGCTCAGCCCTTGTTGCCGCCGCCCGCGCTGCCTACCGCACCGATGCCGCGCTGCTGCCGCTGGCCGGTGCACAGGCGGCAATCCAGCTCCTGCCGCGCCTGCGCCCGCCCGGCACCGTCCATGTGCTGGAGCCGACCTACAACGAACACGCCGCAAGCTTCCGCGCCGCTGGCTGGACCGTCAGATCCGTGGCCACACCTGCAGCACTGCCCGGCGCCGATGCCGCCGTTATCGTCAATCCCAACAACCCTGATGGCCGGCTGCTGGATGCGGGCGAAATACTGGCTCTCAGCCGTGACATCCCGCTGCTGATCGTCGACGAAAGCTTCATGGATCCGACGCCAAAGTCCAGCATCGCCCCTCACCTCGGCACCCCCGGCCTCATCGCCCTGCGATCCTTCGGCAAGTTCTACGGCCTCGCCGGCCTGCGCCTCGGCTTCGCCGCCGGGGCGCAGGCCGATATCGCCGCCCTGAGTGCTGCCGCCGGTCCATGGGCCGCCTCCGGCCCGGCGCTGCACGTCGGCCGGATGGCGCTGCTGGACACGAAATGGCAACAGGCCACCAGCCGCCGCCTGCATACCGAAACCCGCCGCCTCGACGCACTGGCCGAAGCCGCAGGCTGGCGGAGCGTTGGCGGCACCGCCCTCTTTCGCCTCTACCAGACACCCGGCGCAGAGATGGCACAGTCCAGCCTCGCCCGGTCCGCGATCTGGTCGCGCATCTTTCCCTATTCCGAAAGCTGGCTGCGCCTCGGCCTGCCAGGTTCGGCTGCGGAATGGTCACGTCTGACAGCCGCCCTCGCCTGAAATCCAGCCATCGAGGCCACAAATCCCGTTTGCGTCGCCCGATGTCGCAATCAGGCCGGAACCACCCGCGCCCGTGGGGCAAGCCGCGAGGGAGACAACGCCCGCGAGGACACCATGCAAGCCGCCATCCTCCACGCCTTCGGCACGCCCCTCTCGATCGAAGAGATCATCCTGCGACCACCCGGTCGCGGCGAAGTCGCCGTCCGCATCGACGCCTGCGCCATCTGCCACTCCGACATCGCCTACATGGACGGCGCCTACGGCGGCACACTGCCGATGGTGCTGGGCCACGAGGCCGCCGGCCATGTCACCGCCACCGGCCCGGGCGTGACAGGCATCGCCACCGGCGACGCCGTGCTCGTCACCCTGATCCGCGCCTGCGGCACCTGCCCGGCCTGCGCCGCCAACGCGCCGACCAGTTGCGACAATGCCTATGCCGCCACGGTCAGCCCGATTTCCGGCACTGCAGGCCCTGTATCGCAAGGCATGGCCACCGGTGCCTTCGCCGAAGCGGTGGTGGTCGACCAGAGCCAGTGTGTCGCCCTGCCGGAAGACATCGACCCATCGGTCGCCTGCCTCCTGTCCTGCGGCGTCATCACCGGTTTCGGAGCGGTCACCAACACAGCGAAACTGCAACCGGGCGAAAGCTGCGCGGTGATCGGCGCCGGCGGCGTCGGCCTCAACACCATCCAGGCGGCGGCGCTGTCGGGGGCGTCGACGGTCATCGCCCTCGACCTCTCTGACGAAAAACTCGCCCGCGCCCGCACCTTCGGCGCGACCATGGGACTGCGCGCCGACGATCCGGCCGCCGACAGCCTCCTGCGCGAGGCCACGGGCGGCCGCGGCGTCGATTACGTCTTCGTCACCGTCGGTGTCCCCCGTGTCTTCGAGACCGCCACGACCCTGCTCGCCCCCGGCGGCGCCATGGTCATGGTCGGCCTGCCTTCGGTTGACACCCGCGTCTCCTATTCGCCGACGGCCATCGCCGCCATGAACCAACGCCTGCTCGGCTCCCGCATGGGCCAGACCGTGCTGAAACGCGACATCCCGGCGCTGATCGAACTCTATCGCGACGGCCGCCTGCAACTGGATAGTCTCGTGACCGCCCGCTACCCGCTCTCGCAGATCAACGCCGCCATCGATGCCGCGCGCCAAGGCAAGGCCGTCCGCAACGTCATCGTCTTCTGAACCCGCCCGCGGTATAAGAGACACCGCGCACCGAAAGGCACCGCGATGCATCTGACCGATCTCGACATCCTCGTCACCGGCAATCCCCCGCCCTGCCATGGCGGGCGCTATTTCATCTTCGTGAAACTGACCACCTCGAACGGCATCACCGGCTGGGGCGAGGTCTACGCCGCCACGGTCGGCCCGGCGGCGATGAGCGCAGTCATCGGGGATGTCTTTTCCCGGCACATGCAGGGTCGCAGCCCGGAACAGGTGGAGGCGATGTTTCGCGCCGTCTACTCCGCCGGCTTCTCCCAACGCCCCGACCCGACCGTGATGGGCGCCTTCTCGGGGCTGGAGATCGCCTGCTGGGACATCATCGGCAAGGCGCGGGAGCGGCCGGTACATGCGCTGCTGGGCGGCAGGCTGGGCGAGCGGTTGCGGGCCTATACCTATCTCTACCCGGCGCCGGGGGAGGATGCGCGCGCCTTCTATACCTCGCCCGACCGGTCGGCCACCGCTGCGGCGGTGGCGGTGGCGCGCGGCTACACCGCCGTCAAGTTCGATCCGGCTGGCCCCTATACCATCATGGGCGGCCATCAACCGCTGCCGGAAGACCTCGCCACAGCCGCCCGCTTCTGCACCGAAATCCGCGGGGCCGTCGGTGACCGCGCCGACCTCCTGTTCGGCACACATGGCCAGTTCACCCCCTCCGGTGCCATCCGCATGGCCCATGCCATCGCCCCCAGCCAGCCGCTGTGGTTCGAGGAACCGGTGCCGCCCGACAATCCGGCCGCCATGGCACAGGTCGCCCGCCACAGCCCGGTGCCCATCGCCACCGGCGAACGGCTGACGACCCGCGCCGATTTCTGGCCCCTGCTGCGCGATGCCGCCTGCGGCATCATCCAGCCGGCCACCGGCCGCGTCGGCGGCATCTGGGAAGGCCGGAAACTGGCGGCTCTGGCCGAGACTGCCGGCGCCCAGTTCGCGCCGCATCTCTACGCCGGTCCGGTGGAATGGGCCGCCAACATCCACCTTGCCGCCACCTGTCCCAACACGCTGATGGTCGAGACCATAGAAACCCCGTTTCACGACAGCCTCATCGGCGGCGCGATCCGCGTCGAGGAGGGGTTCATTACCGTCCCCGACGCGCCCGGCCTCGGCATCGACTTCGACGAGGCGCTGGCCCGCGCCCATCCCTGCGACAGCGACAGCCTGCATCTCGAAATGCAGCCAACTCCTTATATGCCGGGCCCTTCAGACTGGGCTGGCGGCTGACATCTTTCGCCTCCCCGACGTGCGCATCCTCACAGATCACCCAAGGCGCGGATGATATCATCACATCCGAATTCCAAGGCCGGATAGGGAGGCCCGGAATGACGGAAACAGACATCACGGATACCTCGACCGCGCGGAAATCCCGCGTGCGGGAGCGCGACTTCGCCATCGTCGTCGCCATTTCCGCCGCAGCCTTCGTTTTGCTGGTGGCCTTCGGCTGGGTGCTCTTCCGTTCCGGCCTGCTGGATTACCCCGATATCGCCGCTGGCGAGGTCCGCGCCGGGATGGATGCCTATTTCAACGAAGCACTGGCCTACCGCGAACGGCGGCTGACGCTCGCCCTGATGCTTCGCACCTTCCTCACCGGCTTTTCCTTCATCGTCGGCCTCGCCCTCAGCACCATCGGCGGCGTCTTCATCCTCCGCCAGGTCACGACCCTGACGACGATTGCCGGCGGCATCGGTGAACCGACGGTTGAGGACAAACGCATGCAGTTCTCCTTCGCCGCCTATTCGCCCGGTGTCGTCTTCCTTGTCGGCGGCGTCGCTGTCATGGCCTTCACCCAGGTGCTGGCCATCAACATCCGCGCGGTGGAGGTGACGGCGCCGGGCGGCATCCTCTGGTGCATGGCCGAGGATGGCTCGGGCTATGAGCTATGCGGCGAAGCCCGCAGCCTCGCCACCCCTTCCCACCAACCGGCAGACCCCGAACCGTTCGATGTCTGTGTCGGCCCGGGTGGTGTCAATCTGTGCCCAAACGAGGAGGAAGAGCCATGAAACAGCTGACCTTCGCCGCCGCCATGCTTCTGGCCGGCCCTGCCAGCGCCCAGTCCGTCTGCGCCCCGGATGCCAATGGTCGTTATTCCGCCGCCTGCGTCCGTGCCGCCAAGGCCCAGGGCTATGCAGAGGGGGTGGAGAGGACATGCCGCGGCGTCGGTTGGCGCTACTCCGCCACCAACGGCCCGGCCTGCACACATCCGGCGCGCCTGGCTGGCGAGGGCGATGACGACGCACCGCCTCCGGACACGATCAGATGAGGGCCGTCCTGATCGTGGTGGCAGCGGCGGGCCTGCTCGCCCACACTGCGGCCGCGTTGGCTGCAGGCGCCGAGGTCTGCACTGCGGATGAGAACAACCGTTTCACGGCGGAATGCCTTCGCCTCGCGCAGGAAACCTCCTACGCGCGTGGCTACACCGATGCCTGCAGCCATGCCAAGGGCACGATCGCCATCCGCGAAGGCGCCCTCCGCCGGTGTTATCCGGCCTACGGCGGAAACCCGAATTTCAGTCTCTTCAGCGATACTGGTCCGGCAGGATCATACCTCTATGTTCCGCCGGAACTGGAGTTGTATTCGCAATAGCCGTGTTCATGTCCGGCACAAGTCCAGTATCGTTCGCGTCAGGTCATCGGGGCGCGAAAAATAGGCCGAGTGGCTCGCGTCGATATTCGCCACCCGTTCCACCGGCGTTTCGCTCAGGCATCTGTCCTGCAGCGCCGGCGTCACCGCCCGGTCCTCCGTCAGCCGGATATAGGCGCGCGGCACCTGGCCGAAACGCGCTTCCGTCAGCCGCAACCGGCTCAGCGCCGGGCGCAACGGCTCCCTGCACAGCAGGCTGCGGCCCAGCGCGTTATCTTCGACGCTGCAATCATGATAGAGCCCGTCGCGGTAGATCTCCGGGCTCAGTGCATCCCACATCCCCGTCGCACTCACACTGACATGCGGCTGCAGCAGTGATGCGCGGTCGCGGCGGAAATACTCCGCCGCCCGTCCGCCCGTCGGCAGCATGTAGGAGGCCAGATAGACGGTGCGGGCGATCCGCTCCGGTGCCCGCTCCGCCAGAGCGGAGGCCAGCACGCCGTAGCGGCTGTGGACAACCACATGCGTCTTTCTGTCGGTCGGCAACCGGGAGATCACGCGACACGGATCCTGCGCAATGATGGCAGGCGGGCTTACGGCCAGTCGATTTCCTGGCCGAACTTCGCCCACATCCGGTCCAGCCGTCCGCGGGCGTCGTCGGTCAGGATCGACTTGTCGATCTCGTTCCAGCGGTCGCGGTTGCTGAAGCCCTGCGCCGCCCGTTCCGGCACGTTTTCCACTTTCTGGCGGAAGGGCTTGCCCCGCTCCTGCACGAAGGCAACGTCAAGCGCCTTCAGGCAGGCGGGATGAAATGGCCGGTCGATGGCGGCGAACACCCGCCGCAGCTCCGCCTCGCCATCGTCGACCAGCGCCTTGTGGGAAACGGCCACGCTGACGGGCGAGGCGTCGTCGGCGATGATGTCGGCCATCTCGCAGATCTTGGCCAGCCCCTGCTCGTGCTTTTCCTTGAACCACTTCGCCCGGCTCAGGATCACGTCGCAGGGATGGCGCAGGATCGTGATGAACGTGCCGTCGGGAAAGCTCTGCTTCATCGCGTTCCAGTACCAGGCGCGATAGCCCTCCGGGTCGCTGGCGGGTGACAGGTCCCGGCCGATGGTGGCCGCGCCCAGCGGCTTGTGAAACCAGTATTTCTCTTCGCTCGGCATCATCTGCAGGAACATGCCCCGCACCGCCGCGCCACAGCGCTGCTCATCGGTGCGATGCTGCTCGTTGTTGATGAAGGGCAGCACCTTCTCGGCGGCGAAATAGCCCCGGATCACCAGCGAGATCGTCTCGCCGCATGTCTGGAAATCCGGATGATGGCGAAAGATGCCCTGCAACAGGGATGTGCCGGACCGGCCGGCGGATATCAGCGTCACCGGCGATGTGACATTACTCTCGTTGGGCATCGGTTCCTCCTTCGGGCCAGCCCCGCTACCACGGGGCCGAAACAGGCGTCAAGGCTGGCACTGGAACGCCGGCGCCTTTGCTGCTTATATGTCGCCGAAACAGCTGTGGACAGGCCCGATCATGCGTATCCTTCTCCTTCTTTCCGCCCTGCTGGCGCTCTCCGCCTGCGAAACCGTCAAGGGTGTGGGCCGGGACATCACCGGCGCCGGCAACGCGCTCGACCGCACCTTCTGATCGCCACGCCGCGACGGGCGCCAAAGCCCGCGCCGGTGGCTCGATGCCACCGGCGCGGGCCGCTCGCTCGCAGTCTCCTCAGTGCTGGCTCTGGATGAACGTGCCGTTCTGCAGGTCACGCATCGCCTGTCGCAGCTCCGCCTGCGTGTTCATCACGATCGGCCCGTGCCACGCCACCGGCTCGCCCAGAGGCCGCCCCGACACCAGCAGGAAGCGCACGCCCTCCGGCCCGGCCGTCACCTTCACCTCGTCGCCCGTATCGAACTGAACGAGCGTTCTGTTCCCCGAGAGATCGCGGATGTTCAGCTCCTCGCCCGCGAATTCCTTCTCCACCCGCACGCCGTAAGGCTGGCTGGCATCACGGAATTTTCCCGCCCCCGCAAAGACATAGGCGAAGGCGTGCGCATAGGTATCCACCGGCAGCACCTTCGTCTTGCCCGGCGGCACGGACACGTCCAGATACACAGGCTCCGCCGCGATCCCGTCCACCGGGCCGTTCTGGCCCCAGAACGAGCCGACGATCACCCGCACCCGCGTGCCGTCATCGTCGATGATCTCCGGGATGTCGGAGGCGCCGACGTCCTGATACCGCGGCGGCGTCATCTTCAGGCTGCCGGGCAGGTTGGCCCACAACTGGAAGCCGTGCATCTGCCCGTCGGCGTTTCCCTTCGGCATCTCCTGGTGAAGGATACCGGATCCGGCCGTCATCCATTGGACGGAGCCGGGCTTCAGCACCCCGGAGTTGCCGAGGCTGTCGCCATGCGCGACCTCGCCCTCCAGCACATAGGTGATCGTCTCGATCCCCCGGTGCGGATGCCACGGAAACCCCTTGGCATACTGGCTCGGATCGTCGTTGCGGAAGTCGTCGAACAGCAGGAACGGGTCCAGCATCGTCGGGTCGCCGAACCCGAACGCCCGGTTGAGATGCACCCCCGCCCCTTCGAGCGTCGGGCGCGAAAGCGTTTCGGATTTCACGGGACGGAAAGACATGGGCTTGCCTCCTTTCAGGCTGCGTTGGCTCCAAGATAAGGGGAAGCAACGACGAAACAATCCGGAAAACGGGAAAAGACTGTCTACCAAATCAGAACGGATGCGGAGGCCAGGCGCCCGGCCTGCCGTCCACTCCCATCTCATTCGAACCGCCAATTGCCCACCCGGCCCGGACTCAAGGGCGAAGCCCGCCGGGCCAGCGCCGGCCCGCCCGCACGGGCTGGCGCTTTGGCTGCCATCCGCGCAAACCTTCAATTTCAAAGACATACAGCGAGCAAAAAGCGCAAGGCATCAATGAAAACGGCGCCACCCCACGCGCCGCCCCTGCCCCTCCGTTGCGTGAACACTGGCGTAGGGTGGGTTTCAACCCACCGTCTTCAAAGCCCGAGCGACGCCTTGAAGGCCTTCCAGGCGGCCTCCTCCGCATCCCAATCATCCCCCTCGAACCAATGCTCCGGCACCGCCACCCCCTCCGGCAACTTCGTATGCACCTTGTGCCCGAACGCCTGCGCCACCTGTTCCTCGAAATCTTGCGGCAGATGTGCGAGAATCGTAAAATCGGTCCTCAGTCGCGCTCCTTTAAGAATAGTGCGCCTGAAGTCCGCTCCCTTAAGTCGCGCACCACCAAAGTCCGCCCCCACCAGACGCGCGCCAGAAAGGTTCACCCCCTCCAGCCCTGCGTAGCGAAGGTCCGCACCCGCCAACCGAGCGTCGCCAAGATTCGCACCCTTGAGCCTTGCATCGAAAAGCTCCGCGCCCTGTAGCCCCGCCCAGGCAAGGTTCGCGCCATCCAGTTGCGCCCTCGATAGGTCTGTGGCCTCCAGCCACGCTACGCCAATGTCCGCACTCTCCAGCCGCGCTCCGCGAAGGTTTGCGCCCTGCAGCCGCGCCCAGCGAAGGTTCGCCCCCTTTAGCTGTGCTTCACCAAGATCCGCCCCCTCCAGCCGCGCCCGGCCAAGGTCCGCCCCCTCCAGTCGCGCTCCGGCCAGCCCCGCGCCCTGCAGGTTCGCGGCGGGGAGCAGGATGCCCGGATCACCGGTATCAAAATCCGCAGGTTTCGGGCCGTCCATCCGGCGGCCCAGCACCGCTAGCGCCGCCTGTATGTCGGCCCGCGATCCCGGTGCTTTCTCCGGCAGCTTCGCGTTAAGGTAGCTCCGCCACATTCTGGTATAGTCGTTGCGGGTCATCTCCTTTTCCCACATCGGCCGGTCCGCTTCGTCCAGCACCACCGGCTCCCCGCAATTCTCCCGCACATAGGCCGAGAGTGTCTCGACGATCGGCCCGGCATCCCGCGCGCTGTCCTTCATCACCCGTTCCAGCGCGTAGATCGCGCCCAGCCGCACCTCGATGTTGCGCTCCGTCGTCTGCTCGCGCTGGATGATCCTCCGCTCGGCGCCGTGGCTGTCGAGGATCACCCGCTCCACGTCCTCGAATTTCGCCTTCGTCGCCCCAAGCTGCTCCACCGCCTTGGTGAAGAGTTCCGTGTAATGCCCCTCCTGCTTGATCTGCACATCGCGGCCCGCCAGATACGCCCGCCACGCCACCAGCGGCGCGCCGACGACAGCGGCGAGGATCAGCATCGCGTTGCGGTTTTCGGAATACCGCTCCACGCCAGTCATCGTGACGGCATTATAGCTTTCCACAAGCAGAAGGCCGATGCCCACCACCCAAGCCGCCAATGCGAGCATCGTCGCCACCCCAAGCGCCACCGCAAATGCCGCACACATCAGCCAGACAAAATATTGCTCCGGCTCCGACAGCCCGTCGCGGATGAACCGCTGAAAGGGCCAATTGCGGTGCATCCTGTCCCCGCCGCCACGCTCTTTTCCCATCAATTACCCAATCAAATTCGTCGCAATACCAAACCCATACCGAAACCATACCAAATCCATACGCGGAAAACGCCTCTTTTCAGCGGGTGCCGCATCCCCTATCACCCGTCTCATGGATCACCTCGAAAACCCCATCGCCGCCCTGGCCATATCCACCTCCCGGCGCATCTTCGGGGCGGCCGTCCTTTGCACCCTCGGCGCGTTCCTCGCCTTTCTCGCCGTCACCCTGCCCGAAGGCGGCGTGTTCGGGCGGGTGTTGCTTGGCGGTCTCGGGGCGCTGTTCTTCTGGTGGGGGGCCGCCTATTACCGCGCCACCGAAGGCGGGCTGGTGCTGACGGAGGAAGGTGTATTCGAAAGCACTGGCGAAGCCATCATCCCATTGACAAACATCAGAAAAGTGGATCGAAGCTTCTTCGCCTTCAAACCCTCCAACGGGTTTCTGATCGAGGCGAAGGCGCCGATGACGCGCCGCTGGAAGCCGGGTCTCTACTGGCGTTTCGGCCGCAAGGTCGGCGTCGGCGGTGCCACTCCCGGCAAGGCCGCCCGCGATTTTGCCGATGTCATTTCGCTGATGTTGACGGAGCGCGGGGCGGAACTGATCGCCGAGGCACGCCGGAATTCATGAGCGGTCGGGCGCGCCGTACTCCGCGATAAACCCCTGAAATGCCTCGTCCATCCGGTCCTCGTCAGCAAATTCGTCCAGCCGTTCCAGCAGCACCACCAGCAGGTAGTTGTTGCCCAGCCCATATTTCGCGTTGAGGTCGCGAAGGCGGTCATAGGCCGCCTCCGTCAGGTTCATCGACCGCCGTACCGGCAGCGCCAGCCGCGCTGGCATCACAGCCCCTTGGAGCCGTAGCTCGTCGCCACCCTACCGATGGAAACGAGATAGGCCGCCACCCGCAAGTCACTGACATCGCTACGCGAATGCCAGACCTCGCGCATGCTCTGATAGGCCCCTCGCATGGTGTCGTCGAGGCCGGAGCGCACCAGCTCCAGTTCACCGGCGCCTTTCAGATACTTCTGCTTGAACCCGTCGGACAGCGTCCATTTGACATCCGCCGACGCCGACAGCCGCTCCAGCTCGTTGACAAGCACGGTGTGCCGCGCCTCCTCCTGCCGCCGCTGCATCCGCCCGAACCGGATGTGCGACAGGTTCTTGACCCATTCGAAATAGGAAACCGTCACCCCCCCGGCATTGGCATACATGTCCGGAATGATCACCACCCCGCGCTTGCGCAAGATCTCGTCCGCCCCCGCCGTCACCGGCCCATTCGCAGCCTCGACCACCAGCCGCGCGTGGATATTCTCGGCGTTCTCGAGGTTGATCACCCCCTCCATCGCCGCCGGGATCAGGATGTCGCATTCCTTTTCCAGCACGGCGGCGCCGTTCTGCGTATACTCGGCATCGGGGAAACCGGCGACACCGCCATGCTCGGCGATATGCGCCTTCAGCGCCTCGATGTTCAGCCCCGCGTCGTTGATCACCGCGCCATCCCGCTCGATCACCGCCGTGATCAGCGCACCATCCTCTTCGGAGAGGAACTTGGCCGCGTGATAACCCACATTACCCAGCCCCTGCACCACCACGCGCTTGCCGTCTAGAGTACCTTCCAGCCCCGCGATCCTGATGTCTTCGGGATGGCGGAAGAATTCCTGCAAGGCATATTCCACGCCCCGCCCCGTCGCTTCCACGCGCCCGGCGATCCCGCCCGCATGCGGCGGCTTGCCGGTGACGCAGGCGGCGGAGTTGATGTCAGTGGTGTTCATCCGCCGATACTGGTCCGCGATCCAAGCCATCTCCCGCTCGCCGGTGCCCATGTCAGGTGCCGGAACGTTCTGCGCGGGGTTTATCAGGTCGCGTTTGATCAGTTCATAGGCGAAGCGGCGCGTGATCTGCTCCATCTCATGCGGCTCCCACGCCCGCGGGTCAACGCACAGACCGCCCTTCGAACCGCCGAACGGCGTCTCCACCAGCGCGCATTTATAGGTCATCAGCGCCGCCAGCGCCTCCACCTCGTCCTGATTGACGCTCATGGCATAGCGGATGCCGCCCTTCACAGGCTCCATGTGTTCGGAATGAACGGAGCGGTAGCCGGTGAACGTATGCACCTGCCCGCGCAACCGCACGCCGAAACGCACGGTATAGGTCGCGTTGCAGACGCGGATCTTCTCCTGCATGCCGGGCGGCAGGTCCATCAGCGCCACAGCGCGGCTGAACATCATGTCGACGGACTGGCGGAACGAAGGTTCGGATCCGGGCTGCATGGCAATACCTTTCTGGCTTTTTTCTCCCACGCCGACTGTAGAGGCGATTGCCAACATATTGCTACAGTTGTGTTTCGAATATTTGAAACCTTCAGGTCCGCGGCTTGGCGCGGCGTGTCGGCGTTGCGGCCGCCGGGTTTTCCGGCCACGGATGCCGCGGGTAGCGCCCCCGCATGTCCTTGCGCACATCGGCATAGGAATTGGCCCAGAAGCCGGGGAGGTCCGCAGTCTTTTGCACCGGCCGCCCGGCGGGCGACAGCAGCTCCAGCACCAGCGGCAGTCGCTTCGCGCCCAGAACAGGATGGACCGTCAGGCCGAATACCTCCTGCAGGCGGATCTGCGCAGCCGGAGCCTCTCCGCTGTAGTCGATCAGCACGGCCGTACCCGTCGGGGCCGTGAACCGGGCCGGCGCCAGCCGGTCGATTTCCGCCAGTCCTCCCAGTCGCGCCTGCAACGCCGCGTTCAGGTCGAGGGCTGCAAAGTCTTCCAGCCTCCGCATCCCGGCCATCCACGGCAGCAACCATTCCTCCAGCGCCATCATCAGGCTGGCATCGTCACATGGCGGCAGCTCCAGCCCGCTGGCCCGCGCCCATTCCGCCCGTGCCCGCAACGCGGTCGCAGCCTTGCCCCATGGCAACACCGCCAGACCAAGGTCGCGGATGCCCTCGAGGAGCGCAGGCAGCACCTCGTCGTCGCCCGCACCCGTCCAGTGCCGCTCCTCCAGAACCAGCGCCCCAAGGGTCACCTGCTCGCGCGCCTGCACACTGCGCGTCCGTCTGTCCCACTTGCAAATCCGCTGCTCCTTCAGCCGGTTGCCATGCACCTCCCGCACTTCGCTTTCGCTGATCGCCAGTGCCTTGCGGATGCGCGCCTCCCGCCGGTCACCGTCGAGGTCCGCCGCCACCAGCAACCTTTGTCCGGCAAGGCTGTCACTGTCCCGCAGAATGCCGCCCGCACCACCGGAAAGCAGGTAGCGCGGCTGGCCACCCGGCCGCCGCAACGCGATCCTGTCGGGATAGGCGAGCGATAGTAGTGCACCGGAGGACAGTCCGCGCTCCGCAGCCGCGTGCCTCCGCAACCGCTCCGCCTCCTGCCGCAGCGCCCCGCGCGCCGCCTTGGAGAGGCCGTCGCCGCCCCGCAGTGCCCGCAGCGACACCCCGAGATCCACGTCCTCACCTTCCAGCCGCCCCTCCACCAGCGCCGCCAGATCAGCCGCTTGCGTCCCGCCCCCGGCCACCAACATCCGTGCCAGTCGCGGATGGGCCGGCACCGCCGCCATCGCCCGGCCGGCCTCCGTCAGCGTGCCGCTCTCGTCCAGGGCCCCAAGTTCCGTCAGCAGCGCCCGTGCCTCGGCGAAACTGCCGGGATGCGGTGGCGTAAGGAAGGGCAGGTCCTCCGGCTGACGCGCACCCCAGACTGCCAGATCCAGCGCCAGCGGTGCAAGGTCCGCCACCTCGATTTCCGGCGGCGCGAAAGCCGGCATCGCCCCTGCCTCGCCCTTCGTCCACAGGCGGTAGCACCAGCCCGGCGCCACCCGGCCCGCACGCCCCATCCTTTGCGTGGCCTCCGCCCGGCTTACCCGCTCGGTCACCAACCGCGCCATGCCCTTGCCCGGATCGAACCTCGCCCGCCGCGCCCGGCCACCGTCGACCACCACCCGGATATCCGCCAGTGTCAAAGAGGTTTCGGCGATCGCCGTCGACAACACCACCTTGCGCCGGCCCTCCAATGGCTGCACCACCCTGCGCTGCGCGGCCAACGACAACCCGCCGTGCAGTTCCATCACCTCCACGCCCGGTTCCGGCCGCAGCCGCTGTGCCACCCGCGCGATCTCCGCCTTGCCAGGCAGGAACACCAGCACGCCGCCCTCCGTCTCCGCCAGCGCCTGCGCCACCAGATCGGCCACCGCGCTCTCGAACGCGCCGAACCGCTCCAGTTTCACCGGCCGGTCAAGAAACCGCTCCTCCACCGAAAACGCCCGCCCTTCGGAAGTGATCACCGGGGCATTGCCCATCAGCGCCGCCACCGGTTCGGCGTCCAGCGTCGCCGACATCACCAGCAGATGCAGGTCCTCGCGCAGCGCAGCGCGGATTTCGAGGCAGAGCGCCAGCCCGAGGTCGGATTGCAACGCCCGCTCGTGAAACTCGTCGAAAATCACGCAGGAAATTCCGCGCAGTTCCGGGTCGCTCTGGATCATCCGCGCCAGAGTGCCCTCTGTGATCACCTCGATCCGGCGGCCAGGCTTGCTGTCCCCGCGCATCCGGTAACCCACCGAGTCGCCCGGAACCTCGCCCCAGGCTTCCGCAAGCCGCTCCGCCGCCGCCCGCGCCGCCACCCTCCGCGGCTCCAGCATCAGGATACGGCCGCCAAACCCGGCCTCCTCTGCCAGATACAGCGGCACCCGTGTGGTTTTTCCGGCTCCCGGCGGCGCCTGCAAAACCGCCACCCCATGCGCACTTAGCCCCGCCAGAAGCGGGGCCAGTACAGGTTCTATCGGCAATGCGGCAGGCGGCAAGGTTCAGCGCCGGATGGCGGAAACCGTGCCGAAAGTCGTGTCGGTCTGAAAGCGCACCACCTCCATCATCCCGTTGGTCTCGCGCCAGAAGATCGAGAACGGAAAGTTCACCTGTTTCGCCATCAACTTGGGCGAAAAGCCGGAGATGCGGCTGTAGGTGCCATTGCAGACGAACAGGCCGTCCCGCGCAGGTTGCCGCGCTGCCACGCTCAGGCGTGACCGTTTGGAGCCGTCGAAGACCTCCACACGCTTACCACAGGCTTCACCCACCGGCATCGGCCGCAGCAGCGACAGCGTCGCCGAAATCGGATCGAGTGTTCCGCTCTGTGCCGACGGGGCGGCATCGTAGTCGCGCGGCGTCCGCGCCGGCGAGAAGCTGACATTACGCGGTGTCTTGGAGCCATAGGTGAACTTCACCGTCCGCTCGCGCTTGCCATCGTCGGACGTGCCGGAGTAACTCGCTGGCTGCAACGTGCCATCCGCAGCGATCCGCCCCTCGGACCGGCCCGCGAAGTCGAACTTGATCAACGCTCCCAGCAGGCCACCACCAGCCACCCGCGCGTTCACCGCATAGCGGTCGTTCGCCAGATTGGCATTCATCCCCATCGTCCCGAGTTTCAGACCACCCGCGTAGACATCGTATCGCTGCTCCTCGTCCGCCGCATGGGCGATACCGGCGGACAGGCCCGCCAAAAGGGCCGCAGCCTGGAGAATTCGTTTCAGCATGGCTCCATGCTCCTTTTCTCTGTATCGACAAGGCCCGGACGCTCCCGGCCTTATACCAACCCGAAGATATGGTATACAGCGCCGGTATTTGCAGGGCAAAAAAGCACTTAATCGCGCAAGGACGGTCACTTTGAATTCCACTCCCGACATATTTCGTGAGGAACTGGTCAACGGTTCGCGCCGCGCGCTCGCCAAGGCCATTACCCTCGTGGAATCGACAAACCAAGACCACCGCGCTCAGGCCGATGCACTGCTGGAAAGTCTGCCCACCCCGGCGGAGCCCAGCCTGCGCCTCGGCCTCTCCGGCACCCCCGGCGTCGGCAAATCGACCTTTATAGAGCGTTTCGGCCTGATGCTCTGCGAAGAGGGCCGCCGTCTTGCCGTGCTGGCGGTGGATCCGTCCTCGTCCCGCTCCGGCGGCTCCATTCTCGGCGACAAGACCCGGATGGAGCAACTCAGCCGCCACCCGTCCGCCTTCATCCGCCCCACACCCTCCGCCAGTCAGCTCGGCGGCGTCGCCCGGCGCACGCGAGAGGTGATCCTGCTGGTGGAGGCCGCGGGCTTCGACACCGTCATCGTCGAGACGGTCGGCGTCGGCCAGTCGGAAACGCTGGTGGCGGAGATGACCGATATCTTCCTGCTGTTGCTCGCGCCCGCGGGCGGGGACGAGTTGCAGGGGGTGAAGCGCGGTATAATGGAAGTCGCTGACATGATCCTCGTCAACAAGGCCGACGGTGATCTCATTCCCACGGCCCGCCGCACCACCGCCGATTACGCCGGCGCCCTGCGCCTGCTGCGCCACCGGCCACAGGATCCGGAGGGTTTCCCGAAGGCGGCGATGCTTTCAGCCGCCGAAGGCAGCGGCATGGCCGAAGCATGGGCCGAAATCGTCAGCCTGTCCGACTGGCGGCGACAGACCGGCGTGCTGGAGGAAACCCGCGCCCGCCAGACCCTCAGCTGGTTCGTCGAGGAAATCGAGGCGGCGCTGGCGTTGCGCGTCCGGCAGAGCCGCAACACCGCCGGCCTGCGCGCGGAACTGGAGGCGGATCTCCTGGCCGGGCGCACCACACCCCGCGCCGCCGCCGCCGCCCTGCTGGACAGTCTTTTCGCCCCCTGATACGCCCGTGCCCAGCGCCACTGTTTTTTGTGAAACCCCGCTTGACGCCCGCCCGCCTTGCGCCTAAAAGCCGGGTCTCGGATTTTGCGGCCGTCCCGAAGGCGGGGTGCGCCTGCGCGAAACAGATGAACCAAGGATGTAGCCCATGTCACGCCGCTGCGAACTCACAGGCAAAGCCCCGATGACGGGCAACAACGTGTCCCACGCCAAGAACCGCACCCGTCGCCGGTTCCTGCCGAACCTGAACGACGTCTCCCTCCAGAGCGAGACACTGGGCCGGAGCTTCAAGTTCCGCATCGCGGCCTCCGCCCTGCGCACCGTCGATCACCGTGGCGGCCTTGACGCATTCCTCGCGAAGGCGAAAGACACGGATCTCTCCCCCGCCGCGCTGAAGGTCAAGCGCGACATCGAGAAGGCACAGGCAACCGCCTGATCTTTTTACCTTTTCCGGCTTATTTGCAAAGCGCTCCACTCCGGGGCGCTTTTCTTTTTCGGGTGATCCGCCAGCCTTTATCGCCCGCAATACGATACCGCGCAGACGGCCTGCCCCTCGACCGGGCGCGGTACCCGCGCATCGACAGTCCTGTCGTCCCTCTCGGAATTCCGATCGAATTCAAGTCGGCGGAAGAACCTCAGCCCGCGGGCGCGCCGCACAGCTCGCTGGTCGCGGTGCCCCAGGCACGATAGCGCTGCAGGAACGCCTTCCGCGAAGGATTGTCCGAGCCGTGATACTTGAAGAACAGGTCCGGTTTGCGGATGATTCCCGCCGCCTTGTCCTGATCGCCCTTGCTCAGGGTCTGGTCGGCCACCGATTGCGCGCAGGCGCACACCTGCCGCCCGGGTGACCGCTCCGATTGCAGGCAGGCCCGCTCCGTCGGACCCATCGCCAGCACCGTCTGCGGCAATAGCAAGGCAGCCAAAAGCAATCCCCAACGAAGCATCTCGTCTCTCCCGATCTTCCTGATCCGCGCAAAGGCTAGAAAGCGAATTTGGCAGAGTCGTGGCAGATCGTGGTTAACAAGAGCCTTAGAGCCGTCCCGAATACGAGAAATGCGCGAAATCGGCCTGCCAGCCTTGGCCGGAGGTATCAAAGGCCATCATCCCCACGAAAGCGCCGGTGAAGGAGCCATGCTCGCCCCTGCCCGCCTCGTCAGACAAGATGCTGGCATCCAGCACCGGTCCCACGTCTCGCCATCCGCCCTCGAGCTTCGCCAGGAACTGCTGCTGTGCGCCGTCCACCTCCACTGCCAGTTCCAGCGGACCCTCCGGCATCGCCAGCGGCTCCATCGGATAGCTCAGCCGCGCCTCCCGCCAGTCACCGGGGCAGGAGAAGATGTTAAGGCACCGTCCCATCCCCGGCTCGACGCTCAGAAAAAGGCCGTGAAACTTGTGCTTGTTGTAATAGGTCACCAGCCCCGCCGCCTGCTGATACGTCGGCGGCTCCGCCGTCACCTCGGTTTCCGCCCTGTAGGCCAGTTCTGTCTGCCGTCGCGCCACAAAAGCCAACTCGAACCAGCTTCCGGGTGATTCCCGCCCGGTCAGGCGCAGGGCGTCACCGGTCAGCGTGAACAGCCGCTCCGGCTCCGGTGTTCGCAACCACTGGAAGTCGGATGGCAACTTCGCAGAATCAAAGCGGTAGTATTTCTCATCCGCCTGCGGTTTTGCGGGCTCCACCCCCGGGACCGGCACTTCCAGCCGTGGCACCATCCCGCCGCAGGCCAGCCTTGGCCAGCCGTCCTCGCCCCAGACGACCTCCTCGATCCCGGTTTCCCGGCCCAGGGTGCAGAACCGGCCCGGCAGCGGCCGGCCGCACAGGAAGGTGTGATACCACCGCCCCTCCGGCCCCTCAACGATCTGTCCGTGACCCACCCGTTGCAACGGGCTGTCCGGCGCATCCTTGGCGGTCATCAGGTGCACATCAGGGTGCATTTCGTAGGGGCCCAACACGTCGCGGCTGCGCGCCATCGTAACTGCATGGCCATAGCCAGTGCCGCCCTCGGCCACCGTCAGATAGGTCCAGCCGTCCTTCTCGAACAGATGCGGAGCCTCCGACATCCCCAGGTAGCTCCCGGCAAATATGTTGGTCACCTCTCCCACCAGCGCCCCGGCCTCTGCGTCGTATTCCTGCGCGACGATGCCGTCGAACCGCGCATTGGCCGGATGCCCCTTCTGCCGGTGGTTCCACAGCATGTTGACGAACCACTTCCGCCCATCCGGCGCGTGATAAAGTGACGGGTCGAAGCCCGACGAATTTACCCGCACCGGGTCGGACCACACCCCCTCGATCGTCGGGCTGGTGACAATGTAGTTGTGGGTGTCCTTGAAGCTTCCGTCCAGCCGCTTCACATCCGTATAGACGAGCCAGAACAGCCCGTCCGCATAACTCAGGCACGGTGCCCAGATACCACCCGAGTCCGGGTTGCCGCGCATGTCCAACTGGCTCGCCCGCTCCAGTGGCCGGCGCACCAGCGTCCAGTTGATCAGGTCGCGCGAATGATGGATCTGGACACCCGGAAACCACTCGAAGGTGGAGGTGGCAATGTAATAGTCGTCGCCCACCCGGCAGATCGAAGGGTCGGGGTTGAACCCCGGCAGAATCGGGTTGCGGATCATGTCAGTCTCTCCCCGGCAGCCACGCCTCTGCGCACCACCCATTTGTGTTTGCCGATCTTGCGCTCGCGCACAAAGCCCAGCCGTTCATACATGCCCAGCGTCCCGCCCCAGAGGAACGCGCCGGAAACCTTGCGGCCCTCCGTTTCCTCCGGAAAGGCCTCCACGCTGCCGCCGCCGGCCTCGCCGATCTGTTCCAAAGCGCCGCGCACGGCAAGGTCGGCAACACCCCGCTTTCGGTAGGCCTTGCCGACGAATAGGCAGGTGATCCGCGAGTCCGGCAGCGCCGCCAGCCCCTCCTCGTAGGCTTTCCGGTTCTGGATCGCGGGCAGTTCCGCCGGGCAGCCGTATTGTGCCCAGCCGGCACACTCCCCGCCATCGAAGACAAGCGCGGCATGGGTCTCCCCTGTCCGCACCATCGCCTCCTTCTTCGCCCGCTTGTCACCGATCCCCTGCGCAGCCTTGCCGCGGAAATGGAAGGCGAGGCACCAGCACCCGCCCCAGATGCCGCCATGCGCCTCCACCAGTTCGGCAAAGCCGTTCCACGTTTCGGCGTTCAGCGGGCGCACGGCGAGGGTCATCTCTCGGCAGCGCCTTCCTTCGTCTCGGAAGAAAGTGCCCAGAGATTGATGTTCTCCTCGTCGGCATAGGTGTCGATTTCGGCCAGTTCTTCGCCGGTGAACTCGAGGTTGCCGATGGCACCCACGCAATCCTCCACCTGGCTTGGCCGCGAGGCCCCGATCAGCGCTGTGGTGATCCCGCCATCGCGCAGCACCCAGGCAATCGCCATCTGCGCCAGAGTCTGGCCGCGCCGCTCCGCGATCTCGTTGAGCTTGCGGATGTTCTCGATCGCCTTTTCCGAAAGGAAATTCTGCTTCAGGCTCTTGCCCTGCGCGGCCCGGCTGTCCTCCGGTATGCCGCCGAGGTACTTCTTCGTCAGCATCCCCTGCGCCAGCGGCGTGAAGGCGATGGAGCCGATTCCGAGTTCCTTCAGCGTGTCCTTCAGCCCGTCCCGCTCCACCCAGCGGTTGATCATGTTGTAGCTCGGCTGGTGGATCACGCAGGGCGTGCCCAGCTCCTTCAGGATCGCCGCGGCCTCGCGCGTCCGCTCCGAATTGTAGCTGGAAATCCCGGCATAGATCGCGCGGCCAGAGCGCACGATCTGGTCGAGGGCGCCCATCGTCTCCTCCAGTGGCGTGTCCGGGTCGAACCTGTGGGAATAGAAGATATCCACGTAGTCCAGCCCCATGCGCTTCAGGCTGGCGTCGCAACTCGCCAGCAGATACTTGCGGCTGCCCCACTCGCCGTAGGGGCCGGGATACATCATGTACCCGGCCTTGCTGGAGATGATCATCTCGTCGCGATAGCCGCGGAAATCGGTCGCGAGGATATCGCCGAAAGCCTCTTCCGCGCTGCCCGGCGGCGGCCCGTAGTTGTTGGCCAGATCGAAATGGGTGATCCCAAGATCGAACGCTCTCCGGCAGATCGCCTGCTTGGTCTGGTGCGGCGTGTCATGGCCGAAGTTGTGCCACAACCCCAGAGATATCGCAGGCAGTTGCAGACCGGAGCGGCCGCACCGCCGGTAGATCATGTTCTCGTAGCGGTCTTCCGCCGGGACGTAATTCATATCATTTCCTCACTTCATCAGGGCCCGGGCCGCTTCCGGGCTCAGGGCTTCCGGCCGTTCGCATGTCGAGACGATATCGACGAACCGCCCTTCCTCGCCGGATTTCAGCACCGCCGTCATCACCTCCACGGCATGCAGCGCCACCTCTATGCCACAGCGCGGTGTGCGCCCGGTAGCGATCGCGTCGGCCATGTCTGCCAGCCCGGCCGTGCGGTAGTTTGCCCGGTCCGGGCCGCCGTCCTTGCCCTCCTGGTTGGCGACCCCGAACGGGTGGTTGTCGGGCTCCAGCAGGGTAATCGCACCTTCCGTATCGGCCACCTCCACATCGCCGCCAAAGAAGTTGGGATCAGGCACGAAGATCGCACCTTCTGTGCCGTACAGCTCCATGTTCGCGTGTCGGTGCGCGAACACGTCCCAGCTTGTCGAAACCGTCACCGTTGCGCCGTTCGCGAACTCCAGCAGCGCATGGATGTTCGTCGGCGTCTTTACCGGAATGTCCTCGCCCCTGCGTGGCTCGCTCAGGATGCGCCGTGTCGTGCGGGCCATGCTCGTCAGCGCCCCCACCCGCTTCACCGGGCCGATCAGGTTGATCAGGTTGGTCACGTAATAGGGCCCGATATCCAGCATCGGCCCGGCACCGGGCAGAAAGAAGAAATCCGGGTTCGGATGCCAGTGCTCCATCCCCTTGCTCATCACATGCGCCGTGCCGGCCACGATCCGGCCGACATCTCCGGCATCGATCACCGCCCGTGCCCTCTGATGCGCACCACCAAGGAACGTGTCGGGGGCCGAACACACCTGCAGCCCCTTCTCGGCGGCCAAGTCGCGCAGGCTCCGCCCGTCCTCCAGCGTCAGCGCCAGCGGCTTTTCCGAGTAGACATGCTTGCCCGCCCGCAGGGCCGTGCGCGTCACCTCCACGTGGGCGTCCGGAATCGTCAGGTTGACGATGATATCCACATCATCCGCCGCCAGCAGGTCGTCCACACTGTCCGCCCGCACGCCGAATTCCGCCGCCCGAGCCTCCGCCGCCGCCGGCACCATGTCCGCCACGGCCCGCACCTCGATATCCCGAAACAACGGCGCAAGGCGCAGATATGCTGCCGAAATGTTGCCGCAGCCGATTATGCCAACTCCCAAAACCATGGTTCAGCCCCTCAGTAGGATTGCGCGGCGGTGAGGGCGTTCTTGGCAAAACGCGCGTCGTCCGACGGATTGTCATGTTCCATTACGAAATGCTTTGCCGGCGTCGCCTTCAGCGCCGCCCACAGCCCCTGCCAGTCCAGCACGCCCTGGCCGACATCGGCCCAACCGTCCTCGTCCGCCTTCTCGCCCGCCGGCGCGATATCCTTCATGTGGACAGAGGTGATCCGGTCTCCCTCCCGGTCAATCCACGCCAGCGGGTCGCCGCCGCCGCGCACGATCCAGGCGATGTCCGCCTCCCACTCCAGCTCCGGTGCGCCTTCGAGAATGCTCTCCATCGGTACGGAGCCGTCAGCCTGTTTCTCGAACTCGAACGCATGGTTGTGCCAGCCAAAGCCCAGGCCCTCGGCCCGGATCATCGCGCCGGCCCGATCCAGCCGCATCCCGAAGGTCTTCCAGCCCTCGGCGTCGTCCGGGCGGTCATCCGGACCGATATGCGGGCAATAGACGGTCTCGATTCCCAGCGTTTTCGCGATTTCCACCGCACGCGCCGGATCGCCCTCCAGCATGTCGAGCCCGAAATGCGCTGTCGGCATTCGCAATCCATTGGCCGCCAGCAGCCCTTTCAGCGCCCCAAGGTCATCCAGCCCCTTGTAAAGCGCGCCATACCCCTCGACCTCCTTGTAGCCCATACCGGACAGCATGCTCAGCGTGTCTGCCAATGGCCCGAAATTGCGCGAACTGTAGAGTTGATAGGAAAAATCGGTCATCTGTCGTCTTCTTTCCGGCCCGGCACGGGGCCCTTGCTGTCTTTCGGCTTGATTGCTTCTTCGGTGCGTACGCCCAACATTCGGCCCCGTCCCGCTCACGGCCCCGGCCCGCTTACGGCCCCGGCCCGCAGGTGGCACCCTGCAGGTCGTACATGCGAAAATCCCCGGCCGCCGGCATCCCGCCTTCATCCGGTGAGAACGTCACCGTTACCGGCCGGTCCGGCAGCACCGCGAAGGCATTGTCGGAAAACCGTCCCGGCACATCCGTCTCGAGCATCACGAAAAAGGCAGGCGCCGCGCATGTCACCGTCAGCCGCCCGTCTTCCACCGCCAGACGCAGTTCCGGCGGGCGGGGCGCCAGCGCCTTCCACGGCTGCCGCGCCACTACGTCGAAGCCATCCATGCCGCCGCCGGACCATTCCAGCGCCAGCAACGGAAAGTCGCCCAGATCGCCCGCTGACAGCGTGCCGATCTCCGTTGCCACCCGATGCGACAACAGGTGACTGCGGCGCGGCATTGGCGCCTGTTCGCCACATTCCGCCAAGCGCATCACCTGCAGATCCACCTCCACATCGGCCCCGGTGTCATTCAGTCCCACCAGCCGGAAGTCCTCGCCCTCCGGGATCGCCACCACCTGCACCGGTTGATAGAACCGCCGCGCCATGTGGTGCAGCGCCTTCCAGCTTCCGCCATGGTTCAGGCTCGCCCAGCTTGCCACCGGCCATGTGTCGTTCAACTGCCAGTACAGCGTGCCCATGCAGCGCGGTTTCGTCGCTCGCCAGGCCTCCACCGCCGTCCGGATCGCCAGCCCCTGCTGGATCTGGCTGAGGTAGACAAAATCCTCGAACCGCGCCGGAAACCGGAATTCGCGGAACATCGTCTCCGCGATCCGCGCATTGCCGCCGGCATTCTTCTGGTGCGCCTCCATCACCGGGCTGGCGATATTCCTGTCCTCCGGCGCCGCAAAACCCCGGATCACCGGCAGCGACGGAAACGACTGGAACCCGAACTCGGAGCAGAAGCGCGGCGCCACGTCCCGGTAATGCGCAAAGTCCCGGCCCTCGTGCCAGACAGACCAGAAATGCATGTCCCCGCTCGTGTCATCATGCCATGCATCTCCGAACGCCAGCGGCCCCGGCGAAGGCGAGGACGGCCACCACTGCGCACCGGGCAGGGCCGCCTTCAGCCGCTCCTCGATCCGCCAGTTCAGCCGGTCATAGCTGACAAGGTAGCGGTCCCGGTCGTTGCGGCTCTCCTCGAACCAGCCCAGCGCGCCGATCAACTCGTTGTCGCCACACCAGATCGCCGCGCGATGGCCCAGACGCAGCGCCTGGTAATCCACCTCCCTACCGACATTTTCCAGAAACGGCTCGGTAGAGGGGTAGAGGTTGCAGGCGAACATGAAATCCTGCCAGACAAGCAGCCCCAGCACGTCGCAATCCTCGTAGAAGCTGTCCGGCTCATACCGGCCACCGCCCCAGACGCGGATCATGTTCATGTTGGCGTCCACCGCCGATTGCAGCAGCGCCCGCGTCTTCTCCCTGCTGATCCGTCCCGGCAGCGCATCCGCCGGAATCCAGTTCGCCCCCCGGCAGAAAACATCCTCACCGTTGACCCGCAGCTTGAAGCTGCGCCCCACTTCGTCCGGCTCCGAGATCAGCAAGACCTCGCGCAGCGCCAGCCGGATCACCCGCGTTTCGCTGCCTGCGGTCACCCGCAGGGCGTGCATTACCTGCGCGCCCAGTCCCGCCGGCTGCCACAATTCCGGGTCGTCTATCTCCAGCCCCAGCACGTGGCGTACAGGCTCCCGCGTCACCTCCACCGTGGCGCGCGCATCCTCACCGCAGCAGCTCACCTCCAGTTCCACACGCTCGGCCCCGGCCAGCCCCTGCAGGCTCACCCCGATCTCAAGCTCCACCCTGCCGTCGAAATGCACCTGCGTCACGTCAACGACACCGATCCACGGCCCCGTCTCGCGCAACTCCATCGCCCCGTACAGGCCCAGCGGCGCCAGCGCGATGTTCCAGTCCCACCCGAAATCACACTGCACCTTCCGCAGCATGTTGCCATTGGCCAGCGGCGAGTTACCCTCGTGGTACGGCACCCTGAACGGCTGCGCCGCCTGCAGGGCATCGGCCACCGCAAGGCTGGATGGGAATTTCACTGCGATCTCGTTCTCGCCTGGCCGCAGCACGCCGGCCAGCAGCACCTCCTGCGGATGAAAGGCATTCTCCGCCAGTGCCACCAACTCGCCGTTGATGCTGATCTCCGCGACGCAATCGACACACTCCAGGTGCAGATGTGCCCACTCCGCCCCCTCCGCCTCGAACCGGCGCGAGATTGTCCACTCCCGCTCTGCCACCCAGCGGCAGGCCATCTCGTTGCGGCCTTCATAAGGCTCCGGCAAATGTCCGGCGGCGATCAGCGCAGAATGCACGTCACCCGGCAGCACGATCTCCAGATCGTACTCCCCAAGCCCGTCCCGCAGCCGCCAGACACCGGCGAGGTTCATCAGATGCGGTCCTCGCTCTTCACGTCAAACAACGACGATTTCGCGATATCGAACGTCAGGCCCACCACCTGCCCCGGGCGGTACTCGGCATCCGCCGAGATCCGAACGGATACCACCTGCCCCGCCACCCGCACCCACAACAGACTGTCGGAGCCCATGGGCTCGTCGATGTCCACCACCGCCGGAATGCCCGTACCCTCCGGCCCCACTGTGATATGCTCCGGCCGCACCCCGAGGATCAGGTCACGCCCCGGCAGAACCTGCCCGCCGTCATACGCCGTCAGCGGTACCGTCACGTCCCCCATGACGAACCCGGCCTCGCTGCTCCGCCCTTCCAGCATGCTCATGGCCGGGCTACCTATGAACCCGGCCACAAACAGGTTCGCGGGCTTGTTGTAGATCTCCTTCGGTCCGGCCAGTTGCTGGATGATCCCGCCGCGCATCACCGCGATCCGGTCGGCCAGCGTCAACGCCTCGATCTGGTCATGCGTCACGTAGACCATGGTGTTTTCCAGCTTCTGGTGCAGCCGCTTGATCTCCACCCGCAATTCGGAGCGTAGCTTGGCGTCGAGGTTGGAAAGCGGCTCGTCGAACAGAAACACGTCCACATCGCGCACCAGTGCCCGCCCGATCGCCACCCGCTGCCGCTGCCCACCCGACAGCGCACCCGGCTTACGGTCGAGCAGCGGCTCGATTTGCAGGATTTCCGCCGCGCGCGCCACCCGGCTCTCCACCTCGGCTTTCGGCATCCGTTTGTTCTTCAGGCCGAAACTCAGGTTCCCACGCACCGTCATCTGCGGATAGAGCGCGTAGGACTGGAACACCATGCCGATACCCCGGTCCTTCGGCTCCTCCCATGTCACGTTCTTGCCCTTTATCCAGATTTGCCCGTCCGAGACATCCAACAGCCCGGCAAGGCAGTTCAGCAACGTGGACTTGCCGCAGCCCGAGGGCCCCAGCAGCACCAGAAATTCTCCGTCCTCGACGGTGATATTCATTTTCCTGAGCACATGGACGGCGCCGAAACTCAGGCTCAGGTCTTTCACTTCGATACTTGGCATTGCCTCACCCCTTCACCGCGCCGGCGGCAATGCCGCGCACGAACAGTTTGCCCGAAACAAAATAGACGGCCAGCGGCACCAGCCCCGTCAGGATCGTTGCGGCCATATTCACGTTGTATTCCTTCACCCCCTGCACCGAGTTGACGATGTTGTTGAGCTGGACGGTCATCGGGTAATTCTCGGGCTTGGTGTAGATCACCCCGAACAGGAAATCGTTCCAGATGCCGGTCACCTGCAGGATGATCGCCACCACGAAGATCGGCAGCGCCATCGGCAGCATGATCTTGAAGTAGATCGCCCAGAATCCGGCCCCATCGACCCGTGCCGCCTTGAAAAGCTCCTCTGGAACGGAGGTGAAATAGTTGCGGAACAAGAGCGTCAGGATCGGCATCCCGAAGATGGTGTGCACCATCACGAGACCCCAAAGCGAACCGTAGAGACCGATCTCGCGCAGCACGATCACGATCGGATAGATCATCACCTGATAGGGAATGAATGCCCCGATGATCAGGATCGTGAAGAACAGGTTGGCCCCCTTGAACCGCCAGTTCGCCAGCGCATAGCCGTTGATGCTGGCGATGATGATCGAGGCCACCACCGAAGGCACGAGGATCTGGACCGAATTCCAGAAACCCCGGCTCAGCCCGTCACAGTTCAGCCCGGTGCAGGCCTCCGCCCAGGCTTTCACCCACGGCGCGAAGGTCACCTCCACCGGCGGCGCGAACACGTTGCCCATCCGAATTTCCGGCATGCCCTTCAGCGAGGTGACGATCATAACGTAGAGCGGCAACAGGTAGTAGACGCTCACAACGATCAGGGTGCCGTAAATGAAGATGTTGCGGCGGGAGAATCGCCGGCGCGGTCGCGGACCGCGCGGCCCTGCCATCGCCCCGGCGGCGGCATCGGCCCCGGCGACGGTGGCGGAAAGTGTTGCCGGATTAGCCACGTCTCTTCCCTCCGAATTCAAGATAGGCCCAGGGAATGATGACAATGGACACCGACAGCAGCATCATCGTCGAGGCTGCAAAGCCCTGACCGAGGTTCTGCCCCTGAAACATGTAGTCATAGACGTATTTGGCAGGCACCTCCGTGGCGATGCCCGGCCCCCCGCTCGTCTGCGCGACAACGAGGTCGTAGACCCGGACGATGCCGCTGGCGATGATCACGATGGTGGTGATGAAGACGGGGCGCATCATCGGGATGACAATGAACAGGTACGTCTTCCACATCGGGATGCCATCCACCCGCGCGGCCTTCCAGATATCCTCGTCAATGCCGCGCAAACCCGCCAGCATCAGGCACATCACCAGTCCGGTTCCCTGCCACAAACCTGCGATCAATACGCCATAGATGGCGATGTCCGCGGTGTAGAGCGGATCGAAGGTGAAACTTTCCCATCCCATGGATCGCACCACCGCCTGCACCCCGTACTCCGGGTTCAGCAGCCACTGCCAGACCAGCCCCGTCACCACGAAGGACAACGCGAACGGATACAGCAGAATGGTGCGGAACGTGTCCTCGAACCGGATCTTCTGGTCCAGCAATGCCGCCAGCACGAAGCCGATGAGCAACGAGAAAATCAGCGAGAGAATGCCGTAGATGAACAGGTTCTCGATAGAGATCAGCCAGCGGTTGGCGGACCACAGCCGCTCATACTGGTCCAGTCCGACGAACTTGGCCCGCGGCAGCAGCTTGGAATTGGTGAAGGAATAGACGATCGTCCACACCGAACAGCCAAAGAAGATCACCACCGCCGTCAGCATCATCGGTATGGCGGCAATCTTGGCATTCAGATTGCGGAACAGTTGTATCGGGCGACCGGTGGCGGCCATGCAGTCCCCTCCTGTGCGTGAATAGGGCGCAAGTCGGGCGGTGCGCAGAGGGCACACCGCCCGTCAGGGGGGATCAGTCGGCGTTCTTCACGATATTGACGAAACGCGCCTGCGCGTCTTCCACGGTAATGGAAGTGTCGTTGAAGAACTCCACGAACAGGTCATTGAGCTGGTTGTTCGTGTCCTCGGTATTCAGCTGGTTCACCGCGGGCATCACGTTGCCGGAAGCCAGGATCTCCAGCCCCTTCTTCATGCAGTCGTTTGCCGCGGCGAGATCGATGTCACCCCGGATCGGCAGCGACCCTTTCTTCAGGTTGAAGGCCACCTGCGTTTCCGGGGAAACCATCGTCGAGGCCAGCGCTTCCTGCGCCGCCGCGATTTCAGGATCCTCGATCAACGGGAAATAGAACGCGTCACCATCGGTGGAGATCAGTTCGTTCACGCCAAGGCCCGGCAGGCAGGTATAATCCTCACCGGCCACTTCCTCGGCCACCTGGAATTCGCCCTGAGCCCAGTCGCCCATCACCTGGCCGCCGGCGGCATCGGTGATCACCAGGTTCGTCGCCTGGTTCCAGTCCTGCACGTTCGAGCCCTGGGACATGTCGCGCGCATCCGCAGCCGCCTTGAACACGCGGGCGATTTCTTCACCGGCCGCCAGATCGGCGTCCTTTTCACCATAGAGCTGTACCAGTACGTCAGGCCCGGCCAGCGCCACCATCAGCACGTTGAAAAGGCCGGAGTTCTGCCACGGCTGGCCACCCAGCGCCAATGGCACCTTGCCCGCTTCCTTCAGCGCCGGGGCGGCAGCGACATATTCATCCCAGTTCGTCGGAACGTCTACGCCCGCATCCTCAAATGCCTTGTTGGACAGCCACAGCCACTGCCAGGAATGGATGTTCACCGGCACGCAGTAAATCTTGCCATCCACCGTGCAACTGTCCAGCAGCGAGGGCGGGTTGATGATATCCCGCCAGCCTTCGGCTTCCGCCAGCTCGGTCAGGTCGCGCAGCACGCCCGCCTCGATCAGTTCCTCGGCCTGACGTCCATGGTTGAACTGGAACGCGCCCATCGGATCGCCGCCGATGATCCGGCTGACCATCACAGGCCGCGCGGTACTGCCGCCGCCGGCGATGGCACCGTCGACCCAGTTGTGATCGGTATTCTCGTTGAACGCGTTGGCGAATTCCGCCACGGCAGCCGCTTCGCCACCGGATGTCCACCAGTGCGTGACCTCAAGATCGGTCGCTGCCGCCATCGTCGCCCACGGCAGGGCCACGGACGCCGCAAGGGCGATCTTCCGCATGGATGTCTTCATTTTCATTCCTCCCAGTGTCTTTTTTGACATTTTCTGTCTGCACATTCTAAATCGATGCCGCTCGACCGTAGCCAAACCCATGCAGCAAAGCAATCTGGAATACGCCGCGAAAGCTTGCGGCAACAGCCCCCGCCTGCTTGCGCGGGAAATCGGGCACGTACATCAGATGACGCCAAAAATTCCCTGAAAAACAAAGGTGTTGACGCATTTTGCCTGCGGCGTCTATGCTGACATTCCGCTCAGGTGGGCCGAACACTCCGCCTGCGCTCACCACAATTCGGCTGGGGATAACTGAAACGTTTCAGCGACTTCCGGTTCCGAATTCCGAATCAAGCCGACATCCATCGGGCATCCCGTCCGCGACTCGACATTCAGGCGTAAAGATCATGGCAGAGAAACAACGCCCCACAGGCAAGCCGCGTCCGACGCTGAAGACGATCGCCTACATCACCGGCCTCGGCGTCACCACCGTGTCCCGCGCGCTCTCCGACGCGCCCGACATTTCCAAGGCCACCAAGGCCCGCGTCCGCACCGTCGCCCGCGAAATCGGGTATCGACCGAACCGGGCCGGCGTCCGCCTGCGCACTGGCAAGACGAATGTCATCAGCTTCATCCTGAACATGAAGCGCGACAAGCTGGGCACCACCACCCACCTCATGCAGGGGCTGACCCACGGTCTCGCCGGCACCGCCTATCACCTGATCGTCACCCCCGCCCCCGCCGATGCCGAAGATCTTTCGGCCGTGCAATACGTGGTGGAGACCGGTTCCGCCGACGGCATCATCCTCTCGGATATCGAACCGCAGGACATCCGCGCCGCCTATCTGCAGGAGCGCGGCTTTCCCTTCGTCACCCACGGGCGCCCCGGCCTGGCCGCTCCCGCCCCATATGTCGATTTCGACAACCACGCTTTCGCCACCCACGCCGCCGAACGCCTGCGCAGTCTCGGCCGCAGTCGCCTGGCCCTCATCCAGCCACCGGCCCATTACGCCTACGCCCAGCACATGCTCGAAGGCTTCCGCGCCGTCGTCGATGCCCATGATCTGATCGAGGTGCCACTGCGCGACATCTCCTCGGAAAGCCCGCGTCTGGACGTCATCAACGAAATTGCCCGGATCCTCGCTTCCCGCCACCGCCCGGACGGCATCGTCGCCTCAACGGTGATGAGTTGCCTTGCAGCCACCGCCGCAATCGAGGCGGCAGGCCTGCGCATCGGCACCGACATCGACATCGTCGCCAAGGAACCGCTCGAACTGCTTCGTCTCTTTCGGCCGGAGATCCACGTCATGCACGAGGATCTGTTCCGCGCCGGGGCGGACATGGCCCGCGCCATGCTCGTCCATCTCGACGACTCCACCGACGAGATCCCCGAAATCCTCCACCAGCCTTCCGGCTTCGACGGGGACTGAGCCGCCGCGATGACCGTCCCCGCCAAGCCCCTGGTCCACCTCTGCTTTGCCGTGCTTGCTCTTGCCACCGTGGTGCTGGCCTACCGGCAGATCATCGTCCAGCAGCATGCGTGGAGCCTTGACGGCTGGCTGATCTCCTACGATGCCGGCTTCGTCCGGCGCGGCCTGACCGGGTCCCTCATCTCCCGCCTGCCCGTCCCCGCGCCCTCGGCGGTATTCCTGCTCGTCACCGCCCTGAGCCTCGTGCTGATCCATGCCGCCTGGCGGCTGACGCTCCGCGCCGGTCCGGCGCCCGCCTTCCTCCTCGCGCTGGCCAGCCCCGCCGCCTTCCTCTTCCCGTTTGGTGATCCGGAAGGCGCCTTCCGTGCAGAGCTTCTGTTCCTCGCACTCTTCGCCACGATGCTCTGGCAGCAGGCCCGCGGCCGCGGCCACCTCATCCCCGTGCTCTGTCTCGCCTTGCCGATCTGCGTTCTCGCTCACGAGATCACGCTGGCCCTCCTGCCAGCCCTCCTGCCGCTCCTTCATGGCCACTGGCGCAAGCCACTGCTACACGCCGCGCTGGCCACTACCATTCTCGCCGCCACCGCCGTCATCCTTCACCACGGCACGGCCGAACAGGTCACAAGCCTCTGCGCCGGCCGCTCCCCTGCCTGCGCGGTCAACAGCCCCTTCTCCGTTCTGGGCGAGGATGTCACCGACGCCCGCGCCGCCCTCGCCCCGCTGCTGCCCGACTACTTCCGGCAGTTGCCATGGATCCTGTTTCTCGGCCTCGCCCCCCTGCTGCCCGCCGCCTGGGCCGCCCGCCCGACTGCCGCACAACTCGCCGGCCTTGGTCTGACGGCGGCATCCCTCTGCGCCCTCGCCGCCATCGCCAGCGACTGGGGCCGCTTTCTCTCTGCCTTCGCCGTCATCGCCACCCTGCAACTGCTGGCGGCCGCGGCCCCGCGCCCCGCGGCCCGCCTGCCGCTCTGGCTGATCGCCATCGCCACTCTGCTGGCCCTCTCATGGCAACTCGGCCATTACCACGATCTCTTCCGCCCCGGTCCGCTCGCCTCCCTCTGACCGCCGCATGTTCCGTAACAAGGCCCGGCCACGGCGCTCTTGCCCCTTGCCTTCCCGGCCGAACCACAGCACTTTCCGCCGGATGGAAATGCTCCCCGCCCCGCGCGACAACCTGCGCGGCATCGCCTGGATACTGTTCTCTGTACTGGCCGCCAGCGGCATGTCGGTTGCCGTCCGCGAATTGTCGGGCGGTCTCGACAGCCGGATGATCGTGCTCCTGCGCGCCACCCTTTCGTCCGCCGCGATCCTCGCGCTGCTGGCAACGCTGCCGCGCCTGCGCGCCAGCCTGCGCTTCACCCGGCCCGCCACCCATATCACCCGCGGCCTGCTGATCGCCCTGTCCACCCATCTCGGCTTCTACACTCTGGCGGAAATTCCACTGGCCACCGCCGCGATCCTGTTCTTCACCGCGCCGATCTTCGCCACTATCCTTGCCGGGCCGCTGCTGGGCGAACATGTCGGCCCCCGCCGCTGGGCCGCCGTCGCCGCCGGTTTCGCCGGCGCGCTGATCATCCTGCGTCCCGGCGTCGGCGACCTGCACCCGGCGATGCTCGCCGCGCTCGGCTCCTCCGCCTTCTTCGCCATCGCGCTTCTGCAGTCCCGCGGCCTGGCCGAGGCCGATGGTCCCTTCTCGGCCTTCACCTCCTCGGTGATCATCACCGCGTTGGCAACGCTGCCGTTCATGTCCGGCGGCTGGGGCCTGCCGCCGACGGGCTTCGCCTGGGCGATCACGGGCCTTCTGGTCATCACCGGTGCCGCCCGCGGCATTGCCGACATTCAGGCCTATCGTCACGGCGAGGCCAGCATCCTCGGCCCGATCACCTATCTGCGGCTGGTGCTGGTTGGTCTGGCCGGCTACCTGTTCTACGGGGAAATCATCGACGGGCCGACACTCATCGGTGCCGCCATCATCATCGCCTCGACGCTCTACATCTCGCAGCGCGCCGCGCGGCAGGCTCAGAACCGCCGCCGCGCCGCCAGCGCCGCCGAGATCGTACCGTCGTCGAGGTAATCCAGTTCACCGCCGATCGGCACCCCCTGCGCCAGCGAGGTCACCTCGACATTCGCCCCCTCCAGCTGGTCGGCAATGTAATGCGCCGTGGTCTGGCCGTCGACGGTGGCGTTCAGCGCCAGGATCACCTCGCTGATGCTCTCGTCCGCCACCCGTTCCAGCAATGCCGGGATGCGCAATTCCTCGGGTCCGATCCCGTCCAGTGCCGACAACACGCCACCCAGCACGTGGTAGCGCCCGCCGAAGGCCCGCCCCCGTTCCATCGCCCAGAGGTCGGCGACATCCTCGACAATGCACAGCACCCCGGTCGCGCGTTTGGGCGCGGAACAGATGGCGCACAACTCGGCGGAGCCGATATTGCCGCACACCCGGCAGGCGCGCACCACCGCCGCCGCCTCGGCCATCGCCCGGGCCAGCGGCTCCATGACGCTCGCCTTTTTCGCAATCATGGTCAGTACCGCCCGCCGGGCCGACCGCGGCCCCAACCCCGGCAGCTTCGCCATCATCTCGATCAACCGCCCGATTTCGGGCCCCGCCTCATCCATCGCTCACCCCTTCGCGAGTCGGGCCCGGGTCAAGGATGGCGAAGCCACGCCGAAGGCGCCTGTCCTTGACGCGGGCGCGACTCGCATCCCCATCATCGCATTGGCGCATTCAGGGCAGACCTGCCCCTGAATCGCCTCCCCGGCAAAAATTCCGCAAACAACGGGCAACACCGCCGACACAAGGGCGCCAAAGCCGACGCGGCGGGTCTCAATGGCCCGCCGTGGCGGCACCACGGCGGCGCAGCACGACCGAGCCCACCGAATAGCCTGCCCCGAACGAACAGATCAGCCCGAGATCGCCCTCGCCCAGATCCTCCGAATACTTCGAGAACGCGATGATCGACCCGGCCGACGAGGTGTTGGCGTAGTCCTGCAGGATGTTGGGCTGCTCGCCCGCCGCGGGCTCCCGGCCCAGCACCTTCTTGCCGATCAGGTCGTTCATCGTCTTGTTGGCCTGATGCAGCCACAGCCGTTTCAATTCGTCCGCGCCCAGCCCCAGATCCTGAAGCTGCGCGCCGATATGCGTGGTGACGATCGGCACCACCTCGCGGAACACCTTGCGCCCGTTCTGCATGAACTGCATGTCGCGCCGGTCTTCCATGTGCCCCTCGCGGGTGCGGCGCAGATAGCCGTTGTTGTTGCGGATATTGTTGGAGAATTTCGTCTGGCAGCGTGTGCCGAGAATTTCCCAGTGCGGCCCCTTCGCCTCCTCCGCCCGTTCCAGCACCACCGCCGTGCAGACATCGCCAAAGATGAAATGGCAATCGCGGTCGCGCCACTCGTGATGGCCCGAGCAGATCTCGGGGTTGACCATCAGCACGGATTTCACCGAGCCGGAGCGGATCATGTCCGCCGCCGCCTGGATGCCGAAGGTGGCCGAGGAACAGGCGACGTTCATGTCGAAGCCGAACCCCTCGATCCCCAGAAGCTCCTGCACCTCCACCGCGATCGCCGGATAGGGCCGCTCGTGGTTGGAAGCCGCCACGATAACCGCCCCGATCTCGCCCGGCTCGCGCCCGGCCGCCGCCAGCGCGCGCTTCGCCGCCGCCAGCGCCATCTCCGCCATCAGCCCCGGCTCCTCCATGCTCCGCTCGCGGAGCACCGGGTGCATGATCTCGGGGTCGAGGATACCGCTCTTGTCGACCACATACCGCTGCCGGATGCCCGAGGCGCTCTCGATGAATTCCGCGCTCGAATGCGGTATCGGCTCCTCCACGCCGGTGGCTATGGCCACGGCATTGCGCTTGTTCATCCTGTCGGCATAGCCGTTATAGGCCGCGACCAGTTCGTCGTTGGTGATCACGTCGGGCGGGGTGTAGACGCCGGTGCCGGTGATGGCGGGGGTGAACATCAGAACGGCAGCTTCATGCCCGCGGGCAGGCCGAGTTCTTCCGTCACCTTGGCAATCGCATCCTGAGCGGCCGCCCGTCCGCGCGCCTGCGCGTCCTTGACCCCGGCGAGGATCAGATCCTCCAGCACATCCTTCTGCTCGCTGTCCATCAGCGCCGGGTCGATGGTGACGCCAAGGATATCACCCTTGGCGTTTGCCTCCACCTTCACCATGCCGGCGCCGGCCTCGCCGACCACGTTCAGGTGCTCCAGCCCCTCGTGGGCCTCGGTCATCTTCGCCTGAACTTCCTGCGCCTGCTTCATCATCTTGGCCATGTCGCCAATCTGTCCCAAGCCCTTCAGCATATCTCGTATCCTCTCACATTCGCGTTTGCCCACACATACGGCGAGAGCGCCGCCCCGACAAGCGTGCCGCGTTTGCCCGTCTGTCGTCCGTCACAACATACGCGTGCATTTCCGTTTGGCCCGGCCGGTCCCTGCCGCTAGGCTCACGCCACAAGATGGGAGTGCGATGTGCGGTATGTAGGTCTGTTTCTGCTTTTTCTCTTCCCGGGTCTCGTCCCCGGCGTCGCCACGGCCCAGTCGTCCTGCGTCTGCATCAAGTGCATGAAGCTGACGCACGAGATGTTCCGCCTGCCGTCCGAAAGCATGTCGCCCACCTACGAGGCCGGAGACTGCCCCATCGCCCGGCTGGTGCGCCCCGGTGAATACCAGCCCGACTACGGCGATGTCATCGTCCGTCGCAAACCGGGCGACCGCACCGCCCGCATCTTCCGCATTGTCGGACTGCCGGGCGATACCGTGCAGATGATCGGCGGCATCCTGCACCTCAACGGCACCCCGGTTCCCCGCGGCGAACGGCCCGCCCTCCCCCGCGAGATGGCGGCCGATCCGCGCACCGGCGCCCTGCCCCGCTGCCCCGATGCCACACCGCTTGGCGCCACATGCCTGATCCCGCGCTGGCGCGAAACCCTGCCCAACGACGTCAGCTACGATACACTCGATTCCGGCGAGTCGATGCTCGACGACACGGAGCTGTTCACCGTGCCCGAAGACCACGTCTTCGGCCTCGGCGACAACCGCGACAACGCGATAGACAGCCGCCTCTCCGGTTTCGTCAGCGCTCCCGGTTTCATCGGCCTGGAGACGATCTTCGGCGTTTTCGACCCCGATGATGGCTGACGCCTGAAGCGCGCTCTGCGGCAGCGCGTCACCACCGTGCGCAGGCATCATGCACCCGGATGCGTCGCCACGGTCCTCAGCCCACCGCGACGGGCGCCCGACGCGCCGCCACCCGCCGGATCAGGTCCCGCGCCTCCGCTGGCGGCCGCATTTCCAGCCGCAGGTAGTCGGAGCCGTCGGCATTGCGCGTCAGCAATCCCATGCCCACAAGGCTGCGCCGCAGGATCGCCGCGTCGCCGAAATGGTGTCCGGCATCGAGAATGGCGTTCACCTCCCGCTCATGCAGGTGCTTCCCCGCCGGCAGGTCGGCCCACATCCGCCACAAGCACAGTTCCTGCACCGCGCGGCGCGACGGCCACCGCAGCATCCGCCCGGCGTCGTCGAACTGCTGCAAGGCCCGCTCCACCAGCCGGAAATCGGCACTCTCGTCCACCGGCGTCTCCAGCCGCGCCCCCGCGGCATGTGCCGCCCGCAGATGCTGGTAATTGCGAAACCCGGCAGCGCGGGCGAGCATGTTCATAAGGCTCAGATGTGAAGGCGCCGCCGCCTCCTCGTTCATCTGCTGTGCAAGCGCACGGGCAAAGCTGGAAATATCCGCCACAGCAAGCGGTATGGGTTGTCTGGACATATCGAATCCTCGGGCGTGCCGCCGTTCTGTCGTCGGTCGCTGGCTTCACGACGCGGCACTGGAAGGATTGACCCGGTGCTGTCGGTTTCGAATGGCAGGTTTAGCTCCCCTTGCGGGGCAGCGACGCCTCGGTGTCTGCCGACCGTGGCGCCAGACTAGGCGAAGCCGCCGCGCGAAACAATGCCGTTGCCAGTCCGCGACTCGATGACCAGCGATGGGACAGTGACGGAAGGCGGCAGGTTCAGGATGAACAGGATCGCATCGACCACTTCCCGCCCCGTGAGCCCTGCATCGTCCGCTCGTGCCTCCGTCCACCCCGGATCGACCGGTGACGCATCGTCGAAATCTCCCGGAAACACGGCCGTCACCCGGACACCGGTGCCCGCCAACTCGTCGGTCAGTCCCTGAACAAACCCCGCCTGCGCGAACTTGGCCGCCTTGAACGCCACCGAGACACCATCGAGCGGGTAATTCTGCACGCCGCTCGTCGAAACAACCGTATGGATGTCGGCGTGCTCCCTCGCCAGCAGGTTCGGCAGCAGGTGGCGTGTCAGGATCAGGGAACCGATGGCCGCCGAGGCGACGCAGGTCTCGATATCGGCATCGGAGGCCGCAGAGAACGGGGCAGGAAGCCACATGGCCCCGTTGTGGATTACCCCGTCAAGATCGGCATGCTCTCTGGCCAGCCATGCACCTGCCGCAGCAGAGCTTTCACGATCCGCAAGATCGCAGGTCATGGTCGCAACCCGCTGCCCGGTCCTGGCAAAGATCGTGTCGGCCGTGCCCTGCAAGGCTGTCTCCGACCGCGCCAGCAATACCAGCCGGGCACCCGCATCGGCCATCACGGTCGCCAGCGCCGCGCCAAGACCACGCCCCGCACCGGTAATGACATATTTTCTTCCGGAGGTTCGCATCGGTTCACCCCTGTTGCCTGCACGCCCGCACCTTATTCACCGGCTGGCACACCCGCCACCCCGGCCGAGCCGGTCCGAAAGGAGACCAGCCCGCCATCAGCCCTTATCGTTCATTTCACGCAAGGTATGGGCGACAAGCGCATTGGCATGGCCGTGCCCCATCCCATGCTCCGCCTTCAGCCAGCCGACCAGCTCCATGTGCTTCTGGCCGGTCCTACCGCGGATCAGCTCTTTCCAGAAATCAATCGGCTGCCCGTACTTCGCCTCGATTGCCGGAAAATACGATGCCGGCCCCTTCACCTTCTCAGCCATGCCTCACCTTCAGGTTCCCTGCAAATGCGCGCACACAATTCCCGACTGCGAATTCTCGCGTCAAGGCAATCCAAATGCCTCCGGGTTCCACCCCGGCCCCCCTATTCCTCGAACGGATCCACCGGCATCCAGTCGTCGTCCTCCTCCGGATCGATCGGCACGATGTCCTCGTTGCCCTCGTCCTCGACCACCGCTTCCAGCACCCGGATCGCATCCTCGTTCACGCCCGGAAACGCCGTGATCACCGCCTGCACCAACGGATGCGCCAGCGCCTGCCCGATCTTGTCGCTCCGGTCCGCCGCCCGCACCTCGGCAATTGTCGGTGCTCCGGCCTCGCTCACCACCGTCACGCCCCAGCGGGTGCCCGTCCAGTCCTGCAACCGCCCCGCCAGTCTCGCGGCGAGGTTCGGGGCGGCGTCATCCGCCAGCGAGAACTCGATGCGCCCCGGCGTGTATTTCACCAGCCGCAGCCCCCGCTCGACCTCCATCAGCAGCGCCATGTCCCGCCGCGCCCGGATCAGCCGCACCACGTCCTCGAACGTGGCATAGGGCGCATAGGGGCCCGGTTCCGCCTGCGCCTGCACCGGCGCGCCACCGGCCACCGCCTGCGCACCGCCGCCGCCTGCCGGCCCCGGCGCCCGCGGTGTCGCGCCACCCGCCACCGGCGGCTGCGCCTGCAGCTTGCGCACCAGATCGCCCGGCGTCGGCAGGTCCGCCACATGCGTCAGCCGGATAAGCGCCATCTCCGCCGCCATCATCGCGTTCGGCGCAGCCGCCACCTCTTCCAGTGCCTTCAGCAGCATCTGCCAGCTGCGCGACAACACCCGCATCGACAGCCTGCCCGCCATCTCCAGCCCGCGTGTGCGCTCGTCGGCGTTCACCGTCGGATCTTCGGCAGCGTCGGGCGAAATCTTCACCACGGAAATCCAGTGCGTTACCTCGGCCAGGTCCCGCAACACCACCATTGGGTCCGCCCCGTCGGCATACTGCGCCGAAAGCTCCGCCAGCGCCCCCGCCGCGTCGCCCGTCATCACCAGGTTGAACAGGTCGAGGATACGCCCCCGGTCTGCCAGCCCCAGCATCGCCCGCACCTGGTCGAGCGAAGTCTCGCCCGCGCCATGCGCAATCGCCTGGTCCAAAAGGCTCAGGGCATCGCGCGCGGAGCCTTCCGACGCACGGGTGATCAGGCCCAGAGCCTCCGCACCGATTTCGGCGCCTTCCTTCCGCGCCACTTCGCCCAGCAGTTGGATCATCACCTCCGGCTCGATCCGCCGCAGATCGAACCGCTGGCAGCGGCTCAGCACCGTCACCGGCACCTTGCGGATCTCGGTGGTGGCGAAGATGAACTTCACATGCTCTGGCGGCTCCTCCAGCGTCTTCAGCAGCGCGTTGAAAGCGCTGGTCGACAGCATGTGCACCTCATCGATGATGTAGACCTTGTAGCGTGCCGAGGCCGCCCGGTAGTTCACGCTCTCGATGATCTCGCGGATGTCGCCCACGCCGGTGCGGCTGGCAGCGTCCATCTCCAGCACATCGACATGCCGGCCCTCGGCAATCGCCACGCAGGCCTCACACTGGCCGCAGGGCTCGATCGTCGGCCCGCCTGTGCCGTCCGGCCCGACGCAGTTCAGCCCCTTGGCGATGATTCGCGCTGTGGTTGTCTTTCCCACCCCACGCACACCCGTCATGATGAAGGCATGGGCGATCCGGTCGGCGGCGAAAGCGTTCTTCAGCGTCCGCACCATCGCCTCCTGCCCGCGCAGATCGGCGAAGGTGTGCGGGCGGTACTTGCGGGCAAGAACCTGGTAGGCGGGGCTTTGAGGCGTGCTGTCCATAACCTTGGCTACCCCGATTCGACCGGCAGCGAAAGCGCTCTCGGCCCCGCGCCATCGGCTGAATGCAGCGCAGCACCACCGAGAAATTCACCCACCGGTTGCAACTTTGGCAGGCAGGAGTACGTGTCTCCTATTGCGATTACCCCATCAGAAGTCTTAATCGAACGTAATGATTTCTTCGCACTTGCGAAATATGTTGAAATCAAGGCAGAAATAAGGCCGGATCGGAAGGGCACAAATGGCCGGCTGGGCATTCTACAAGTTTGAATTTTCAGGGCAAAGCGGCGATGGCCACTTCCAGCCCCCCGCCATTTTCGTACCCACGGACTCGCACGAACTCGACGCCGCGACTCTGGAGGGAACGCCTCTGGAAGACGGCATCTGCAACGGTATCGCCACCGTGCCACTCGGCGGCGTCGAATATGAACTGGCCCGCGTTACGCTCGGCGGCGATGAATATTACGCCGACAGCACCGGCACGGATCTTGCGGCCCTCGGCCTTCTGCCCGGCAGCGCCGACATGCTGGCCGAACTGGAAGAGGATGGCGCCTTCTCGGATGCCGCGCCAGTCGCCGTATGCTTCGCCCGCGGCACCCTGATCACTACCCCGGACGGCCCCGTGCCGGTCGAGGATCTTGCCATCGGCGATGCCGTCACCACGCTGGACGAAGGCCCCCTGCCCATCTGCTGGATCGGCAGCAACACCGTCCGCGCCCGTGGCTCGCTCCGCCCCGTCTGCATCTCGGCGGGTGCCCTGGGCCCCGGCGCGCCCTCGCAGGATCTCATCGTCTCACCCCGTCACCGCGTCGTCATCCGTGGCTGGCGGGCTGAAGTCCTGTTCGGGCAGGAGGAAGTGCTGGCGACGGCCGAGAGCCTCATCAATGACGACACCATCCGTCCGGTGCCCGATGTCGATACCATCGACTACTTCCACATTCTGTTCGATACTCACCAGATCATCCTCTCCAACGACACGGCGAGCGAGAGTTTCAATCCCTCCAGCATCGCGCTGCAGGATTGTGAGCGGCATGTGAGAGACGAGATCTATGCCCTGTTCCCGGAACTGCGGGAAAGCCCGCGATCCTACGGCAAGACGGCCCGCATGGTCGTCACCGGCAAGGAGGCGCGCCTGATAGCCGAGTAGATGCCGCCGGCAAGGCAAACCGGCGGCAGGATTCGGATGCGGTCAGTGTGCGGGCGCCAACAGCGCACTTTCGGCCCGGCCGGGAACCATTCGGACATTCTCCGCCATCGCGTCGGTGTCACCGGCCAGCGCCGGAAACAGTGCCAACACTTCGTCGCGCGTCGCCGCCTCCATGTCGCTCAGCGCCGCTTCGCTCGGGTTGAAGCTTTCACTCAGGCAACCGTTGGCCCAGATCAGTTCGTGCCGATCGAACAGCACATGGAAATACTCGACCCGTGCCGACGATGCATCGCGGCGAATCGTGCCGTCGTTGATCAGGCTCTCCGCCGTCACCAGCACTTCGCTCGCGCCGAACAGCAGTTCTGCCCGCCAACCCTTCACCAGCATCCGGTGCTTCCGTGAAACCAGCAGGTCCGTTGACGGACCGTCGCCCAACGCCCCCGCCTTCACCCGCACGGGCGCGAAGCGGCCACGGGCGGAAACGCGGGTGGATCCCGCCCAGCGCACTGGCTGATAGCCATTGTCCGCCGTCAGCACCATGTCGCCGGCCTGCAGGGTTTCCACCGCCCGCGGGCCATCCGCCGTTTCGATCATCGCGCCACGCACGAAGCAGACGAGCACGCCCTCGCCCTCATCGAAATCCGCAGCCTCCAATGTGCTGATTACATTCTGCACCGTCCCGAGGGATTCGAGGTTGAAGCCGCTCGTCTCCGCGTAATAGGTCTCGCCACCCAGCGACACTTCCACCAGCGTGTAGTCGGTCCCGTTCAGGTTCACGGTTGCCAAACCGCCAACGGTCGCTCCCTCCAGCGCCGAGCCCGCGAAATCGGCCTGATTGACGAAATCGTCGATCGTATCGACGCTGATCGGCGCACCTCCGAAGGAATCGAAGGTACCGTTGTCACTTTTGCCGTTCTGGCTCAGAACGTAGAAACTCAATACAGGCATGGTAGTCCTCCAGGACGCATCAACTTGCGCGCATCGGCATGTAGCGCGTCACAGGACACACGCAAGGCGCGCTCAAATAGTTTCATTGTCGTTTCTTGTTGGCGGCGCCGACTGCCTTCTCTTGGAGCAGTTCCTGCAGCATGCTGGCTCTTCTTGGATTCGCAGTTCGTTCACCGCGACCCGGGCTAATGTTACCCTATCAGAAGGCGGCCTCTGTATATCGATTCGTTATTTGTAAATCAACACTTTTAAATCAATCGGATTTATTATTACGCAACGTCATCCAACCTCATTGGCGCTGCCAAGCGCTTCGCAAGCGTGGCTGTGGCGGTCGCGACAGTATAGTCGCCGGGACAGCGGGGTAATCAAATCGCCTACCTTTCAGGTAACGAAAACAGTTACCTCACCGCCGCTTGGCATCGCGCAGGTGTCAGCCGGGCAAATTCGGCGAAAAGTCGAAGCTCACCCATACCAAAACCATATGGAAACCATACCAAACCCATACGCCGAAATTGCGCTATGGGCCTTGTCTGCAAGGGGTGGAAAGGTGAGAGGCTGGAAAACGACCCAAGCGGGGCTCGTTACGGCTGCTTCCTTCCGGATCTGACCGGGTTGGCGAGGCGCTCGCCCGCACCAACCTCTCAACGCCCATATAGGCCAGACGGCGCCCGATCACAAGACCGGCAGCCCACGTTGCCAAAACGGTCCGATTGCGGTTAAACCCGGCCCAGATCGTCAGGAATTTCCCATGCCAAGCCATCCGCCCATCACCTTCGCCGGCGCCACGCTGGACCGCGCAGGCCACCTCCGCAACGCCAGTGATCAGGCCCGTCTCCGCGCCGATCCCGTTGCCAGAACGGCGGTGATATGGCGCGGCAAGGCGCTGTTCGAGGGGCAGGAAAAACCATTTCTCCGCTGGCTTCCTCTCGACGCACCGATCCTGTCCGAAGCAGCGCAAGACCCTGTTTTTCTTGGCCTTGATGCCTCCGGCGCACCCCATTTCGCTCATGACATTTCCACCTGGGAAGACCCCGACGCCGACACGGCCCTGCTCGGGCAGTTCATGGACACCAGCCAGAACCGCCACCCCGCCATGCGCCCCGGTGAAGCCTTTCTCGACATCCGCGCCAACATGGGTCTGCTCAGTCCCGAGGATGCCGCCCACGCCGCCACCGCCCGCGGTGTCTTCGCCTGGCACCAGGGCCACGGTTTCTGTGCCCGCTGCGGCCACGCCAGCGATGTCACCCTCGGCGGCTGGCAACGCACCTGTCCCGCCTGCAAGGCCAGCCACTTCCCCCGCACCGATCCCGTCGTCATCATGCTGGTCACCCACGGCCAGCGCGTCCTCCTCGGCCGCTCTCCCGGCTGGCCCGACGGCATGTTCTCCCTGTTGGCCGGCTTCATGGAACCGGGCGAGACGATAGAGGCCGCGGTTCGCCGCGAAACCTTTGAAGAATCAGGCATTTCTGTTGGTGAAGTCGGCTACATGGCCAGCCAGCCATGGCCGTTTCCGGCCTCCCTCATGATCGGGTGCTGGGGTCATGCACAGGATGAGCGGATCACACTCGACCCGGCCGAACTCGAACAGGCGATCTGGGCCACGAAGGATGAAATCCGCGCCTCACTGGCCGGCAACAATCCCGCTCTCCGTCCCGCGCGCAAAGGTGCCATCGCCCGCACTCTGATCGAGCGCTGGCTGGCGGAGGACTGACCTTGACCAAGCTCTCCGGAACCATCGAGGCGGCGGAAACCGCAAGTGAGATCCACCCCCGCCTGACAGACTTTCCGCACTGGGAAAACCTTGCAAAATCAGCGGGTTTGCAGGTAACTCCGGTCGGTGACCCGCCGTCCTACTCACCCGGTCAGGTCTGGAATGTCAGCGGCAAGGCCGGCCCCCTGCCCCTAGACACGCAGGTGACGCTTTCCAACGACAACCCGCCGGATTACCTTGCCCTCGAAACCTCGGCCCACGGCATCGCGGTAACGCTGGATTTCCGCCTGTCGCCGGCAGCCTCCGGCACCACACTTGCTTTCAATATCAGACTGAAGCCGAAGAACCTCGCCGCCAAGGCTATGCTGGTGCCGGTCGACATGCGTCGCAAGGATTTCTCCGCCAAGATCAGCCGTCTGATCGCCAAACATTTAAAAATCAAGGCAAAATCCAGCTAGAGGTCGCCTCTTGCGGCGTGATGGAAACCGCCCGTTAACGTCCTGCGGACACTCTGCACCAGCTTCAAGTGCAGAGGATCCGAATGCTGAAACTGACCAATACCGTGTTCTTTATCGGCGTCGCCCTGCTGCCATTGGCAGCGACGATCGCGACGGCCACGCCCCGCCCCGGCGAACCTGTGGTGGTCATCGCCAATCCCTGGCAAGATGCAGCGAGGGCCATCGCCCGGACAGGCGGGACGGAAATTCCCGCAAAAGGCGCTCTGCCATTCCGGCGTGCCGTCTTTTCGTCGGCGTCGCTTACGCACGTCAAGAGAGCTCCTGAAATCTGGTTTCTCCTTGATTCTGCACGTATTTCCACTCTTTGCGGAGGGTTGGCCTGATGTCCGCTGCACGTATGACTTCCTCCACCTCGCAGGAGCGGGAGGTTAAAATCCTCGCTATCTTCGGCTGCCTGCACTTGCCGGTAATCGCCGCAATCTGCCTGTTGCTCGGCCAAAACATCATCGTCTTCGCCAGCCTTTCCGCCGTCCTTTGTCTCGTGCCACTCGCGATGCTTCGCCTGAACCCGCAGGCAGCAAAAATATCCATCGCGATCAACCTCGTAGCCCAAGCGAGCCTGATCACGGCGAGCCTCGCCGGCCATCCGTGGCAAGTGGACAGCCACATGTACTTCTTCGCCATCATCGCCGTTCTCTCGACGCTGGTGGACATCCGGGCGCTGCTCGCCGCCACCGCCCTGATCGCGGTTCATCATCTGACGCTGAACTTCCTTCTCTCCAGCCTCATATACCCTGGTGGAGCCAGCATCCTACGCACTGTATTCCACGCGGTCATTCTCATCATCGAATCGACCGCGCTGATCCTGATGACCCATTTCCGTCTCGAACTGACCGCCGCCGCCGAAACCGACAATCAGCGCGCCCGACAAGCCGAGCAACGCGCCCAACAGGCTCTCACCGAAATGGAGGCAGCCAGCGCGCGGAGCGAGACGGAGCGGGAGGAGCTCATGAAACTGATGGAGCAGGAATTTACCGCGCTCGTCTCTCAGGGTGTCGAGGGCCGGTTCGGCAGCAAGATCACGCGTTCCTTTGACAACGAACGCATGAACAAGCTCGCTGAAAGCCTCAACGCTCTGTTTGCCGCCATAGCCGAAACGCTTGGCGATATTCAGCAAAACCTGTCCTCTATCGCATCTGGCGATCTTTCCCACAGCATGGACAAGGCACTGCGTGGCCAGTTCGAGGAGTTGCGGCAGGGTGTCAACGGTTCGGTTGCTTCGCTGCGCGGGATGATCGGCGACGTTCAGTCCGCGGTGGTCGTGGCGCGCGCAAATACTAGCGAAATCAACAATGAAGCGGCCGCTTTGGCACAGCGAAACGAGAAGCAGGCGGCGCGTGTTCAGGAAACCTCGGCGACGATGGAACAACTGACAGAGACCGTTTCGGCGAACAGCAAGCGACTGGATGAGGCGGAATCGCTAGCCCGCCACCTGACAGACCGGACGGACGAGGGCTCGCGCGCCGTATCACGTGCAGTATCAGCCGTCGGCAGGATTCAGGAAAGCTCCGGCCGCATCACGGAAATCATCAGCGTCATCGAATCAATTGCCTTCCAGACAAACCTGCTCGCCCTCAATGCTGCGGTCGAGGCGGCTCGCGCAGGCGAGGCCGGCAAGGGTTTCGCTGTCGTCGCGTCGGAGGTCCGCACCCTCGCGCAGCGCTCGTCGGAAGCCGCACGCGATATTTCAGTCCTGATAGAGGCCACGACATCCAGCGTAAGTCAGGGTGTCGAGATGGTTGAACAGACAGGTACCGCTCTTGGCCTCATAACCGAATCCCTCGATGCGCTCGCCGGAACCATCAGCCAGATCGCCAACTCCGGGCGGGAGCAATTTGAGAACATAGCCGAAATGCGCGATAACATCCGGGACATGGACGGTAATATCCAGTCCAACGCCAGTATGGCCAGTCGAAGCGCGGCCGCAGCGCAGGCGCTGGACAGCAACATCAGCCAACTCTCCGCGATCGCCGAGAAATTCCGGCTCGAACAAGAGGAAGCAACGAAAACATTCCGTCAAGCAGTCTAGCGAGACCAACTTGTGTGACGACGCCAGGAAGCGTTACCTGACATCTGGCCTGTGGTCAGGAGACCGTTTTCACGTCCGTTACCTCAAGCCACGTCGTCGCTGGCAAAACGCTGAACACTTTCCGGATAGATCCCGAGAATCCGCAACTCGGTCGTGAAATATTCCAGCTCCTCCAAAGCCCGCGCGACTGCCGGTTCCTCGGCGTGGCCCTCGACCTCGGCAAAGAACTGGGTCGCCGTAAACGAACCGCCGACCATGTAGCTCTCCAGCTTGACCATGTTCACTCCGTTGGTCGCGAACCCGCCCATAGCCTTGTAAAGTGCAGCAGGAATATTGCGCACCCGGAACACAAATGACGTCATCACCCGGTGTCCGTCGTCCACCGGCTGCTCTTCCGGCTCCCGTGCCATCACCAGGAATCGTGTTGTGTTGTTCTTGTTGTCCTCGATCTCCGCGGCCAGCACATCCAGCCCATGGATCTCCCCCGCGAGAGGGGAGGCCAGCGCCGCAAGCGACCTGTCGTTTGCTTCCCGCACATGCTTGGCCGACCCGGCCGTGTCGTAGCCTGCGATTCGTTCGATTCCGAGAGGTTTCAGAAAGCCACGGCACTGGCCCAGAAGCACCGGGTGTGACATCGCCCGCGTCACGTCTTCCACCCGCGCACCCGGAACACCCAAAAGATTAATGTGCACGCGAACAAAATGCTCCCCGATGATATGGAGCCCGCTTTCCGGCAGCAACTGGTGCACGTCGGCGACACGGCCGTAGGTGGAGTTCTCCACGGCAATCATCGCAAGATCGCATTCCCCCTGGTGCACGAGGTCGATCGCGCCCTCGAAAGTCGCAGCCGGTACCGGCTCGTACTCTGGCCGCGCCTCACGGCAGGCCTGGTGCCCGTATGCACCCGGTTCGCCCTGGTAGGAAATTCTTCCTTTACTGTTTGCCACCTAATCCGTTCCTGAAATTCTGCGTTGGTCGATTGGTCGCGGCTTCTACACCTTGCACGCGGCTAGGGGAAGCGGATAGAAGTTTGCCAAATCGGCGCATAGCGGGCAGGCTTGCCACTGCCAAGGCCTAATAACGGATCGGGTGTTCTGAACATGAATACGATGGAAATCACGAAAATCGTCGGCGGCGTGTGCGGCTCTCTGCTTGTTCTCCTCCTCCTAAAGATGGGGGCAGAGGCGCTCATTCACGGTGGTGAGGGTGGTCATGGAGAAGAGCATCACAACGCCTATGTGATCGAAGTGCCCGAAGGCGACAGTGAAGCCGAGGTCGCGGAAGAGGAAACCGTGGACATGGCCGCACTGGTGGCCGAGGCCGATCCTGCTTCCGGCGAAGGTCTGTTCCGCGCCTGCGCCGCCTGTCACAAGCTGGAGGACGGAGCAAACGGCGTCGGACCTTACCTATATGGTGTTGTCGGTCGCGATATCGCCTCCGCTGCCGGTTACACCTATTCAGACTCGCTCGGCGGTATCGAGGGCGACTGGACGCCAGATCAGCTCGGCCATTTCCTCGCGGACCCCAAAGGCTTCGCATCCGGCACAAAGATGGCCTATCGCGGCATGCGTGATGCCGAAGACAGGGCCGCACTCATCGCCTATCTCGACAGCCTCGACGACTGATCGGTTAAAGTTCCGGCCCATGGAGACACTCTTCGCCGCAGGCAAAATAGGCAGCCTGCGGCGTCCAGACCGCCCTCGCGGGAAGATGAATGCAATGTAACTTTACCTCCCGGATTTCCGCATTACAGTGAAATGCGAGGGAAAAACCAACGGGAGATCCGATTTGCTCAGTACCGCTGCGTCCCGATCTATCGCCGGAAAAATTTTCAGCGCAGGCGTTCTATGCCTCGCCCTCGCGGGGCCACAGTCACAAGCTTCCGCTGAGAGTCACGACAACGGCGAAACCATTGTCAGCCACGGTATTTCCGTTTTCGGTGATCTTAAATATGGCCCGGACTTCGAGCATTTCGACTATGTGAATCCCGATGCCCCGAAGGGCGGTATTTTTTCTACCTGGGGGTTCGGCACCTTTGACAACCTCAATGCCTTCATCCTGAAGGGCACCACGCCGGTTGGCGCCTCCATCTTCTTCGAAAGCCTGATGGAGGGTAACGCGGACGAACCCGACGCGATGTATGGCCTCCTCGCGGAAACCATCGAATATCCGGAGAATCGCCAGTGGGCGATCTTCACCTTGCGAGAGGAAGCCCGTTTCTCCGACGGCTCCCCGGTCCGTCCCGAAGACGTTGTCTTTTCCTACGAGGTGCTGCTGGAAAAAGGCCACCCAAGCTACAAGGTCGTCCTGAGCGACTTCGAAACGGTGGAAAAGCTTGATGACCGTCGCGTCAAGTATACCTTCAAGGAAGGCGCCAACACGCGTGAATTGCCGATGACGGCCGCCGGATTGCCGGTATTTTCGGCCACCTATTGGGAAGACAGGGACTTTGCGGAAACGACGTTGGAGCCGCCGGTCGGTTCAGGCCCATATCTTTTGAAAGACCTCGACCTGGGCCGGTCGGTGACCTACGTGCGCGATCCGGACTACTGGGGCAAGGACCTGCCCATCAATCGTGGCCGCCAGAACTTTGACGAATTGCTGTTCGAATATTTTGCCGATTACACTGCGGCATTCGAGGGGTTCAAAGGCGGCACTTACCTGTTCCGGACAGAGTACTCATCGCTGATTTGGGGCACGGGCTACGAAAACCTTCCGGCACTGGAAAAGGGCTGGATGATCAAGGAGAGCGTGCCCGACGGGCGGGTGAACGGGGCGCAGGGCTTCTTCTTCAACCTGCGCCGCGAAAAGTTCAGCGATCCGCGTGTCCGCATCGCTATCGGCCAGATGTTCAATTTCGAATGGTCGAACGAGACGCTTTTCTATGGTATTTACAGCCGCACCGACAGCTTCTGGGAGAACTCCTATCTTCAGGCGGAGGGGATGCCCTCCGAAGATGAACTGAAACTTCTTGAACCACTGCGCGAGCACTTGCCCGAAGAGGTTTTTACCGAGCCCGCCTATTCGCCAAACGTTTCCCGCGCCCAGCAGCTTGATCGTTCGGCCCGCCGTACGGCCGGACAACTGTTGGACGAAGCCGGCTGGACGGTGGGTGATGACGGCATGCGCCGCAATGAAGCGGGTGAAATACTGCGCATCGAGATCATGAACGACAGCCCCAGCTTCGACCGTATCGTCAACCCCTATATCGAGAACCTGCGCAAGATCGGCATCGACGCCGTTCACCTGAAAGTGGACAACGCGCAGGCGACGGAAAGGGAGAAGACATACGATTTCGACATCACCACCCGACGTTATGCCTTGTCGATCACGCCCGGTATGGAACTGCGACAACTCTTCTCCTCCGCCGCCGGCAAGGAACAAGGCTCCGCCAACCTCATGGGGCTGGCAAACCCGGCTGTGGATGCCCTGATCGGAGAGGTGGAGCGGGCCAAGTCCAGGGATGACCTTACCGTCGCCGTTCACGCGCTCGACCGGGTCATGCGCGCCCTGCACATCTGGGTGCCGCAATGGCACAACAAGACCCACAACATCGCCTTCTTCGATGTCTATCGTAGGCCTGATACCCTTCCGCCCTATGCCATGGGAGAGACCGACTTCTGGTGGTATGACGCTGAACGGGCCAGGGAACTTCAGTCCGAAGGCGCATTCTAGGCCACCATGGGCGCGTATATCCTCAAAAGACTGCTGCTCGTCATTCCGACGCTGCTGGGCATATTGGTAATCAACTTCGCGCTGATCCAGTTCGTTCCCGGTGGCCCGATCGAGCAGATCCTTTCCCAGATCGAGGATGAAACGGCCTCGGCCACCGATCGCATTTCCGGGGGCGGCGACGCCGGCATCGCCTCCGGCGGCGATGGTGGCTACAAGGGCGCACAGGGCCTGCCGCCGGACTTCATCGCCGATCTGGAAAAACAGTTCGGCTTCGACAAGCCCGCCTACCAGCGTTTTGGGGAGATGGTCTGGAACTATCTGCGTTTCGACTTCGGTCAGAGCTATTTCCGCTCCATCTCGGTGATCGACCTGATCCTCGAAAAGATGCCGGTTTCGATCTCGCTTGGCCTGTGGTCCACGCTCATCGCGTATGCCGTCTCCATCCCGCTCGGCATCCGCAAGGCGGTAAAGGACGGCACCGGTTTCGACACCTGGACGTCCGGCATCATCATTGTCGCCTATGCTATTCCGAGTTTTCTCTTTGCCATCCTGTTGATCGTTCTGTTCGCCGGCGGTTCATACTGGCAGATTTTCCCGCTGCGCGGGCTCACCTCCTCTGACGCATCCAGCTATACGCTCATCGGTCAGGTCGCGGACTACTTCTGGCACATCGCCCTGCCCACCCTGGCCCTGACGATCGGTAGCTTCGCAACGTTGACACTGCTGACGAAGAACTCCTTTCTGGACGAAATCCGCAAGCAATACGTGATGACGGCGCGCGCGAAGGGTCTCAAGGAAAGCCGCGTGCTCTACGGTCACGTGTTCCGCAACGCCATGCTCATCATCGTGGCCGGCATTCCCGGCATTCTCGTCTCCGTACTCTTTGGCGCGTCCCTGATCATCGAGGTGATCTTCAGCCTCGACGGCCTTGGCCGCCTCGCCTTCGAAGCCGCGCTCAACCGTGACTATCCGGTCTACTTCGGCACCCTCTATATCTTTGGTCTTCTAGGCCTGATCCTCGGGATCATATCCGACCTCATGTATGTCTGGGTCGATCCCCGCATCGACTTCGAAAGTCGCAACACATGAGCGCTGCCGGGCAAGAACTTCAGGCAGAACCCCTGCCGCAGGATCCACTGCGGACGATTGGCCAGCGCCGCTGGCAGAATTTCTGCGCAAATCGCCGGGCCTTCTGGTCGCTCTGGATTTTCCTTCTTCTTTTTGGCCTCTCACTCATTGCCGAGGTGCTCGCCAACGACAAGCCGATCATCGCCAGTTACCGCGGTGACTGGCGCTTTCCGATTGTCAGTTTCTATTCGGAAGAGTCCTATGGCGGCGAGTTCCGGACAGAAGCCGAATATGCGGACGAGGTTGTCGTCTGCCTCATCAAAACCGGCGGTATAGAGGACTGCCTCGACGATCCTGAAGCGGTGATGGAAGAAGCCGCCACCGGCACCTATGCCGGCGAACCGGTTGACGCCGGCTGGCTGCTCTGGCCGCCCATCCGTTACAACTTTCGCACCATTGACGAGAACCTTGGCGGTCCTGCTCCGGCGCCGCCCTCCGCGCGGCACCTCCTCGGCACGGACGATCAGGCGCGCGACCTTCTCGCCCGCGTTATCTACGGCTTCCGAATTTCGATCCTGTTCGCCATCACCGTTACCTTTTTCGCCTCGGCCATCGGCATCGCCGCCGGTGCGGTTCAGGGCTATTTCGGCGGTCTGCTGGATCTTTTCTTCCAGCGGATCATCGAAATCTGGAACTCCACACCGTCGCTGTACGTGATCATCATCATCGCCGCGATCATCCCCATGAATTTCACCATCCTGACAACCTTGATCATAGCCTTTTCCTGGACAGGTCTCGTCGGCGTCGTCCGGGCCGAATTCCTGCGCGCCCGCAACTTCGAATATGTCCGCGCCGCGCGCGCGCTCGGCGTCTCCGACGGTCGCATCATGTTCCGCCACGTATTGCCCAACGCGATGGTCGCGACCCTAACGTTCATGCCGTTCATCATCACCGGTGCCATTGGTGCCTTGTCCGGCCTTGATTTCCTGGGCTTCGGCCTGCCGCCCTCCTACCCTTCGCTCGGTGAAATCGCCCTTCAGGGCAAAAACAACGTCACTCGTCCGTGGCTTGGCTTCACCGCCTTCTTCACGTTCGCCATCATGCTCTCCCTACTCGTGTTCATCTTCGAGGGCGTGCGCGATGCCTTTGATCCCCGGAAGACCTTCAAGTGAACCCGATCCTGAAAATCGACAATCTCTCGATCACGTTTCGGCAGGGCGGCAAGGCGACCCACGCGGTCAAGGGTGTCAGTTTCGAAGTGGCAGAGGGCGAAACCGTCGCATTGGTCGGTGAGAGCGGCTCCGGCAAATCGGTGACCGCGCTCTCCACCGTCCGACTGCTGGGCGACGGCGCCGAGGTGGCTGGTTCGGTCCGGTATCGCGGCGAAGAGATGGTCACGGCCAGCGATACCGCCCTGAGGCGGGTCCGCGGCAACGACGTCAGCTTCATCTTTCAGGAGCCGATGACCTCGCTCAACCCGCTCCAGACCATCGAGAAGCAGATCATCGAAAGCCTTGAACTGCATCAGGGCCTAACCCGCACTGCCGCCCGCAAACGAACCCTTGACCTCTTGCGTCAGGTCGGCATCCGCGATGCGGAAAGCCGACTCTCCAGCTATCCGCACCAGCTTTCAGGTGGCCAGCGACAACGTGTGATGATTGCCATGGCTCTGGCCAACGGTCCGCACCTGCTGGTGGCCGATGAGCCGACGACCGCACTTGACGTGACTATCGAGGCCCAGATTCTCGAACTGCTGGCCGATCTCAAGCGGAAGGAGAGCATGTCGATGCTCTTCATCACCCATGATCTCGGCATCGTCCGCAAGATCGCGGACAGGGTCTGCGTCATGCAGCATGGCGAAATCGTCGAGCAGGGTCCAACGGCCGAAATTTTCGACAACCCACAGCATCCCTACACGAAAATGCTGCTTGCCGCCGAACCCAGCGGCCGCCCCGCCCCGGTGCCTGCCGGCGCCGGTGAAGTCGTTCACACCGACGGTCTGCGTATCTGGTTTCCGATCCAGCGCGGCTTCATGCGCAAGACAGTCGGCCACGTTAAGGCGGTCAATGCTGCAACCCTGCGCCTCCATGCGGGCGAAACCATCGGTATCGTCGGCGAGAGTGGTTCAGGCAAGACGACACTGGCCCTGGCGATCATGCGCCTGATCTCATCGGAGGGCCCGATCCGCTTTGAGGGGCGTGACATACAGGGCTGGACGAACCGTCAGCTCCGCCCGCTCCGATCCCAGATCCAGATGGTCTTTCAGGATCCGTTCGGGTCGCTCTCTCCGCGCATGACCATCGCCGACATCATCGGCGAGGGGCTGACGGTACACCGGCACGGCAATCCGCGAGAAAGGGTACGCGCGGCGATGCACGAGGTCGGTCTCGACCCGGCGATGCTGGAACGCTATCCGCATGAGTTCTCGGGTGGGCAGCGCCAGCGCATCGCCATCGCCCGCGCCATGGTTCTCGAACCGAAACTGCTTGTGCTGGATGAGCCGACATCGGCGTTGGATATGACTGTGCAGGGCCAGATCGTCGATCTCCTGCGCGACCTGCAGCGCAGGCACGGTCTAGCCTACCTCTTCATCAGCCACGATCTCCGCGTTGTCCGTGCCCTCAGCCACAAGGTGATGGTGATGAAACAGGGTGACGTTGTGGAAGCCGGCCCGGCCGACGAGATTTTCGACAATCCGCGGACGGACTATACCCGCACCCTGCTTGCTGCCGCCTTCGACAAGCGCGCCGGCACCTGAACGGTCACAGCGTCAGGCCGTTGCCGGCCCTCGCCGCACGCTGGTGCGGAATGTCAGCGAAACCCGCCATTGCCGCGCCATCCTCATCCCGGCCACCGGATCGGACCTGCGCGCCGAAATCGCATGGCTCCAATCATACCTGGCCGCGCCGGACAGCATCAGCAGGCTCCGCGGCTCCAGCAATTGCGCCGCCTTTCGCTCACCTGCCACCTCGGCGAAGACCATCTCGACCAGGGATCCGAGGCTGACGATCGCAATCTCTCCACCGCAACTTGCGGTGTCATCGACATGCGCGCCGATGCCCTGCCCGGGCGCGTAACCGTTGACCACGACCTTGTCCGCCACTTCTTCCATATGGCCGCTGTCGGCCAGTCTGCGGGCGATTGCCGCCAGCCAGTCCGGCAACGGCCCGTGGCGCCCGCCATGCGACTGGCGCGGGCGGCTGATTTCGCGGTTCCACTTCTCCCGTTCCACCGCTGCCATCAGGCACCGCTCCTCAGTCGAGTTGATGAATTCGGGCGTGTAGACAAGCCCCGCGGGCAGTGCGGGCACCGGCAGGTCCAGTCCGGGCAGAAACAGGCTCATGCCCTTGACGATATCGCAGGATATGAGAACATAACAAGAACAAAATACGGAGTCATCCATGTCAGCCCTGTCCCGCTCCCGGCCCGTTCCCACCGCCTTGCTCACGCCCGCTCCCGGCCTGATGTTGCTGAAGGCCCGCGCGCATGAGGCCTGCGGCCCCGCCCGCCACAGTTTCGCGATGATGCTGGCCCGCGCCGCTTCGGGGCCGGTGTTCTGGATCAGACACGCGCTGGCCGATGGCCGGATGAACGGCTGCGGCATCATCCCGTGGCTGGAACCGGCCCGCCTCATCTTCGTCACCGCCAGCCGCGCCAACGACCTGTTGTGGACGGTCGAGGAAGTCTTGCGCAGCGGTGTTGTACCACTGGTGGTGGCAGAACTGCCGGAGCCACCTCCCCTTACTCCCGTCCGCCGTCTGCATCTCGCGGCAGAGTCGACCGGCAGCAATCCCACCGCCCTCCTGCTCACCCCCGGCGACGGCGGCGCACAAGGGGTGGAAAGCCGCTGGCACATGGCCCCCGCCCCCGGCTGGGCTGCCCCCGGCGGCCACCCCGCCTGGACCCTCACCCGCCGCCGTGCCCGCATGGCGCCCGAGGCGGCATGGCACGTCGAGCGCCGGGGCGACTCGCTCCACACCGCTCCCGTGGCCATCCCCGAACCAGCCTGACACGCGATTCGTTCCGGTCCGTCATGGCGCGCGCCAGCGCCCGCCGAAGGCGGCCCGGCCTTGACGGACCGGGGCGACTCGCGATGCTCGAAGATGGCCGGCCCTGTCGGCCTTCCCCAGCAGAAGCATCAAGAAGCCCGAAACCAGACTACAGACCACCAATCAAGGCGCGGCGGAGACGTCGCGGCGGGGCCCCGCTCCGTTCCGAAGGAAAGGAGCGGGGAGAAAAGGAACGGCGCGTCAGCGCCTCATGTCAACAGCCGCTACCGGGGCGTGAACCCGCCCCCCGAAGGCGTCTCCAGCCAGTAGACATCCCCCGCCCCCATCTCCGTCTGATCGGCGGAGCGCAACTCATCCACGCCGCCATCCGCCCGCACGATCCGCACGCGCCCGCATTCCCCCGGCCCGCCGTCCTCCAGCCCCGGCGGCGGCACCACACGGTGCCCGGCCAGCACCGCCAGCGTCATCGGCTCGAGGAACCGGATCTTCCGCACCGTCCCGTCGCCGCCGCGAAATTCCCCGTCCCCGCCCGAGCCATGCCGGATTCCGAACGCATCCAGCACCACCGGGAAGCGCCACTCCAGCACCTCCGGATCCGTCAGCCGCGAATTGGTCATATGCGTGTGCACACCCGAGGTGCCCGGATGCCCCCGCCCATCCGCCAGCCGCCCGGCACCCGACCCGCCGCAGATCGTCTCGTAATACTGGTACGTCGCGTTCCCCCAGGTCGTGTTGTTCATGGTGGATTGCGCCGCCGCCTGCACACCCAGCGCCAGCAACAGCGCCGATGTCACCGCCTGGCTTGTCTCCACATTGCCCGCGATGATCGCCGCCGGGTATTCCGGGCTCAGCATCGTCCCCTTCGGCAGGATCACCCGTAGGGGCTTCATCACCCCTTCGTTCATCGGGATGTTGTCGTCCACCAACAGCCGAAAAACATACAGCACCGCCGCCATCGTCACCGGCTCCGGCGCGTTGTAGTTGGTCGCAAGCTGCCCCGTCGTCCCGGTGAAGTCGATCACCGCCTCACGCGCCTCCCGGTTCACCCGCAGCTTCACCCGGATCTCCCGCTCCGCCCCGTCGAAATCCGGGTCCATCCGGTAGACATAATCGGCATCGGAAAGCGTGGTGATCGCCCGGCGCACGCATTCCTCCGCATTGTCCTGCACATGGCCCATATAGGCCTGCACGACATCCAGACCGAACTGCGCCACCATCCGCCGCAACTCCTGCGCGCCCTTCTCGCAGCTCGCCACCTGCGCCTTGAGGTCGGCGATGTTGATATCCACCGCCCGCACCGGGTACTTCGCCGAAAGCAGCAACTCCCGCGTCTCCACCTCGCGGAACCGCCCTTTGTCCACCAGCTTCCAGTTGTCGATATAGGCACCTTCGTCGTGGATCGTCCGGCTGTCCGGCGGCATCGAACCCGGCGTCAGCCCGCCAACATCCGTATGGTGCCCACGGGCGGAGGTGTAGAATAGCACCTCTTTCCCGCCATCGTCCCAGACGGGCGTGACAACCGTGATATCCGGCAAATGCGTGCCGCCATTGTAAGGCGCGTTCAGCACGAACACGTCCCCCGGCCCCATCTGCGGGTTCTCGGCGATCACCGTCTTCACGCTGGCACCCATGCTGCCCAGATGCACCGGCATATGCGGCGCGTTGGCGATCAGGTCGCCCGCCGCGTCGAAGACCGCGCAGGAGAAATCGAGCCGCTCCTTGATCGTGACACTCGCGGCCGTGTTCTCCAGCACCGCGCCCATCTGCTCGGCGATGGACATATAAAGGTTGTTGAACACCTCCAGCATCACCGGGTCGGCTTGCGTGCCCACAGCCCCCGTCTTGTCCCGCGCCTCAACGCGCACAAGTTCGACGTGATCGAATTCCGTAATCCGCGCCTGCCAGCCGGGTGCCACGAAGATCGACGTGTGATCCTCCACCAGCACCGCCGGCCCCGTCAGCCGCGCACCGGGCGCCATCGCGTCGCGCTTCACGAACCGGCTGTCCAGCCATCCGCCCGAGGCGAACACCGGCGCCTCGAGCGCCACATCCATGGCGGTCTCGTCCACCTCGGCGGTTTCCACCGGCGTCTCCGAAAGGTCCGCCGCCTCGCCCACCGCCTCGGCGCTCACCGCCTCGATCACGAGGTCCGCCTCGCCCGGATCGAAGCCGAACCGCGCCTTGTGTGCCTCGGCGAACGCCTCCCGCATTTCCGCTTCCGGTCCGAACGGCACGCCCAGCGCCGTATCCGTGCCCTTCACCTTCAGATGCGCCGTCATCACCACGCGAATGCGCGTCTCGGCCACGCCCTGCGCCTCAACCTCGCCCAGAACGGCGGAGCCGAGCGCATCGAGCCGCGCCGCCGCCTCCAGCCGCGCCTCCGCGCCCAGCACCGCTTCCACGGCCTCCTGCCGGGAGGCACGGATATCCGCCAGCCCCATCCCGTAGGCCGACAGCAGCGAGGCCATCGGGTGGATGAGGCACCGCTCCATCCCAAGCGTGTCGGCGATCGCGCAGGCATGCTGCGCCCCCGCCCCGCCGAAGACCGTCAGGCAATAGCCCTGCACATCGTAGCCGCGCTGGACGGAGATCTTCTTGATCGCGTTCGCCATGTTCTCCACGGCGATCTTCAGGAACCCTTCGGCCGCCTCCTCCGGAGCCATCCCGATCTCGCCCGCCAGCGCCTCGAAGGCAGCCTTGGTGGCCTCCGCGTCCAGCGGCCTGTCGGCCTCGGGTCCGAAAATCGCGGGAAAAAACTCAGGGCGCAGCCGCCCCAGCATCACGTTCGCATCCGTCACCGCCAGCGCCCCGCTGCGCCCGTAGCAGGCCGGGCCGGGGTTCGCGCCCGCACTCTCGGGCCCCACCCGCATCCGCGTGCCGTCATAGGTCAGCAGCGAGCCGCCCCCTGCCGCTACGGTGTGAATGTTCATCATTGGCGCGGTGATCCGCACGCCTGCGACCTCGGTGTTCAGCACCCGCTCATACTCGCCCGCATAGTGGCACACATCCGTCGAGGTGCCGCCCATGTCGAACCCGATGATCCGCTCCTGCCCGGCAATGGCGGAGGTGCGCACAGCCCCAACCACGCCCCCCGCAGGGCCGGAAAGGATCGCATCCTTACCCTGAAAACGCGTCGCATCCGTCAGCCCGCCGGAGGATTGCATGAACATCACCTTGCCCGCGATATCCCCCTCGAAGGCCGCCGCCACCCGGTCGATATAGGCCCGCAGGATGGGTGAGAGATAGGCATCGACCACCGTCGTATCCCCCCGGCTCACCATCTTCATCAGGGGGCTCACCTCGTGGCTGACCGAGACCTGAGCAAAACCCATCTCCCGCGCCAGTTTCGCCGCCGCCGCTTCATGCGCCGTATGCCGGTAGCCATGTACGAACACGATGGCACAAGCCTCTATCCCGGTCTCACGCGCCGCGCCAAGCTCCGCCTCCAGATGACCAAGGTCCAGCGGTACCTCCACCGCGCCGTCGGCCCGCACCCGCTCATTCGCCTCGATCACATGTCGATACAGCATCTCCGGCAGCACGATGTGCCGGTCGAACAGCCGTGGCCGGTGCTGGTAGGCCAGCCGCAACTGCTCCCCCAGCCCCTGCGTCGTCACCAGCACCACCGGCGCGCCCTTGCGCTCCAGCAGCGCATTGGTGGCCACCGTCGTGCCCATCTTCAGCGCCCCCAGCCGCGCCACGGGAATCCGCTCGTCCGCCTCCAGCCCGAGAAAGCGCCGCATGCCCGCCAGCGCCGCATCCTCATACTGCTCGGGGTTCTCGCTCAGTAGTTTCGCACGATGCAGCACGCCTTCCGGATCGCGGGCGACGATATCCGTGAATGTGCCGCCCCGATCGACCCAGAAATCCCAAACGCTCATCGTGTCCTCCTGCCTGTTAGCGGGCACGCTAGCGGCTTGAGCAAGGGGCCGCAATCTGCTCTCTGGAGCTATGCCCGTTAGACGCCCCGCCACCACCGAAGACTGCCGTGCCATTGCGCAGATCTGGAACCGGATCATTCGTGAAACGGCGACCACCTTCACGACCGCGGAGAAAGCGGCGAAGGATATCCCCCTGACCAACACCCATGTTCTGGCAGACGGCGACACCGTCCTCGGCTTCACTACCCGTGCCCCGTTTCGCGCCGGGCCGGGCTACCTTCGCACGCATGAAATCACCATCTACCTCGCCGAAGGTGCAAGAGGCGGCGGCCTCGGCGTCGCGCTCCTTCGGCCGCTGGAAGAGGAGGCTCGAGAAGCGGGCATTCACAGCCTGATCGCCGGACTGGCCGGAAAGAATGCCCCCGCCCGCGCCTTCTTCCTCCGCCACGGCTTTATCGAGGTTGGCCTCATTCCCGAAGCAGGCTGGAAATTCGGTGACTGGCACGATCTGCGCCTCCTGCAGAAGCGGCTCTGAGATCGCACCGCACAAAAGTGCAAAACCCCACTGGCCCACCCTGCCGGAACCGAATAGCCTTCGCCCATGTCGATCTGGACCCGCATTCTCGAAGCCCTGAAGGCACTCGCTACCGGCGAGCACCTGTCGGAGATATTCGACCGTCTCCGCACCCCGCCGGAGCGTTCCATCGCCTTCACCATCGCGGTCATCTCTCTGGGTGCAAAGATGGCCAAGGCCGATGGTGCAGTAAGCCAGGCGGAGGTTGCGGCCTTCCGTGAAGTCTTCCACATCGCACGGGAGGACGAGGAAAGCGCAGCCCGCGTCTTCAACCTCGCCCGCCAGGATGTCGCCGGCTACGAATTCTATGCCGCCCGCATCGGCCAGATGTTCGCCGATGATCGCGAGGTTCTGGAAAACATCCTTGAGGGCCTGTTCCACATTTCCACCGCCGACGGTTTCTACCACGATGCCGAAAACGAGTTCCTGCGCACCGTTGCGGAGAAGCTGGGATTGACGGAAGCCTGTTTCCGCAAGATCCGCGCCCGCTACGTTCCCGATGCGGAACCGGACCCTTATACGGTCCTCGGCGTCCCTGCCGACGCGCCTCTTGATGAAATCCGCGGCGCATGGCGCGGCCTGATCCGCGAAACCCACCCCGATCGGCTGATCGCCCGCGGCCTGCCGGAAGAGGCGATCAAGCTTGCCACCAGGCGACTCGCCGCCATCAATGACGCGTGGGAAGAAATTCAGCGCACCCATCCCCGTCAGCCCGCCGCCTGATGCGCATTGCAACCTGGAACGTCTGCTGGTTCTCCGAACTGTTCGACCGCCACGACAACCTGTTGCTCGATGGCGAATGGTCGAAGGTATACAACGTCACCCGCAAGGAACAGGCCGAGGCAATTGCACGTGTTCTGCGGACCATTGATGCCGATCTCGTCCTCATCATCGAAGCCCCGAACACTGGCAAGAGCCAATCCACAAGCCGCGCCCTTTCCCGGTTCGCGGATACGTTCGACCTGCGCCAGAGCCACGCCCTGATCGGCTTCGAGAGCGAGACCCATCAGGAAATCGCCGCTCTCTACGATCCGGACAGCGTGGCAATCGAGCATGATCCGCAGGGCGGCATGGTGGGTCATGCCCCCCGGTTCGACCAGCGCTTCGAACTCGACACCGATGTCGATAGCGCCGCCGAAACCCATGTCTTCTCCAAGCCACCGCTCGAACTCGCCGCCGAAACCGCGCTCGGGCCACTCCGCCTTATCGGTGTTCATGCCAAGTCAAAGGCCCCGCGCGGCGCGCGCACGGAAGCCGAAGCCCAGACCATCTCCATCAGCAATCGCCGCAAGCAATTGGCTCAGTGCATCTGGCTGCGGCAGCGGGTGGACACACATCTGCGCGCCGGTGAAGACCTGATCGTACTCGGTGACTTCAACGACGGTCCCGGTCTCGACACATTCGAGAAACTCTTCGGGCGATCGGGCGTGGAGGTCGTGCTGGGCGGTGATGGGCAGGAACAATTGGTCGAGCCTTTCACCGGCCGCTGGCGCGAAGGCCTGCGCGGCGCAACCGCCGCAACCGCCCGTTTCTATGACCGTGAGGCGAAGCGCTACGTCAATACGTTGATAGACTTCATCATGCTCTCCCCTGCCCTTGCCGCGCGCACCGCGCCAGTCTGGCGCATCTGGCATCCGTTCGACGATCCGGAGTGCTTCGACACCCCGGCCCTGCAAAAGGCCCTCCTGCAGGCTTCGGATCATTTTCCCGTCACCGTCGATCTGTTGCCAACCCCGTGACATTCCCGGCCATCCACCCCATATTCAGGCCCATGAAACAGATCGCTCTTGCCGCCGTAGTCTCGCTCTCGCTCTCCCCCGCCCTCGCGCAGGAGACGGAGGAACCCCAGCCGTTCCTCGAGAAATGGGCGGAAGAGACGATGAAAGGCCTGATGAACGATATCGGCCCCGAGCTGGAAAAGATGATCGACGAACTCGGCCCCGAACTGGAAGGGCTATTCGCCGAATTGATTCCGCGTCTGCGCGACCTGACGGAGAAGCTCGGCGGCCTTGCCATGTACGAGTTGCCCGAAGTGCTGCCCAACGGCGATATCATCATCCGCCGCAAGCAGGATGCGCCCCCCGTAACCGTCGATCCCGAGACGAACGAACCCATCGAATTGTGAGAACCCGCATGCAAGATACCCGCACCTTCGACGCCAACGACGCCGCCTCCGGCCCCGATCTCGGCAACTTGCCGGAATGGGACCTGTCGGATCTCTACACCGGCGAGGACGCGCCCGAACTTCAGGCGGACATCGAATGGCTGGAGGCGGAATGCAGGGCCTTCGCGGATGACTACGAAAACAAACTCTCCACTCTCGATGCAGCCGGCATGCTGCGCGCTGTCCAGCGGTATGAGGCCATCGAAGGCAAGTCCGGCCGTGTGATGAGTTTCGCCGGCTTGCGTTACTATCAGAACACCACCGATTCCGCCCGCGCCAAGTTCTTCTCCGACATGCAGGCGAAGTTGACGGACATATCCACGCCCCTCGTTTTCTACAGCCTTGAGTTCAACCGGCTGGAGGATGACGCCCTCGCTACCCTGCTCGACGCCTCGACTGAACTCGCCCGCTACAAACCCGTGTTCGACCGCCTTCGGGCCATGAAGCCACACCAACTGTCCGACGAACTGGAAAAATTCCTGCACGATCAGTCAGTTGTGGGCGCCGCCGCCTGGAATCGCTTGTTCGATGAGACGATGGCCGGACTGACTTTCGACGTAGACGGCGAGTCCCTGCCACTCGAGGCCACTCTCAACCTTCTGACGGATCATGACCGCGACCGCCGCGAAGCCGGCGCCAAGGCGCTCGCCCGCGTTTTCACCGAACGCCTTCCGCTTTTCGCCCGCATCACCAACACGCTCGCCAAAGAAAAGTCGATAGAGGATCATTGGCGGAAGCTGCCGACACCACAGGCCGGCCGCCACCTCGCCAATCACGTGGAACCGGAGGTGGTGCAGGCCCTGCGTGACGCAGTCGTCGCCGCCTACCCAGACCTCAGTCACCGCTATTATGCACTCAAGGCCAAATGGCTTGGCCTTGAAAAGTTGGAGATCTGGGATCGGAATGCCCCGCTGCCGACCGAAGACAAGAAGGTTGTCGCCTGGCCGGAGGCGAAGAAGATCGTTCTCGACGCCTATGGTGACTTTGCCCCCAAAATGGCCGAGATCGCCGAACCATTCTTCGAAAAAGGGTGGATCGATGCCCCGGTGAAGGCAGGGAAAGCCCCCGGCGCCTTCGCCCACCCGACGGTGACGGACGTGCATCCCTACGTCATGCTCAACTACTTGGGCAAACAGCGCGACGTGATGACCCTTGCGCACGAGCTGGGACACGGCGTTCACCAGGTACTGGCCGCCGGCCAAGGCGAATTGTTGTCATCTACGCCCCTGACACTGGCCGAAACCGCCTCCGTTTTCGGCGAGATGCTCACCTTCCAGAAGCTGCTCGCCGCCACGACCGAACCGGCTCAGCGCAAGGCGCTGCTCGCTTCCAAGGTCGAGGACATGATCAACACAGTGGTTCGTCAGATCGCGTTCTACGATTTCGAATGCCGTGTGCACGCCGCGCGCGCCGAGGGTGAACTCACGCCCGATCAGATCAACGCAATCTGGATGGAGATCAGCCACGAATCCCTTGGGCCGGTGTTCAACTTCATGGACGGCTACGAGACGTTCTGGACCTACATACCCCACTTCATCCATTCGCCATTCTATGTCTACGCCTACGCCTTCGGCGACGGACTGGTAAACGCCCTCTACGCCGTCTACGCCGAAGGAACGCCGGGCTTTCAGGACAAGTATTTCGAGATGTTGAGGGCCGGTGGCTCCAAACATCACAAGGAGTTGCTCGCACCCTTTGGCCTCGACGCCTCCGATCCGAAATTCTGGGACAAGGGCATCGCTCTCATCTCTTCAATGATTTCCGAGCTTGAGGCGATGGAGGCCTGACGGGACGAATTCCGACGAAACCTGCATCCCGGCCAGGTCCGGCGATGCTCGCTCAAATTTTTGAAACGCCGCTTCGTTTCTCTTGCGTGGCGGTGTCCGCCGACCAAAGTGATGAGCAGAAACCGCGCAATGGCGGCGCGCAGACAACGGGAAAGAACGTTTGCAAGACGCTTTCAGAGCCTATGAATTGCTCGACATCCCCGTTCTGCTGATCGCCCGGCAGGAAGACGGTACGTGCCGCTGCCTCTCGGTCAACCCGGCCTGCACCGATATCACCGGCATCGCGGCAGGCGACGAACCCGGCGCGGAACTTGCCGCCCTCGCCGCTGAATGCACTGCGTCCTCTACGTCACTCAAGCGAACAATGGCTCTCCCCCTAGCGAACGGCACGCAACAGTTGGATGTCACCATCCGTCCGGCAGAGAGCCCGCTGCAAGCCCTGCTCGTTACGCTCCTGCCGGCGACAGCAACCGCGACCGCATTGAAATACCCGGAGTCAGAGAGATTCATCGCCCGCGCAGCGCATGACCTGCGCACACCGATGCGCAACGTCCAGAGTATTGCGGAAATGTTGCTCGAAACCCTGCCAGAGGAAGACGAAGACAACCGAAAACTAACTGAGATGCTGATGCGCATCGGCCAAAATGGCGGCAAGATGATTGACGAGATCATAGATTTTGTCACCCTCGCCAATCAGGAAGCCGTTGTCCGCACTCTCGAGTTGGACAATTTCGTCACGGCAAGGCTTCTCCAGCAGGATTCGGACTTCCGCCACTCTATTTCCGCGCCGCCGATACAGTTGGAATGTAACGAACCCGCGTTTTGCACCGTGATCGACAAGCTCATCGCCAATGCCTTGGTCGGCGCATCCGGCGGCAATGTGGTGATGATGCTGGAAGTTGAACAGCAACCCGACGGTCTTCTCGCCTTCCACTTCAGCGACAATTCCCGCAATCACGAGGCGATCGCCGCAATCTTGTCGGAGGATCGCACCGCCCTGTGGAATGCAGGGCTCGGGCTGGCTGTCATGCGCCGGATCATCCTTGCCTCTGGTGGCAGCCTTTCGGCCGGACCACCGGGCATACCCGGCGGCAACGCGCTGACGTTCAGGCTGCCGGGTCGCGTGTTGCGGTAACGTGTTTACATCACGATGATCTTCGCGCCATCCGGCACTCTGTTGTACAGGTCGATCACGTCCTGGTTCAACATCCGGAAACAGCCGGAAGATGCCCGCCGCCCGATACTGTTCGGCGTGTTGGTGCCATGCACCCGGATCAGCGTGTCGCGCCCGTTCTGATAAACATACAAAGCACGTGCCCCAAGCGGGTTCTTCGGACCGCCCGGCATCCCCTGTTCGAACTGGGCCAGTTCCGGTTGCCGCTCGATCATCTCCGGCGGCGGCGTCCAGCGCGGCCACTGTGCCCGACGGGAAATCACGCCCTCGCCGGTCCAGCCGAACCCTTCGCGTCCGATGGCTACTCCATATCGCAGCGCCCAGCCGTCGCCCTCCACTAGGTAGAGATGGAACCGCTTGGTATCGATGATCACCGTCCCCGGTGCCTCGTCGGTCCGATATCCCACCCTCTGGCGCAGCAGCGACGGATGAAAATTGACGACATCAACGGCTCGCAGCGCCCGGTTGCCATCCTGCCGGGCGGCATAATAGCTGACATCCGTAGGTTCCGCAGGGCGATCCTCCGGGGGCAGCATGTCCGGCGGCAGGCACCCAGCCACCAACAAAGCAACCAGCCCCAGAACGCTCGCACGCAACTTGATCAACACTGTAAGTCCTTCCACGATCAGACGCCCCGAACCGCACCCTAGCAAGAGTCGGTTCACCGGCCTAGCAACCAGACCCCAAGTTCCATTCAACCGTCGCGGCCCGGTGACAGGTGCCGGACACCAAAGTGAAAAATCTTTCTGGTGATCGACACTGCCGGGCGCAAAACACTACCGGTGCATCCGCCATACCATTGCGGTTCTGGCCGCCGGAAGGAGCGGAACTGTAGATCTGAGGGAGAAGATGCCCAGCTGGACAACACGGGCGTTTCGGTGCGCGCGTTCGATCTGCGCATTTGTATCCCAGGCAAATACGAGTGATTTCCCATCGAGTTCGCCACCCGCAGTACTGAAGTTACCGTCTGACAGGCATTCGTTTACAAATGCACCACTTCAGCTTCCGCGACGCAGGCTCCACCCGAACCGGGCCCTTGGAATGGACCGGCAACGGAAAACGCAAGGAAAAGAGCCGCCCCCGTGTTCTCAGGGGCGGCCCGGATTGCATCCAATGCAGCTTCGCTTCAGGCGCTCAGCGCCATGCCTTGTTCGCGAGCCATGGCCGTCATTGCCTTCTGCAGTTTCTCGAAGGCCCGAACCTCGATCTGGCGGATGCGCTCACGGCTGACATCGTAGACCTTGCTAAGGTCCTCCAGGGTCATCGGGTCGTCCTTCAGGCGCCGCTCCATCAGTACGTGACGTTCGCGCTCATTCAGTTCGCCCATGGCCGCTTCCATCATTGCCCGACGTGATTCAAGTTCGTCCTGCTCTGCATAAGCGGAGGCCTGATCGGCATCCTCGTCCTGCAGCCAGTCCTGCCACTCGGCAGCCCCTTCGCCATCGGTCTTGATCTGGGCGTTCAGAGAAGCATCGCCACCGGAGAGACGTCGGTTCATGGAGACGACTTCATCCTCGGTCACATTCAGTTCCGTGGCGATACGCGCCACGTTTTCCGGACGCAGGTCGCCTTCCTCCAGCGCGCCGATCTTGTTCTTTGCCTTGCGGAGGTTGAAGAACAACTTTTTCTGCGCGGCCGTCGTGCCCATTTTTACAAGGCTCCATGACCGCAGGATATACTCCTGAATCGAAGCGCGGATCCACCACATCGCATAGGTCGCCAGCCGGAAACCCTTTTCCGGGTCGAAGCGTTTGACCGCCTGCATCAGGCCGACATTGGCCTCTGAAACAACTTCTGCAGTCGGCAGGCCGTAGCCGCGATATCCCATCGCGATCTTCGCCGCCAGTCGCAAGTGAGACGTCACCAGCTGGTGGGCGGCGTCCTTGTCTTCATGATCCACCCACGCCTTCGCCAGCATGTACTCCTGCTCCGGCTCGAGCATCGGGAATTTGCGGATCTCCTGCATGTACCGGGACAGCCCCTGTTCGGGCGACGGCGCAGGAAGGTTTGTATAGCTCATCTGATCCCTGTCCTTAATCTGCTCACGGGAAGTAAGCACTGCTTACACGGGTTTCAAGAGGGTCGCGGATGAAACAGCTAACCTTACGGCATGGGTGCGCGCAATGCCGTTAACAAAAGGTTGATATCTTCGGGATTTCCGGCGCTGAACCGCAGTCGCTCACGTGTTTCGGGGTGGATGAATCCCAGGGTCGCCGCGTGCAGTGCCTGCCGCGGAAACCCCCGCAAGGCTGCTACCGCCGCTTCTGGCAATGCCCCCCGGGCCACGGCTCGCGGGCGGCCGTAAACCGGATCGCCGACCAGCGCATGGCCGACATGGGCCATGTGCACCCTGATCTGGTGGGTGCGCCCGGTTTCAAGCCAACAGCGCACCCTCGCGGCCACCGGCTTCTCATCGGAGCCAAAAGCCTCCTCCACCGCCACCCGCGTCACGGCCCTGCGGCCACCCGAAGCGACCACCGCCATGCGCTTGCGATCTGCACGGTGGCGGTCGATCGCCCCTTCGATCCGCACCGCACCCGGCTCGAAACTTACACCCGGCAGTCCCGCAAGCCGCGGATCCATCGGCGAAGGCGCTCCCCAACACAGCGCGAGGTACTCCCGCTCCACGTCATGGGCGGCGAACTGCGCTGCCAGCCCCTGATGCGCGGCATCGGTCTTTGCCACCACCAACAGGCCCGAGGTTTCCTTGTCTATCCTATGCACGATCCCCGGCCGCCGTGCGCCCCCGATGCCCGAAAGGCTGTCGCCGCAATGGTGAAGCAGCGCCTGCACCAGCGTGCCGGTCTCCGCCCCCGGGGCCGGATGCACCACCATCCCGGCAGGTTTGTTGACGACGATCAGTTCATCATCCTCGTAGGCGATGTCGAGCGGTATGTTCTCTCCCGCCAGTGCCATCTCCCGCGCCTCCGGCACGGCCACGCGAAACACCGTGCCCGCCGTGACCTTCGCCTTGGCGTCCAGCATCACACCCTCCGGTCCGGCAACGGCCCCCTCGGCGATCAGGGCCTGCAACCGCGACCGGCTGAGTACACTGCCCTCTGGCAGAGCCGCCGCCAAAGCCTTATCAAGCCTCAGAGGCGCGCCATCAGGTACGGTGAGAAGGAGAGGTTCGGTCATGGAAGAGCACGATACGGCACCCTCCGGGCCGGAGCCAGCCCCCCTGCGGCGCCTGCGGCTGCTCGTCACTGTCCTGACACTGACGATGATCGTCGGCATGCTGACGATTACGGGCCTGCTCGCATGGCGCCTCTCCACCGCCGGTCAGGCGGAGTTGCAGCCCGGCCCCACGCTGCCGGAGAACCTGCCCCTGCCATCCGGCGAAACCCTCATCAGCTATACCCAAAGCCCCGATTACACCGTGCTCATCACCCGCGATGCGGACGGACAGGAAAGGCTGCACCTGCTTACGAAGGACAACGGCGAAATCAGCGAAACCTTGGTTCTACAGCGCTGAAGCTGCGCCGCCGCAAGGAAAGCACCCATGATCACGATGCTACCCCCGGATTTCGATCTTCTGCATGGCCTCGCCATCGCCGCGCTGTTCGCCGCGTGGTTTTCCTATTCCGGCATCCTCAAGCTGATCGCCCGCGGTTCGCTCAACGAGCAGCTTTCGATGGTTCGGACGGACTGGCTCGCGACAGGCCATACCCGCAACCAGCGGCCCTACGATGCCATCCTGATCGGCCATATCGTCAACGCCATCGCCTTCTTTGGCTCCGCCACCCTGATCGTCCTCGCCGGCATCATCTCGCTGCTGGCCAATGTCCGCACGCTCTATGACACGATCGTCGATCTCGCCATCGCCACACCGCCCAGCTTCGAGCTCTTTGTGGTGCATATTGCCGTGCTCGGTCTGACGCTCACCATCGCCTTCTTTTCGTTCACCTACGCATTGCGCAAGCTGATCTATGTGCTGGCGTTGATCGGCGCCATCCCGGAAGGTCCGCTTGACGAGGCGGCGGAAAGCCAGCGAACGTTGATGATCGCCAATGCCTCCATCGTGCTGACCGAGGCGCTGAAGACCTTCAACTTCGGCATCCGCGGCTACTATTATTTCGTCGCCGCCCTCGGACTCTTCATCTCACCCTGGCTCAGCGCCGGGCTGACACTGCTGATGACCTCGATCCTGATCTACCGCCAGGTCGCCACACGCACCGCCCGCGCCATCCAGGCCTACGTCACCGCCGCCAATGCCTGCCATGGCCGCACGAAGTAGCAAATCTCGTGCCCTGACATTCGTTGCGGTTTCAGCTAAATCAATCAACTAAACCCACGGCTCAGATTCATCTCTCAGGACCTGCCCATAGATGTTTTTACGATGCCATTTTAGGTTTTCGGGATGCGGCAAATCCCGAGGATCATCCGGCTTCAGAATTTTTCCATCCGCCGGAAGCAAACGATCAATAACGTCCTTTGGAACCTTATTCTTCGAAATCAGAATTGTCTCGCAGTCTTCAGCTATCGAAATTAAGCCTCGATCAAACATCCAGTGCAAAGTACCAGAAAGAGCCAGGCCATTGCGGACAGAGTCACTGCCGTCATTCTCAACCGGCCTGATGTGGGCAGCCTGAACCTCTGGTCTCCCTCCGCCATTACGAAGTTCCAATCCTGACAACGCGCAACGATAACCATAAGCCTGCCGAACCTTTCTGCGAAATGCCACATCACGATACGGCCTTCGGGTCAGACGCTCCAAAACAGGCCTTTGAAACGGCTCTGCGCCCTCATCAAAACTCGTCGCTGTGTCATATTTAGCTGCCTCAAGCTGCTCCAAATTTTGTGGAAGCCCGATATCAATAATCCGTGCAAAATCCACCTCAGACAACCTGCGAACAGCTCGTTGAACTACGCCACCTTTTTTGGGCGTGCCATCTGGCTCAGTCAGCGCAAGCTCCAACGGTCGCCCACTCATTAACCGCGGAACTTCCTGGTCAAATGGCAAAAAGCTTCTTGGCTCAATAAGCGCGAGATAGCGTCCTTCGGCTCCCGGCTTCTCAATTACCTTAAAAACTTTTGCAACAGCAAAGTACCCCCGCGGACCGGCCTTTACCGGCTCGTAGTAAATCACCCAATCCCCAACGGCTTCCTCCATCGTTTTCAGATATGTGCGAGGGAAATCATAAACTTGGTCCGGCACATCATCATAGATTGAGTCGGCTTTGTGCATGAGGACGAGTTTCACCATGCCTAATTGGAAATGCTTGGCAAAAACATTGCAACAAATTTTGCTTTTGGATTCATAAAACGGTGCGAAGCATTCGAACAATGTGCGTCATGCTTTATCCAAACCGCTAACCCTTGCTCCCACCCCCAATCCGCCGATACTAACCCCCATGAGTCTCCCGCCCGGTTTCCTCGACGATCTCCGCACCCGCACCTCGATCGCCCAGATCGTGGGCCGGAAGGTCACTTGGGACAGCCGCAAGTCGAATCCCGGCAAGGGCGACTACTGGGCGCCATGCCCGTTCCACACCGAAAAGACGGCTTCCTTCCATGTCGAGGACAAGAAGGGTTTCTACTATTGCTTCGGCTGCCACGCCAAGGGCGACGCCCTCACCTTCATCCGCGAGACGGAAAACGTCGGTTTCATGGAGGCGGTGGAAATCCTGGCCCGCGAAGCCGGGGTCCAGATGCCGGCCCGCGATCCGCAAGCTGCTCGCCGGGCCGAGGAACGCAAGGGACTGGCGGAGATCATGGAACTGGCCGTCCAGTTCTATCGTCTGCAACTCAACACCGCCAACGCCGAAGAGGCCCGCGCCTATCTGGACCGCCGCGGCCTGAAGCCGGAAACCCGAGACCGCTTCGAGATCGGCTTCGCCCCCGATGGCCGCAACGCGCTGTTTGAACATCTGAGGGCCAAGGGCATCACTGCGGAGGAAATGGACCTTGCCGGCCTCTGCGCCACCCCCGAGGATGGCGGCCAGCCCTATGACCGCTTCCGCCATCGCATCATCTTCCCCATCCGCGATGCCCAGGGCCGGGCCATCGCCCTCGGCGGTCGTGCGATGGACCCCAATGCTCGTGCCAAGTACCTCAATTCGCCAGAGACGCCACTATTCGACAAGGGGCGCGCGCTCTACAATCATGCCCCGGCGCGGGAGGCGTCGGGCAAGTCCGGGCAGTTGATCGTCGCCGAGGGCTACATGGATGTGATCGCCCTCTCCCAGGTTGGAATCGGCCATGTGGTCGCGCCGCTCGGCACCGCGATCACCGAGGATCAGCTGGCGCTGATGTGGCGCATCGCCGATGAACCCGTCATTGCCCTCGACGGCGACAAGGCCGGCCTCCGCGCCGCCATGCGCCTTGTCGATCTTGCCCTGCCACTGCTCGCCCCCGGCAAATCCCTGCGCTTTGTCCTTCTGCCGGAGGGGTTGGACCCGGACGATCTCGTGCGGTCGCAGGGTCGTGGCGCGATGGACAAACTGGTCGAAGACGCCCAGCCGATGGTCCGCCTGCTCTGGCAAAAGGAAACCGAGGGCCGGGTTTTCGACAGCCCCGAACGCCGCGCCGCGCTCGACACCAGCCTCCGCCAGACCCTTGGTCGTATCGCCGACACCGGCCTGCGCCGTCACTACGAAGACGCCATCCGCGAAATGCGTCGCGACCTCTTCCGCCCAACGCGCCAGAAAGGTGGCGGAGGCGGCTTCCAGAAGTGGAACCCGCGCAACCGCCCTCCCGAAGGCCCCGCGCAGTCGACCCGCGCGTCGCTGCTCGCCCAGCGCGGCGCAGCAGCGGACGTGGAAGCTCGCGTGCGCGAGAGTCTGATCCTCATCGCATGTCTCAACCATCCCGCACTGATCGAACGCTTTGAGGACCGGCTGGAATTCCTGCCGTTTCTCTGTCCCGATCTCGACGAGATTCGCCGCGCACTCTTGCAAGTGGCGATGCAAACCCTACCTGACGCGGCGGAGGCGATCTCGGCCCGGCTCGGGTTCGACGTGCAGGAACGGCTCTCCGCAATGGCCCACGGCCGGATCACGCGCAACATCCGCTCCGGCGCGGATATCGAGGATACGGCTCTGGAACTGGAGGAAGTGATAGCCCGCCACCGCGCCCTGATAGGCCACGCGGAGGAATTGCGCGACGCGGAACAGGAAGCCACAGGCGTCGCCAGCGACGGGTTGCTCTGGCGCATCCAGCAAGCGGGAGAGGCCCGCGCAAGCGTCGACCGCAAACCATTCGGCGACAGCGATGCCGGCGACGAGGAAACGGAAGACCTGCGCGCGAAGCTGCAGGCGATGATCGACAGCAAGGTATGGTTAAAGAGCCCTAAATAGAATCAGGCTACACCCGCCAAAGTAAAAAAAGAATCACATTGCGAATCAGTGATTCGTCAGAGACATTCGACAAACCCTGAAAACGGGCCTTTTCACGGGCCCAGCAGTCAGTTGGAGCAGTAGATGGCCGCGAAAGACAACGACCAGGTCAAGACGGACGAGAAGGACGAGGGCGCAGGCCACATGCTCGACATGAGCCAGGCCGCCGTCAAGAAGATGATCGCTCAGGCGAAAGCCCGCGGTTACATCACCTATGACGAGCTCAACGAAGTCATGCCGTCTGACCAGGTTTCGTCCGAGCAGATCGAGGACGTGATGGCCATGCTCTCGGAGATGGGCATCAACGTCATCGAGGCCGAGGAAGCCGACGAGGACGCCCAGCCCATCACATCGACGGAACTCGTGGAGGGCGCTTCCAAGTCCCGCGAACTTGCGACCACCTCGGCTTCCAACGAAACGCTCGACCGTACCGACGACCCGGTGCGCATGTACCTGCGCGAGATGGGCTCGGTGGAGCTGTTGTCCCGCGAGGGTGAGATCGCCATCGCCAAACGCATTGAGGCCGGCCGCAACACGATGATCGCGGGCCTCTGCGAAAGCCCTCTGACCTTCCAGGCCATTACCATCTGGCGCGACGAACTTCTCGAAGAGGAGGTCATGCTGCGCGACGTGATCGACCTGGAGACGACCTTCGGCGCCTCCATGGACGAAGATGGCGAAGACGAAGCGGTGATTCCGGCGGCCAACACTGGCACCGCCCCTGCCACCGCCAACGAAGCTCCCGTAAAATCCGAAGCTTCGGAGAGCGAGGGCGAAGAAGGCGAAACCCGTGCCACCGACGACGACGAGGATGACGAGGACGAACAGGCCAACCTGTCACTCGCGGCGATGGAGGCCAGCCTGAAGCCGCAGGTGCTCGAAACACTTGACGGCATCGCCAACGATTACGCCCGCCTCGCCGCGATGCAGGACAGCCGCATGTCCGCCGCACTGAACGAGGATGAGAGCTTCTCGTCCATGCAGGAACTCGACTATCAGCGCCTGCGCGCGGAAATCGTTCAGGAAGTGAACTCGCTTCACCTCCACAACAACCGCATCGAGGCGCTGGTCGATCAGCTCTACGGCATCAACCGCAAGATCATGAGCCTCGATGGCGCGATGGTGAAGCTGGCTGACAGCGCCCGCATCAGCCGCCGCGACTTCATTGACGAATACAAGGGCTCGGAGCTGGATCCGAGCTGGCTTGACCGCATAGCCGATAATGATGGCCGCGGCTGGGACGTGCTTACAGACAAGCTTCGCCCGCAGGTGGAGGATATCCGTGCCGAGATGGCAGAGGTCGGCCAATACGTCGGCGTCGACATCTCCGAGTTCCGTCGCATCGTCAATCAGGTCCAGAAGGGCGAAAAGGAAGCCCGCCTCGCCAAGAAGGAAATGGTCGAGGCCAACCTCCGCCTCGTGATCTCCATCGCCAAGAAATACACCAACCGCGGTCTGCAGTTCCTCGATCTCATCCAGGAAGGCAACATCGGCCTGATGAAGGCCGTCGACAAGTTCGAATACCGCCGCGGCTACAAGTTTTCCACCTACGCCACATGGTGGATCCGTCAGGCGATCACGCGCTCCATCGCCGATCAGGCCCGCACGATCCGCATCCCTGTGCACATGATCGAGACCATCAACAAACTGGTGCGCACTGGCCGCCAGATGCTCCACGAGATCGGCCGCGAACCGACGCCGGAGGAACTGGCCGAGAAGCTGCAGATGCCGCTGGAGAAGGTCCGCAAGGTGATGAAGATCGCCAAGGAACCGATCTCTTTGGAAACGCCCATCGGCGACGAGGAAGACAGCCAACTCGGCGATTTCATCGAGGACAAAAACGCCGTCCTGCCGCTCGACAGCGCGATTCAGGGCAACCTGAAGGAAACCACAACGCGGGTGCTCGCATCGCTGACCCCCCGCGAAGAACGCGTCCTGCGCATGCGCTTCGGCATCGGCATGAACACCGACCACACGCTGGAAGAAGTCGGCCAGCAGTTCTCGGTGACACGCGAACGCATCCGCCAGATCGAGGCAAAGGCGCTGCGCAAGCTAAAACACCCGAGCCGGAGCCGGAAGCTGCGGAGTTTCCTGGATCAGTGAACAAGCTGGCCACCATCGAAGACCTCGAGAGTCTGGGGTTTGTCGGTGGGGTATCTGTTCGTACACTCAGAGATAGGTCAGGCGTCGTTCCACGGGAACCGGGTGTTTATTGCGTTGCAGCTCCATCCGATCTTGAACCGAGATGGCTGCAGATAGGCACCGGAGGTTTCTTTAAAGGCAAAGACCCAAATGTTGGTCTCCTGGAGTTGGAGCGCAATTGGGTTCGGACAAGTCTGCTTCTCTATTTTGGACGCGCATCTGCGGGCAAGGCCAACCAGCGCGGCCTCAAAAAGCGAACGAATGAGTTAGTGAGGTTCGGAATGGGCGAAGCTGTAGGACATTGGGGTGGCAGACTGCTCTGGCAAATCGAACAGAGCGATACACTACTGCTCTTCTGGAAAACTTCCGAAGAGCCCGAAGTCGAGAAGGCACGTTTGATTGAAGCATTCTTAGGAGCTCACGGGTCAAAACCTTTCGCTGTGCTTTAAAACGATCTGTACCGTAGGGAAGGATAAAAACCCCCAGTCCTACGTGCACGCAAAGCACAAGCCACGCCAGCGTCGCCCCGCGAGGTGGCGCTCGCACCCACAGCTCACCGCACTCTATCCCTGCCACATCGCTCAACATCCGTTCAAAGCGCGACCACCAGCCAAAGTGCCGCGCCGTCCGGGCGGGTCGGCGCTGGCGCGGCGGCTCCGATCTTCTTTCCGCGCCGTTGGGCGGAGATCGAACCTCCCATTTCCGTTGTCAGGCAAAAATCCTTAGCATCAGTGGCCTGCCCACCTCCCTCAGCACCCCAATCGCCCGCAAGGCTGGCGGGCGGGCCGGTGAGGGACGCAGTCCCGAACCCGGGGCGGCCAGAAGCCGCGCCCGCACCACTTGATCGTCCCCTGAAACCCCGTATCCTCAGGGTATACGCTCCGCCCGGAGGCACCATGGCGTTTGACAGCACCAACCCTTTTCGCAACCGCCCGCGCGCCCTTGCCCGCCTGCCACGCCTGATCCGGTTCTACATCTTTCATTCCGCCATGGGGTTCACCGCCGCGGCGCTCTTCACCACTCTCATCCTCGTCACCGATACCGCCGGACTCGGCCATCTCGTCTCCAGCGTCCATGGCGGCTGGCTGGCCGCCGTGGTCTTCTTCGTGCTCAACGGCATCGTCTTCGCCGGTGTCCAGACCGCCATCGCCGTCATGGCTCTACCCGACCGGTGATGCCCACGCCCGTCACCGGCCTCTCTGCCGATCTCCGCCGGACCCTTGCCAACAATGACCTGATCGTCTTTGACGGCAACTGCGTCCTTTGCTCACGCTTCTTCCGCTTCATCCTCCGTCACGACAGGCAACAGCGCTTCCGCTTCGCCACTGCACAAGGACAACTGGGCCAACGCCTCTACAGCGAACTCGGCCTTCCCCTGGATGATTTCGAGACCAATCTCGTCCTCACCGGCGGTCAGATTCACCAGAATCTGGATGCCTTCGCCGCCGCAATGACCGCGCTCGGCTGGCCCTGGCGAGCGCTAGGCCTCCTTCGCCACCTGCCGGGGCTGGTCAAGGCTCCCCTCTACCACCTCGTCGCCCGCAACCGCTACCGCATCTTCGGTCGCCGCAGCACCTGCCTCGTGCCCGAGCCGTCTCTGCGCGCCCGCTTCATGGACACCGTATGAGCCCCTTCGCCGCCGCCCTCGGTCCGGCCTTCACCCGCCTTCCCCCAGCCCTGCGTGCCTTCCACGCCGGGCCGTCTCCACGCAGCTTCAGCGGCACCGCCACGCTCACCCACGGCCGTGGTCTCCTCGCCGCACTCGCCATCCGGCTCGGCGGCTTCCCGCCCGCCGGTACAACCCGGTTGCGCGTCACTGTCGAGGAAACCGAAACCGGAGAACACTGGCACCGAGAGTTTGGCACGCACCGCCTGTCCTCGCGGCTCGCCTTCAAAGACCGGATCGTCGAGAGGCTCGGCCCGTCCACCCTGCACCTGCTCCCGACGTTCGCGGACGACACCCTCCACATAGTCATAACCCGCCTCACCCTGCTAGGCCTGCCGATGCCCGGCGCATTGACGCCGCGCAGCAGTTCCCGCGAATGGCAGGCACCGGATGGCAGCTTCGCCTTCGACATTGCCGCCGCCCTGCCCGGAACCGGCCTTCTCGTTCGCTACACCGGCACCCTGACCCCGGAGACACTTCCATGATCACCATCGAAACCAACGGACCGGGTTTCTACGATTTCACGCGACAGGCCGCGGCCCATGCCGAGGGCGACGGAGTTCTGACGCTCTTTGTCCGCCATACGTCCTGCTCGTTGCTGATCCAGGAAAACGCCGATCCGGACGTACAGACGGATCTGCTCAACTGGCTCCAGCGCTTCATCCCTCCGGCCGATGATCCTTCGTTCGCCTATTTGCGCCACACCACCGAAGGCCCCGATGACATGCCGGCCCACATCAAGGCGGCGCTGCTGCCGACTTCCCTCCAGATCCCGGTCCGCAATGGTCGCCTCATGCTCGGCACGTGGCAGGGTATCTATCTCGTGGAGCATCGCACGCGCCCGCATCGCCGCAATGTTGCACTGCATCTAAGCAGATAAACCTATTTTCACTCATTTTATTGACATCACTCGCGCTTCGAGGCAGAGACATTACGCAGGTGCAGCATTTTGCACGCACAGTCTCGCAGTTAGTGGAGTATTCCTCATGGCAAACATCCCCTATGGCCTTGAATCGAACGGCGCTTTTCCCGCACCCGGCGTGAAATCCAACACCGCAGCACCCGATTCCCGCCCCTCACCCGTCGCCTATGCGCTCGCCTTCCTGATGAGCTGGCGCCAGCACCCCGCGCTCTCGGGAGCGTTCTCCAGCCACGCCGCCTGAGGTCTGCGCGGCGCAGCACCCACGCGGTACCAGCAGGCCCGCGGGCACTCTCCCGCCAAAGCGTGATGCAACGGCAACGCCCCATATCGTGGGGCGCACAAGCCCTCTACTCAAATTGTAGCGACGCCCCTATAGTGGTTGAGGTAATAATCCTGAACGACACGAGGTACCGGGGATGCGCTGCCCATTTTGTGGAAATGTCGACACACAGGTGAAAGATTCGCGCCCTGCCGAGGATCACGTCGCCATCCGCCGCCGCCGTTTCTGCCCCGCCTGCGCCGGCCGCTTCACCACCTACGAGCGGGTTCAGCTCCGCGATCTCGTCGTCATCAAGAAGAACCAGAAACGCGAGCCGTTTGATCGCGACAAGCTGGAACGCTCCATCCGCATCGCGCTTCAGAAACGTCCGATAGAGCCGGAGCGCGTTGACCAGATGATCTCCGGCATTGTCCGCCGGCTGGAAAGCCTCGGCGACGCCGACATCCCCTCCGACAAGATCGGCGAGATCGTCATGGAAACACTGGCCCGCATCGACACCGTTGCCTACGTCAGGTTTGCGAGCGTCTACAAGAATTTCCAGGCAGCCGACGATTTCGAGGATTTCGTCTCCGAACTGCGCCCACCGGAGCCCGGCCCCGAAGAACCCGCCTGATCCGATGGACCACGCCGACTGGATGCACCACGCCCTCGCACTCGCGCGTCAGGGCCTCGGGCGGACATGGCCCAACCCTACCGTCGGCTGCGTTCTGGTGAAGGATGGCCGGATGCTTGCCTCCGCCCGCACCGCCGATGGCGGCCGGCCCCACGCGGAGCCACAGGCGCTGGCCGATGCCGGCGCTGAAGCTCGTGGCGCCACCGCCTACATAACGCTTGAGCCCTGCGCCCACCACGGCCACACGCCGCCCTGCGCCGATGCCCTCGTCGCCGCCGGCATCAAACGCGCCCATGTCGCCCTCCGGGATCCCGACCCGCGCACCGCCGGTGCCGGCATTGCCCGGATGCAGGCCGCCGGGATCGAGGTCCAGACCGGCCTTCTTGCCAGGCAGGCAGCCACAGTGAACGCCGGTTTCCTCACCCGCATCCACCGTCGACGCCCCTTCGTCACCCTGAAACTGGCAACAACTGTCGACGGCCGCATCGCCATGGCCTCCGGCGAAAGCCGCTGGATCACCGGCCCGATGGCCCGCATCTATGCCCATCACCTTCGCGCCACCCATGATGCCGTCCTCATCGGCGCGGGTACGGCGCTGGCCGACGATCCGCGCCTCGATATTCGCCATCTCGGCCACGTCCCGCCCCTGCCCGTCCGCATCGTCCTGTCGTCGAAACTGGCGCTACCCGCCGACAGCCACCTCGCCCGCACCGCGCGTCAACAACCGCTCTGGTGTCTGTGCGGGCCAAGGGCGGAAAGCGCGGAACTCGCGGCCCTCGGCGCGGAAATCATTCCGGTGCCGGAGGCCGTACCGGGCAAGTTGAACCTGACAGACGCGCTGGAGGCGCTGGCGGAAAAGGGGCTGACCCGTATTCTCTGCGAAGGTGGTGGCCAATTGGCGGCGGCGCTGCTGGCCGAAGGCCTGATTGACGAGATCGTCTGGATAACCGCCGGCAAGGCCATCGGCGGCACCGGTCTCCCCGCCTTAGGCGCCCTACCCTTCGCAAGGCTGGAGGAGGCACCGGACTTGGAACATATCGAGACCCGCCCTCTCGGCTCTGATATCATGAGCGTCTGGCGCCCCCGGAACGGCCTGCTGGCTCATATGTCCACCGCCTGACCGCGCGCAGTATTCACGCCGTTGGCCAGTCCTCGAGCGACCGACCGGTCACCGCCATAAATGCGCGAACCCGCGTAGCCGGTACTGCACGGCCGCGAGCCAACGCGCTCGCCGCAGCGGGTTGCGCGATACCTGCGGCACACGCTCCGCCAACCGGTCGAGGATCACCTCGGCGCTGCACGCCCGCCCGCTGACAGGGTCGAAATAACGCGGATAGGTGATCAGACTGGCATGCACCAGCGCCACCAGATCGGGCCGCGCCACCCGCCGGTCGCACACCTGCCCGTGATCCTCCGTCAGTCCCCAACCGGCATAGAACGGCATGCCGAGGCAATGCACCTCCAGCCCGCGCATCAGCCCCTCGAACCCCATCAGCGAGGTCATCGTCACGATCACGTCCGCCCGGTCCATCAGATCGGCTGCCGACATATCGCGCGCCACGAAATCCGCCAGACCCGCCAGATCGGTCTCTGCGATGGCGCCCTTGCGCAGGCCGATCTCCACATCCGGATGCGGCTTGTAGATCACGTATTCATCGGGGAACCTCGCCCGTGCCCGCCGCAAAAGCGCCAGATTGGTGGAAACCTCCCCTGTGCCCAGCCGGATCGAGGCGTCATCCTCCACCTGCCCCGGCACCAGCACAACCCGTTTGCCCGCGGGCACCCGCAATTCCGGCACCTCCGCGCCGACGTTGTACTTCGTCACCTTCGCCGCCACCACGCGCGCCAGCAGCGCCTCGGCCCGCGCCCGTTCCCCAGCGCCGATCACGCAGGCCTCCGCGATCAGCCGCTCCATCCGGCTCGGCCGCGTCGGGTCGAAATAGATGCCCTCGTCATCCAGCACCAGCGAGGCCGCAGGCAAAAGCTGCGCCCCCAGCCCGACGGAACGCAGAAACCCGTCCTCCATTCGCCGCAGCGGCACATCATCGCCGCAGGCCGCCCGCAATTCCGGCGTTTCCTTGCCCGCCCAGACGATCACCTCGCGGCCCTCGGCCCGTGCCAGCGCCGCCGCCTTCTCCGGGTCATGCTCGAACCTCGGCACTCCCTTGGCACCCTTCAGAAACGCCCGCATCGGCGCGTGCTTCCACGGCTTCATGCCCACGCACACCGCGCCGCGCGCATTCTCGCGCCACGCCCGCGCGGCTTCCGCCAGTTGCAGCGCTGCCTCCTCGAAATCGCAAAGTCGGTCGCGACACGGGTCCACCCATGTCGGGTAGAGCAGCATCGCCGCGGCGAAAACCTCCTCCACACTGCGCCGCGCCGTTCGCCGCGCCAGCGGCTTGCGATCCTCCGTCAGTCCCCAGCCGGCGTAGTAGGGCTGGCCAAACACCACCGGCCGGTGCCCCGCCATCAGCGCCTCGAACCCCATCTGGCTGGTCACGCAATAGACTGCCTCGGCCCGCTCCAGCAGGTCCCACGGGTTGGCCGGAGCGGTGAAAAGCTCCGTCCGCGCATCGCAATCCTCAGTTCCGAAATGCCCGCGCTTCTTCGCGGCGGAAACCTCCGGATGCGTGCGCACCACGATCCGGCGGTCGGGATGCGCGGCCTTCGCCTCGGACAGCATCGCCGCAAAATCAGCCTCATGCGCTCCACCCAGCCGGATCGAGGCATCGCCCCGCGTCTGATCGATCACCAGCACGAAACCCGGCTCCGGCAGGTCCGCCGGCTCCCACGCATTGTATTTTGAGAGTTTGTGCCGCCGCAGAAACGCGATCCCCGCTGCCGCCCGCGCCATCAAAGCAGGGTCCGACAGATCGCCAGATTGCAGCATCTCCTCCAGCCGCGAGGGCTGCGAAGCGTCGAAATAGAGACCGAGATCATCAAGGATAATCCCCGTCGGTGGCTCACCGGCATAGCCGGGCCGGACGGAGCGCAGAAACGCATCCTCCACGTTCAGCACCGGCACGCCAGTACGCCGCGCCACTGCCAGCCCGCGCGAAGAAACCGGCCGCCGTCCCCACACGCCGATGGCATCGCAGGTGCCAGGCCGCCACCCCGGCACCACTTCCCAGCCCGCAAGGGACAGGATGCGGCGCAGGGGCCTGTTGTTCAGGAATCCGAGCGTATAGACGCCAAGCCGATGCCGGCTCAGTTGTCCGTCAGCAGATCGCCCACCCGCACCACGTCCGCCGTGAAGCTGAGTGTCTGCGAGGTTGCCGTCAGGATTTTCGTCCATGCCACAAATGGTGCTTCCGTGATGTAGATGGTGTCCTTGTCGCGGACCTGGAACTCCTTGGCAAGGAAGACACCGTCTGGCCGGGTCAGGTCGATGACGTAGACGAAAGGCTCGTTCTCGCCAAGATCGTTGCGGCCAGTCACCTTGTTGGCAATGGACTGAACCTCCCGCCGGAATACGAAGATGCCGGTCGGATCGGATGTGTTACCGTTCAGGCCGCCAACCTCCGCCACGGCCTCGACCACCGACATCCGCCCTTGCGGAAATGGAACCCGCGCCTGCGTGCTGGTGGCACCCAGCGCTGTAAACGTCCGCCGGTCCTCTTCCACGATGATCTTGTCATTGGCCCGCAGCGCGACGTCCAACCGCGGATCGTCATAGAGGTCCTGCAGGAAAATGCGTCCGGTTGTGCCGCCGCGCCGCACCGCCACTTGCGCGACATCAGGGTCGATGGTCACACCGCCCGCCGTAGCCAGCATCGCGCTGAGCCGCGTGGTGGAGGGCACAAGCGGATAGACGCCCTGCGCCCCGACCCCGCCGATCACGCTGATCGAGGAACCGTCGCCGGCCACGCGGCGCACTTCGACCTGCGGGTCCGGCGTCTGCGGGTCCAGCTTGCGGGTAATCAAACGCCGCAACTGCTCCGGCGTGTTGCCGGCCGCCTTCAGAACACCGGCATAGGGCATGAAGATATTACCCGCCTGATCGACCTGAATTTCCTGAATGAAGGCCTGCTTCTGGCCTGGCCCGACCAGCAGCGCCGGGTCCACGTTCTCCCAGACCGTGACGGAGATCACGTCGCCGGGGTTGATCGTGTCGGTGCTCGCCAGCCCCGCGCCAGTAAAACTTGACGGGAACGAGAGATTGTCGTCGAGATAGCTCGCCACCGCCACGCGGTTGTCCACCAGCACCACGTTGACGGGTCCGCCCTCGGCCTTTGATCCCGCGAGAATTTCGTCATCCTTTGGGCCGGAGCGCGGAAGCGCACAGCCACTCAGCGCGACGATGCACGCGGATACCACGGCCATGCGGCCGATCCTTGTAAGTCTGCTCATGCCCAGCCTGCCTCGGTTGGTTCTGTTTTTTTCTATTTTTACGTAAAAGACCGGTCCGCGGCAACAAAAGCAACGGTTTACGGCTGCACCGCGTCCCAAACCTTGCGGAGTTTGCTTTTTCTGCAACGCTCTTCGTAGGGATCGAGGCTCTCCAACATCACGTGAACGATGTTCCTCAACACCTCCGCGCGACCCTCTCCAGTATAGAAACCACCCGTAAACTGCGATGTCTCCAGCAGATACTGGCGATAATCGCGGTAAGCATCCGTATCCGGCATCTTGGGGTTGGCGAAAAACTCGGCCAGCGGTTGTTCGCTCACGAACTCAGGCTTGGCATAGACCGAGCGCCCGAAAATCCGCAGCGGCATCCCGCGCCACAGCACCTGCTGCCCGGCAGTGGAGTTTACCGTAACGGCTGTCGTCGCGTGGTCCATCATCGGCCCCAGCTTGCCGCCGCGGATCATCTGCACCCGATCGCCGACGCCATAGGCGGCAGCGCAGTCACGGATGATCTGGCGCAGCGGCTCGCGACCGTCCTCTAGTGGATGGGTTTTGAACACCAGACGGTGATATTTCGGCGCACCCTCCGCGAAGCCCTTGCAGCACAGGTCTATGAACTCGCCGATATTGTTGAAATCACTGTGTTCGGTGAAGGAACTGTCATGTGCAAGTTGCAGCAGCACCAGGTGATAGTTGGCACCGCTGTTGTGCAGCTTTTGTGTCTCACGTTTCCGCTCCAGCACGTGGAAAGGAAACAGCGCCAGCCGGCGGATATAAAGAAACCACTCCTTGCGGACACTGATGGTGCGATGAGGGCGGTAATTCCGGTAGGCGCCGTTACGGAAAAGGATGTGCCAGTGATACAGCGCCCCAAGATAGATGTGGTGCCACAGCGCACCCCACTGTGCCGGCGCTTCCGGCACCGGGCGGCGCACATCGCCCATCTGCGCCCGCATCTCGCTGACGGTCATGTTCATCAGCGGTGAATGGCCATTCACGCCACCATGCTCGTAGGTCACCCAGTAGGGCCGCAGGTAGCCTTCTTCGAAACAATGCACCGTCAGTGCCAGTTCACGGGCGATTTCCCGCGCCTTGGCATGAATGAAACGGGTATCGCCATATAGCACGAGGTCGGTGATTTCCTGCTGTTTCAGGAAGTCTCTCAGGAACTCCGGCCACCCGTCCTTGCTGTCCGTGAAGGGCGTATAGTCATCCTTGTGCTTCCAGAAATGCGCGTCGCCCGCATTGAAGCCGATACGGCTGACCTTCGTCCCGGCCTGCTTCAGCAGTCCCGCAAGATCGGAGAAGAAGGGCCCATGGGGACCCTGTAGAAACAGAAAATGCCGCTCTGCCAAGCTATTGCCCTTTTATTATACGAGCTTTCAGCCCGATTTCGATACGCCTTCGCCCACCTTTCCGGCAAGTGCCGTCTTCGAGTCTGCCCCAAGAACTCTTGTGGTGTGTCATTTGCGCGTGTATCCCGCCATGCACTAGTGCTAGCTCAATGGCAGGTCCATGTTTACCGGAATAGTAACAGATATTGGCGAAATCCTGCTTGTCGAGGAAAAGGGCGATCTGCGTGCCCGCATCGGCACCGCTTACGTGGCGGAAAGCATCGATCTCGGCGCCTCCATCGCCTGTGAGGGCGTGTGCCTGACGGTGGTGGATCGTGGCACGACGGAGGGTCGCCACTGGTTTGATGTCGACATCTCCGCCGAAACTCTGGCCCGCACCAACCTCGGCACCTGGAAACCCGGCACACCCGTCAACCTGGAACGCGCGCTGCGCGTCGGTGATGAACTCGGCGGCCACATCGTCTCCGGCCATATCGACGGCCTGGCACGAGTGCTCGAGACAGCGGATGTCGGCGACAGCACCCGCGTCACCTTCGAGGCCCCTGAAGACCTTGCACCGTTCATCGCTGAAAAAGGCTCCGTCGCCCTCAACGGCACATCACTGACCGTCAACACCGTCACCGGCAACCGCTTCGACATCAACTTCATCCCCCACACCAAAAGCCAGACGACGTGGGGTAATGTCGCCGCGGGTGATGCCGTCAACCTTGAGATCGACACCCTGGCCCGTTATGTGGCCCGTCTGAACGCAACTCAGCCGAAATGAGCGAAAGCCGCATGGACGACGCCTCAACATACACCGACGCCATCTCCAGCGTCGACGAGATCATCGAAGATGCCCGCAACGGCCGCATGTTCATCCTCGTCGATCACGAGGATCGTGAAAACGAAGGCGATCTCGTCATTCCCGCGCAGATGGCCACGCCGGACGCCATCAATTTCATGGCTACCCACGGTCGCGGCCTGATCTGCCTTGCGCTCTCCAGCCAGCGCCTCGATGCGCTCGGCCTGCCGCTGATGGCCGCGTCCAACTCCTCCCGGCACGAAACCGCCTTCACTGTCTCCATCGAGGCCCGCGAAGGCGTGACAACCGGCATTTCCGCGCATGACCGCGCCCGTACAGTCGCCGTGGCTATCGACCAGTCCTCCGGCCCCCAGGACATCGCCACCCCGGGCCACGTCTTTCCGCTCCGCGCCCGCGAAGGCGGCGTGTTGGTCCGCGCCGGCCACACCGAGGCGGCGGTGGACATCTCCCGCCTCGCCGGTCTCAACCCTTCGGGCGTCATCTGCGAGATCATGAAGGACGACGGCTCGATGGCCCGTCTGCCCGATCTCGTCGCCTTCGCCCAGTTGCACAACCTCAAGATCGGAACCATCTCCGACCTGATCGCCTACCGCCGAAAGCACGACAACCTCGTCCGGGAAAATGCGGTCCGGTCCGTCACTTCCGAATTCGGCGGCGAATGGATGCTGCGCATTTTCACTGACGACACCGAGGGGGCGGAGCATATTGCCCTGTCCAAGGGCGACATCACCACCGATGAACCGGTGCTCGTGCGCATGCACGCCGCCAACCCGCTGGAGGACATGCTCGGCATCGCTCCCGGCCGCTCCACCCAGTTGCAGGACGCGATGCGCATCATCGCCGCCGAAGGGCGCGGCGTCGTCGTCCTCCTGCGCGACATGTCGATGAAACTGGTGCGAGAGCACGAGGCTTCGCCGCAAACCCTGCGGCAATACGGTCTCGGCGCCCAGATCCTCGGCTCCCTCGGCGTGCACGACATGATCCTGCTCACGAACTCACCCAGCCCCAAGCCCGTCGCGCTTGAAGGGTACGGGCTGACTATTCACGGCACCCGCCGCATATCCGGAGGTGAATGAATGGCCACCAGCATCACCCATTATTCGCTGCCCGCACCGGTCTTCGACCGCCCCACCCGCATCGCCATCGTCGTCTCGCCTTACTACCGCGAAATCGCCGATCAGCTTCTCGCCGGCGCAAAAGCTGCCTGCGAGGCTGCGAAAGCCATGTACGATGTGATCGAAGTGCCCGGGGCGCTGGAAATCCCACCAGCCATCGGGCTGGCCGCCCGTTCCGGTGAGTTTGACGGCTACGTCGCGCTCGGCTGTGTGATCCGGGGCGAAACCACTCACTACGAAACCGTGTGCAACGACAGTTCCCGCGGTCTCATGCACCTCGGCCTCGAAGGCCACGCAATCGGCAATGGCATCCTCACGGTCGATAACGTCGATCAGGCAGTCGTCCGCGCCGAAGCCGCCGGCCAGAACAAGGGCGGCGGTGCCGCCGACGCAGCACTTCACCTCGTGGCTCTCGCCCGCCGCTTTCAGGCAAGCCGTCCCGTCCCTCCCGCCGACACCGGCGAATTCCGTGTCGCCGGGTCGGATCAAACCCCAACGATAGGCTGAACGATGACCGGCTCCCCCCCCGATACCGGCAGAAAATCCAACAAGAAGCAGATGCGCTCCGCCGCCCGCCTGTTTGCCACACAGGCGCTCTTCCAGATGGAGGCCTCCGACCAGTCGCTTGACGACGTGCGCGAGGAGTTCGAGACCCATCGCCTCGGCATGGAACTTGATGGCGACACCTACTCCGAGGCGGACGTGGACCTGTTCCGCGCCCTCCTGCACGAGGCGGTCAACCGTCAGGCAAGGATCGACCAGCTTACCGATGCCGCGCTCAAGGAAACCTGGCCCATCGCACGCATCGACCCGACGCTGCGCGCCCTCTTCCGCGCCGCCGGGGCCGAACTGGTCACACAGGACACCCCGCCGAAAGTGACGATCACCGAATTCGTCGATGTCGCGAAGGCATTCTTTCCAGAGGGGCGCGAAAGCAAGTTCGTCAACGCCGTTCTCGATCACATGGCCCGCGCCGCACAGCCTTCCGCGTTCTGACTAGGCCGCACCATAGCCGCGTGTTCATCACAGTTTGGACATGCAAATACTTGAAACCAAGGGCAATAGCGGTACGGTCAGGCGCATGTTCGAGATGGCTTTCGCCAACAGTTTCACGAGGGTACGAACCGGGTTGCACTTCGCAGCGATCGGTCTGGCCCTTGCCGTGCCGGCGGCAGCGCAGGAAAACACTGCCACCACGATCACCGTCATCGACCCGCCGCGAAACCAAGCCTATACTGGCAGCCTGCGCTTCACCCGCATTGACGGCCGGCTGTCCTACGTAGACGAAGCCAACGGCGCCATACCCATGGACGCCGCACGCATCACCCCGCCAGAACCGCGCAAGGAAGTGGATGCGTCACAGATTGTCCGTATCTGGAACGGTCTGGAAACAGGCAGCCGCATCATCCTGCTGGCCATTCTTGCGCTTCTGCTCTACGTCGCCGTGAAACATGGCCGCATCGCCGCCCGCTTCCAGCGCGCCGAAGTCATCGGCGACGCCAACGAGGTACGGCAGGCTGAAGAGGCCGCCGTCCCTCTGCCAGAAGCGCAGTCCTTCCTGCAGTCTATTCGTGCGATGAAGGACAGGGAAGAAGCTCTCGTCAAGCTCATTGCCTATACGCTGGAGGCGGCAGGCCGTCAGAACTCGATCCCGCTCCGCCGGTCCGAGACGGCGCGGGAATTTCTCAACCGTCTGCCATCCGCCTGGCCCAGCCTGCCTGATCTCCGCCGCATCACCATGGCCGAGGAACTGGTTCAGTTTGGCGGCCGTCCACTGGCTGAAAAGACCTTCGAGGATTGCCTGCGCCGGGCAGAGAACATCTTGCGGGGAACCGCATGAGCCACGTCAGCGCCCAGCCGCTTCGCTCCGGAAATTCCGGTGCCAACATCGCGCTGATCCTGTTGGCCGTGCTGGTCATCGGTGGCTTCGGTTGGCTGCTGACCCGCGATGGGGAGCAGCCGCTGGCGCGCTCGCCCATGGGTTTCGCGGGTCTCGTACACTGGGCGAAGCTTCAGGGCTCCGACGTCCAGAACCTGGAGGGCGTGGGCATGGAGGCCAATCGCGTCGGCCTGCGCATCCTGCCACTGTTCGACACCGATCTCGAAACCTTCTTCGAGCCGCCGGAAGATCGCGCCGCCTACCTGCGCACCGGCACCGAGTTCAACATCTCGCTCTACATCGTTCGCGAGAAGGTCGAAATTGTTCCCAGTCTCGTCATCGCCCCCAAATGGACCCGTGGCGCCCGGCACAGCGGCTACGCCCATGCCTCGCTCCTGTTGGAGGTGGCGGACAACGCCCGCCCCTTCGAGCAACTCGGTTTCGGGCAGGACATGCTCACCCGCCCTGACATGAAACTCGCCCAGTTGCCCGGCACCCTGCCCGAAGGTCAGCGCCATACCGCCACCATATACGCCCCGCAACTCTTCCGCCGCGACCTGCCCCAAGCCTGTTCGCCTGTCTTCGACACCCCCTTCGGTGCGCTGCTGATCACCTGTCAGGAGAACGGCACCGATACCCTCCTCCTGTCCGATCCCGATCTCCTGAACAACCATGGTCTCGGTCTCGGAGGCAACGCTGCCCTCGTCGCCGATTTCCTCGGCCCCTATGTCGCGGAAGGCACTGTCCTCGTCGACATGACCACCGCGCAACGCATCTTTCCGGAAAGACCGGAACTGCCGAGGCGCGAATGGTCCGATCTCCTGCGTTTCTTCGAATATCCCCTCTCGCTTTTCTGGGCTGCCCTCGCGTTGGCCGTCGCCCTCGGCCTCTGGCGAAGCTGGCGTCGCCTCGGGCCGCCGGCGCGACCGTTCAACGACGATATCGGCGCCTCCAAATCCGTTTCCATCGCGGCAAAGGCCCGGCTGATGCGCGCCGCCGACCGCAAGGCCCACGTCTTCGAGGCCTATGTCCAGTCCCGCCTCCGCTGGCTCGATCACCGCCTCCACGGCCATCACGGCCACAGCGAAGACCTCCTCCGCCGGCTCGTCCAGCAGGTAAAGAACAAGGATCCCGACCTCGCCCGCAGCTTCGGCGCCGCCGCCGCGGCCGCCATGTCCGGGCAGTCCGACACCAGCGCTACCGCTCTGGTTGCCATCTCTGATAGATTTGAAGCCGAAATCGAAAAGGTGCTTTATGAATTTGGAAGAACTTCGCGAACAAGCTGATCTTGTCCGCACCGAAATCGGCAAGGCAGTCCGCGGGCAGGATGCAGCCGTCGACATGCTGCTCACCGCCCTGTTCTCTCGTGGCCACTGCCTGCTGGAGGGCCCGCCGGGCACCGCCAAGACCCTGCTCGCCCAGAGTCTCGCCTCCGCGCTTGCCATCGACTTCGGCCGGATCCAGTTCACACCGGACCTGATGCCCGGTGATGTCCTCGGCGTGAACATCTTCGACTTCGGTTCCTCCAGCTTCCGCCTGACAAAGGGTCCGGTCTTCACCGACATCCTGCTCGCGGATGAAATCAACCGTGCCCCGCCCAAGACCCAGGCCGCGCTGCTTCAGGTCATGAACGAACGTGTCGCCACCATCGACGGCACCGATTACCGGCTCGGCCCCGATTTCTTCGTCGTCGCCACCCAGAACCCGATCGAACAGCAGGGCACATATCCACTGCCCGAAGCCCAGCTTGACCGCTTCCTGTTCAAGCTTGTCATCGACTTCCCGGATGCCGCCGCCGAACTCGACATCCTCAAGCTCCACGCCACCCAGTCGCTGGATCATGAGGCCCGCCGCGCCGATATCAGGCCGGTGATCGGGGCAGAAGAGCTGCAGGCCGGACGCGACCTCGTGGACAGTATCCGCCTCGACGACACGATCCTGCTCTATATCCTGAAGATCGTCCGCGCCACGCGGGAGGATCAGGAAATCCGCCACGGCGCCTCCACCCGCGCCGCCGACGCCATCGCCGGCGCTGTCCGTGCCCGCGCCGCCCTCGCCGGTCGCGATTACGCCATCCCGGATGATGTCCAGCACCTCATCGTTCCCGCCCTCCGCCACCGCATCGTCCTCGGCCCCACCGCCGAGATCGAGGGGCGCACCGCCGAAGACGTGATGAAGAACATCCTCAACCGGATCGAGGCGCCGAAATAATGCGACCGAGCCGCCGACTGCTGGCCATCGCATCGGCGTTCCTCGCGGCAACGGCGCTGACGGTCAGCGCCCTTGCCGCGCCGCTCCTGCCTGTCGCCCTCCTCTGGGGGGCGCTGCTGTCGTTCATGCTCGCCGATCTTGCCATCAGCCCCTCCCGCCGCGCCATCGCGGTGGAGGTGACGGCCCCCGACGAAGTGTTCACCGGTGAGGATGCGATCATCCGGGCTTCCATCCGCAGCCAGGGTCAGCCAATCCCTACCAGCCTGTCGGCCATTCTTGAGCTCTCCGGCGATCTCGGCACCCGTCAGGATTTCACCCTGCGCGGGTCGTCCCGCGCCGTTCTCGGAGAGGCCCGCGTGCCCGCCCGTCGCCGCGGCACCTTCGCCCTGCCCGGCCTCTGGCTCTCGTGGCCGTCCCGCCTCGGCCTCTGGGAATTCACGCCCCATTTCTCCCTCGACACCGTCCTCCGGGTCATCCCCAACATCCGGCCCGTCGTTTCCGGCCAGATCGACGTGCGTGTTCAGTCGGATCTCTACGGCGTGAAGGAAAACGCGCTCGTCGGCGAAGGATCCGAATTCCACCAGATGCGCGACTTCATGCCCGGGATGGACACCCGCGGAATTGACTGGAAGCGCTCCGCCCGCCGCCGCGATCTCGTGGTCAAGGAGATGCAGTCCGAACGCAACCACCAGATCATCGTCGCTCTCGACAACGGTTACCTGATGCGCGAAGAACTGGCAGGCCTGCCGAAGATCGACCACGCCGTCAACGCAGCCCTTGCCACCGCATGGGCCGCAGGCATCGGCGGCGATCTGGTCGGCCTCTACAGTTTCGACGCCGTGCCACGCCTCTTCGTCCCGCCCCAGCCCGGCCGTGCCGCCTTTCCGGCCTTGCGCGCCCACACCGCCGACCTCTCCTACCAGACCGCAAGTTCCAATCCGACGCTGGCGCTGGCGCACCTCAACGGCAAACTCAACCGCCGCAGCCTGATCATCATCTTTTCGGACTTCGCCGATACCACCACAGCGGAACTGCTGGTCGAGAACCTCACTGTCCTGAATCGCGCCCATGTGATCATCTTCGCCACCTTCTCGGACCCCGAACTGGAGTGGCGCGTCGGCACCGCCGCCCACTCGCTCAACGGCATGGCCGAAGCCGTGGCCGCGACAGAAATGGTAAAGGAGCGCCGCTTAGTGCTGGACGGCCTGTCCCGCATCGGTGTCATCTGCCTCGAAACCAACCCCGGCGAACTCACCGCCCGTCTCGTCTCCACCTACCTCGAAATCAAGGCGCAGGAACTGATATGAACGGCGAAACCGGCATGCAGGACATCCGCTCCGCCCGCTTCCGCGCCGAGCGGGAGGACGACTGGATCAGGCTCGACGGCCTCGTCACCCGCGTCGAGAAACGCGGCCTCTCCAACCTATCCTTCGACGAAGCCCGCGAACTGGCCTCGCTCTACCGCAACACAGTCAATGCCCTGTCCCTTGCCCGCGAAATCTCGCTCGACAGGGCGCTGCACGCCTATCTGGAGGCACTGGCCGCCCGTGCCTATCTCGCCGTCTACGCGCCGAAAAAAGCGCTTGGCGGCATGCTTTGGCAGTTGTTCTCGCGCGGCATTCCGCAAGCCGTCCGCCGCTCCGGCTTCGTTCTCGTCATGGCTTTCGCCACCATGATCCTCGGTGGTGTCGCCGGCTACCTCCTGTTTCTGGAGGATCCCACGTGGTTCAACACCATCGTCCCCGGCGGGTTGGCCGGTGAACGCGGAATACTCAGCAGCCGTGATGAACTGGAGGCCGTGCTCACCTCCGGCGCCGACGGCAGCCTCGACAGGTTCTCCGCCTTCGCCAGCTACCTGTTCTCGCACAACACCCAGATCGCCCTCTTCACCTTCGCACTCGGCGTGGTCATCTGCGTGCCGTCGACATTGCTCACCTTCTACAACGGCCTTGTTATCGGCGCCTTCGCAGCGCTGCACGCCGATCGCGGCCTCGCCTACGAACTGTTTGCCTGGCTCTCGGTCCACGGCGTGACGGAGCTGTCGGCCATCGCCATCGCCTGTGCCGGCGGCTTCCATCTCGGCCTCGCCGTGCTGTTCCCCGGCCAGATGACCCGCCGCGACGCCCTGCGTCACGCGGGCTACGATGCCGTCAAGCTCGCCATCCTCGCCGCAGCCATGCTCGTGGTCGCCGCCGTTCTCGAAGGCTTCTTCCGGCAGATCATCCAGACACCTGAAACCCGCATCCTCGTCGGCTGGGGCATCGGTGGCCTCTGGCTCGCCTATTTCCTCTTTTCCGGCCGGGGGGAGGACAAGTCATGAGCCGGAAGCCGGACAGCCGCAAGCGTCCACCCGTCCCGAAGACAAGGATGACGGAGATCCTGCCGCCCGAAGGCGTCCCCATCCGCTTCGACCTCGCGGGGCTCGGTGGCAGGTTCGGTGCCCAGCTGGTCGATATCCTCCTGTCGTTGCTGGTCGTTTCCCTGTTCATCTTCGTGCTGTCAGCCGCCGACGTCATTACCGGCGAAGGCGTCATTGCCATCCTCGCGCTCAGCATGTTTCTGCTGCGCGCGCCCTACTACATCACCACGGAAATCCTCTGGAACGGCCAGACGCTCGGCAAGCGCCTGCTCGGCCTGCGCGTCGTCTCCGGCGACGGCCGCGCCCTCAGCCCTCATGCCATCACCGTGCGCAACTTGATGAAGGAGTTCGAGGTCTTCGTTCCCGGAACCTATCTGCTGATCGCCTCCAACCTCGGCATCGTGCCGGGCCTGATCCTGCTGGTCTGGATCATCGCCCTTCTCTTGATCCCGCTGTTCAACAAGCGCCGCCAACGCCTCGGCGATATCATCGCCAACACCTATGTCATCAGTGTCCCGCGCCCGGTGCTGTTGCCCGACCTCACCCGCCAGCCGACGCCTGCCGCCGGCCAGTTCACCTTCCTGCCTCACCATCTGGATCACTACGGCCGCTTCGAATTGCAGACACTGGAGCAATTGCTGCAAGTCAGGACTGGCACGCTCAACGCCGCCGCCCGCAGGCAACACGATCTGAATCTTCGCCGCGTCAGCGATGCCATCGTCGCCCGCATCGGCTTTGAGGAGAACATCCCCGAAGCCGATACCGATGCCTTCCTCCGCGCCTTCTACCGCACCCAGCGCGCCTACCTGGAGAATCGCAAACTCTTCGGCGACACCCGCGAAGACAAGTTCCACAACCGCTCGGAGACACGGGCGTGAGTGCCCGGCGGAGGCTGACATGCGCCTGAGTATCGGTGGAATCTTCGGAACCACGTTCCGCATCTTCCTTCAGAACTGGGTCTGGATCACGCTCGAGTACGCCGGTGCAGTCATTGTCGCCACGTCTGCCTTCACCGTCTTCTTCCCCGATCTCGCCCTGCGCATGCTCTGCGGCGAAGAGATCGACGATACACTATTCCTCTTCGTCAATCCGCACTCGCTGATCGCCAGTCCCGTCTACACTTTCGTCACCGTCAGCGTTCTCCTGCGCCTCTGGCCCCGCGTCGGTGGCACCCCTCCACCTGTCCTCTCAGCAACTTCGTGGGTGGCGATCATCGTCCTGTCGCTCCTCGTCGATCACCTGCTCAATCTGTCCCTGTTCTTCATGATCATCCCTTTGTTCATCGTCAGCGCCCTGACAACGCTGCTGATGCCACTGCTGGTCATCGAGCAGCGCGGCTGGCAATCTCTCTCCCTAAGCCTGCGGGAAACAATGCCGCATCTGCTGCCACTCTCCGGCATCTGGGCCGCCGTGCTGATCCCGTGGCTGATGCTGATCTTCACCACCGGCCCGCAGCGAAACCCGGACAGCGGTGCAACCCTCGTCGACCTCTGGGCCCGCGAGATCGCTCACGATCTCGTCTCGGCCCCGGTCAACGCCTTCTGTATCTGCCTGATCGTCGCCGTCTACCTCGCCCTGCGCCTGCCGCCACAAAAGCCGGACGATCTGGAAAAGATCTTCCGCTGAGGCATTACAGGTGCAGGCTGAACGGCAACCAATGCGCACACAGCGGCCCGGAACCGACGCACGCGGACGCCGGCCGTCTGACACGGAAACTCACTCGGTAAACGTGTTGTCCCTCGGGAAGCCGCGCGGCGCCATTCGCCCGGCCCCGGCCCGCTTCGCCAGATAGTCGCCAAGCTCGGTTTCCGTCCGCGTGCGCCCGCCGCTGTCCTTCCACTGCAACCCGTTTTCCAGCGCGAAAGTCCGCGCATCCGACAGGCCGCCATCCTTGTACTTCTGCAGCCGCACGCCCTTGCCTCGGCCCATCTCGGGCAATTCGTCCAGCGGGAACACCAGCACCTTGCGGTTCTGGCCCACCACGGCTACGTGGTCGCCCTCCACCGGCTTGCACACCAGCGCCGTGACGCCGTCCTTCACGTTCAGCACCTGTCGGCCCGTGCGCGTCTGCGCCAGCACCTCTGCCTCCGGCACGATGAACCCGTCGCCTGCGCTCGAGGCCACCAGCAGCTTGCGCCCCGGCTTGTGCAGGAACAGCGCCACCAGTTCGGCCTCGTTCGGCAGGTCCACCATCAGCCGCACCGGCTCGCCCATGCCGCGCCCGCCCGGCAGGTTGGCACAACTCAGCGTGTAGAACCGTCCGTTCGCCCCGAATGCCAGCAGCTTGTCCGTCGTCTCGGCATGGAAGGCAAAGCGCGGCCCATCGCCGTCCTTGAACTTCATCTCCGCGTCCAGCGACACATGCCCCTTCATCGCCCGGATCCAGCCCATGGCGGAACAGACAACAGTGATCGGCTCACGCTCGATCATCGCCTCCAGCGGCACCTCGGCCACGTCCGGCACACTGTCAAACCCGGTGCGCCGCGCTCCCGGCGGATAATCCGCGCCCAATTCGTCCTTCAGCGCGTTCAGGTCCCCGGCAAAGGTTATCCCCTTGAACCGTGCCGGCGCGCCGAACTGCTTGCGGATCTCGCGCAACTGGTCGGCGATCGCACTCCACTGCATGTCCTCGCTGGCCAGCAGCGCCTGCAGACCTTCGCGCTCCTGCAACAGATCCTCGCGCTCGCGCCGCAACTCCATCTCTTCCAGCCGTCGCAACGCCCGCAGCCGCATGTTCAGGATCGCCTCGGCCTGCACGTCCGTCAGCTCGAACTCCGCCATCATCACCGGCTTCGGCTCATCCTCGGTGCGGATGATCTCGATCACCCGGTCGAGGTTGAGGAAGGCGATGATATAGCCCTCCAGCACCTCCAGCCGCGCGTCGATCTTCTCCAGCCGGTGGCGGGAGCGGCGCAACAACACCTCGCGCCGATGGTCGAGGTAGGCGCGCAGCACTTCCTTCAGGCTGCACACCCTCGGTACCCTGCCGTCGATCAGCACGTTCATGTTCATCGAGAAACGGGTTTCGAGGTCCGTCTGCCGGAACACCGTCTCCATCAGCAATTCGGGATCGACGCTGCGCGATTTCGGCTCCAGGATCAGCCGGATATCCTCGGCACTCTCATCGCGGATGTCACCAAGGATCGGGATCTTCTTGGCGTTGATAATCTCCGCCACCTTCTCGATGAGCTTCGACTTCTGCACCTGAAACGGAATTTCGGTAACCACGATCTGCCACTGCCCGCGCCCGAGATCCTCCCGATGCCAGCGCGCCCGCATCCGGAACGCCCCGCGCCCCGTCCGGTAAGCCTCGGCGATCACCGCGCGATCCTCCACCAGCACACCACCCGTCGGGAAATCCGGGCCGGGTACGTAATCCAGCAGCGTCTCGTCCCGCGCGTTCGGCGCCTTGATCAGGTGCAGGCAGGCGTCCACCAGTTCGCCCACGTTATGCGGCGGAATGTTCGTGGCCATGCCCACGGCGATCCCCGCCGCGCCATTGGCCAGCAGATTCGGCAGCGCTGCCGGCAGTACGGTTGGCTCCGTATCGCGGCCGTCGAAGTTGGGGCGGAAATCGACGGCATCCTCCGTCAGCCCGCCCATCATCGCGGTGCTCACCGTCGTCATCTTGCACTCGGTGTAGCGCATCGCAGCCGGGTTATCGCCGTCGATGTTGCCGAAGTTGCCCTGCCCGTCGACCAGCGGGTAGCGCATGTTGAAATCCTGCGCCATCCGCGCCAGCGCGTCATAGATCGACTGGTCGCCATGAGGGTGGTACTTGCCCATCGCCTCACCGACCACCGTTGCGCATTTCCGGTACGAACCCGTCGGCTCCAGCCGCAACTGCTGCATCACGTAAAGCACACGGCGATGCACCGGCTTCAATCCGTCACGGGCATCCGGCAAAGCCCTGTCCGTTATGGTGGACAGCGCATAAGTCAGGTACCGGTCACCCAGCGCCCGCCGGAGCGGCTCATGCAGGTCACCTTCCGGTATATCGTTCGTATCGTCGGTATCAGCCATAGATATGGTGTATCCCCAGCGCCAACCCTCGTCCAGCGGAAGATGCAGCAAAGCTTGACTACCGGCATTATTTCTATAATTGTAGAAATATCGCAATTAACCGGAGGTCCCACCATGCCAACCTGCCCGAACTCCCTTACAGGCCTCGCAGCCGCCCTTGCACCCCACAGCGACAAGCCGCTTGAAATCTCGCTCGACGCTCAACCCGTGCCCGCTGGCTACCACGTTACCGAACTGAAGGCGGCATCCATCCGCTCCATTGATTGCAGCGGGCGGCAGAGCGCGTGGGACGAAACCCAGATCCAGTTGCTCGACGGCTCCGGCGAGGGTGACTTCATGGCCACAGCGAAGTTTCTCGCCATCGTCGATCGCTCCCGCACCACCCTTCCCGCCCTCGACCACGGCACACTTGTGTTCGAAACATCGCCCGGCCGTGGCCCCCTCCAACGCGCCACCCTCGACGCGATCACGTTTGAAGGCGGTACCGTCCGGCTCGCCCTCACGGCTGAAACCACGGCCTGCAAACCGGCCCGACAGGGTGGGTGCTGCACCCCGGCCACGGCCTGCTGTTCAGCAGCCTGACAGGTTGCTGGCAGGGCGCGAAGGCTCTAGGACTTGCCGGAAAGCACAGGCAGGCGCATGGCAAGAACCATCCTCATCACCGGCTGTTCCTCTGGCATCGGTCTCGATGCCGCGCATGGGTTGAAGGCGCGCGGCTGGCGCGTCTTCGCCACCTGCCGCAAGCCCGACGATTGCGCCCGGCTGGAGACCGAAGGGCTGGAGAGCTTCCCCCTCGATCTCGCCAGCGAGGAAAGCATCCAGTCCGCCATCGCAGAGACGCTTTCCCGCACCGGCGGCACCCTCGACGCGCTTTTCAACAACGGCGCCTTCGCCTGCCCCGCCTTCGCCGAGGATCTGCCGCGCGGAGCCCTGCGCGAAATCTTCGAGACCAACCTTTTCGGCCAGTTCGACCTCATCAACCGCCTGATGCCCACCTTCCGCGCCCAGGGTCACGGCCGGATCGTCAACAACTCCTCCGTCCTCGGCCTCGCTGCCGTCCGTGGCCGGGGTGCCTATGTCGCCACCAAGTTCGCGATGGAAGGTCTGACCGATACCTACCGCCTGGAGAACCGCATCCCCGGTCTGCACTTCATCCTGATCGAACCCGGGCCCATCACGTCGGACATCCGCCTCAAGGCCCGCGTGGCCTTCGAAAAATGGATCGACTGGCAGAACTCGCCCAACCGCGAGCAATACGAATCCGTCCTGCGGCCTCGCCTCTACGCGGGTGTCGGCAAAAAAGATCAATGGGAACTTCCCGCCTCCGCCGTCACCGCGAAGCTGATCCACGCGCTGGAAAGCGAGCGCCCGAAACCCCGCTATTTCGTGACCGTGCCGACCTACGCCGCCAGCCTGATCAAACGCCTGATGCCGACGCGCATTGCCGACAGGATTCTGCGGAAGTCGTGACAGGTTTCGCCGTCGTCACAATGCCGCGTCTAATGTCTTCAAGCCTGATCTGATCGGTCATCTGATATCGTCGCAGGGCAGCAGGCTGTCCGCCAACCTCTGCCCCGGCCGGGATGCGAAAAGTGGATTTCACCTCAATACCCGACCAATCCACTCGCAATACCAAATCCATACCAAAACCATACCAAATCCATACGACGCCTCAGGTGCTGCCCGGCACCTCCATTCGCTGCACCTTCCGCAGCAGTTCGATGAACCCCGCCACCTGATGCTCTGCCGTCAGCCTGCCCTTCTCCGCCGTCGCCAAGGCTGCGTCGCCGGCCACGCCCGCTGGCCCGAGATCGGACGCAATCCACCCGTAACTGATTGGTCCGACAGGCGAAATTTCCGTTACCTCGGCCGAGGAGCGGAAGGTCTCGGCCTTCGCCATATCCACCGTCTCAGGTCGGAAATTCAGCATCAGCGATGTCTCTATATCGCCACCGTGAATCCCATAAGTTCTTTCAAAGTCCGAATAAATCCCCTCCGGGTGCCCGAAGGCGCCCCACTGGCACTTCACCGCCAGCATCCCCGCCTGCACCCGCAACTCCCGCGAAAGAATCGACACGAGGTCCAGATTTCCGCCATGCGAATTGACGATCACGATCTTGCGCACCCCTGCCCGCGCCACCGAAAGCCCGATTTCCACCCATGATTTCAATGCACTATCAGCCGAAAGCGTCAGTGTGCCCTTCGCCCAAAGATGCTCGTTGGACTTGCCCACCGCCTGCACCGGCAGGATGCGCACATCCAGATCGTCGGGGCACGCCGCGCGAAACGTCGCCAGCATCCCCTCGGCGATCATCGTGTCAACGCCCACCGGCAGATGCGGCCCGTGCTGCTCCACCGCCGCCGTCGGCAGTATCGCAATCGTCTGATCCGCAACGATATTTTCGAATTCCGATGCCCGGTACTCATACCAGTCCAGCCGTCGTGTCATGCCTCCACCTCCTGGCCGCGTGCCATGCCGCCGGTCATCTTCTCCATGGTCCGACCTACCCGCGCCAGATGCCGCCTGCGACTCTGATCGGTAGAACTATCCATGAGATAATGCGCTACAAAATAGCTCCGACAGCGTTTTGCGCAGATGAATCTGACGCCACGCAACAATGTTCTGCGCCCCGGTGCTCCCACCAGTGCCGTCAGCCACCAACTCGCACCACAGGTCGTGAACACGGCCAGCTTTTTCACATGCGTCAACCCGGGCCGAATGTCCGGATGCGCGTCGTCCGGCATCAGAAATGCTACCCCCGGCAACAGGACGCGGTCCAACCAACCCTTTAGAATCGCTGGCAAACCGTACCACCATGTCGGATAGACGAAGATCAACGTGTCGCACCATTTCAGCGCATCCGCATGGGCTGCCACTGGTCCACAATTGCGCTCAGTATCCTCGTAGGCCTCCAGCTCACCGGCTGTAAGACAAGCCGCGAACCCATCGCGATACAGATCCACCAGTCGCACCTCCGCCCCGGCCTCCCGCAGTTTCTCCAGCACCACGTCCCGAACCGCCGCGTTGAAGCTGCCCGGTCGGGGATGCGCATAAACCACCAGTGCCCGCATTCAGAACGCCTCCATCTCACGCCCGACCCGGCTCAGGAATTCGGAGCGTTTTCCGTCACTTGCCCGGTTCATGTCGTAAAGCGCAAGATACCTCATCTTCTCTGGCCGGCACACGTGCCAGACCGCCCGTGTCACACATTTGCGCGGCGGATCACCCGCCATGATTGCCCGCACCCGCGTCCCGCCATAGGTCGTCACCGCCGCAAGTTTGCGGATGTGCGTCAGGTTTGGCCGCACCTTTCCATCGACCAGCTTGAACGACACGCCGGGCAGGAACACGCGATCGAGAAATCCCTTGAGAATGGCCGGATAGCCGAAATTCCAAACCGGAAAGACCATTACCAGCGCCTCGGCCGCCCGCAGGCGTTCGACATAGTCCCGCACCGGCTCGATATTGGTCGGTTCATCGTGATAGCCCCGCCGCTCCACCTCCGTCAGTACCGGCGAAAACCCTTCGGCGTTAAGGTCGCAATCATCAACGTCCCAGCCACTTTTCTGAAATGATTCAACCACCTGATCGTGCAGGGCGGCAGAGAAGCTTTCCGCGCACGGGTGCGCAAACAAAACCAGCGCCCGCGGCATCTACGTCGCCGCCTTCAGCTTGGGGTAGGCGTACATCTTGTCGAACGTCCAGTCCGGATCGTCCCAACTGATCATCTTGCCGGGGTTCAGCAGCCCTTTCGGGTCAGCTTCCTGCTTGAACCGCAACTGCCGGTCATCCACCGTCTGCCGTCCGCCTTCCTCCAGCGTATAGCGATGTGGATTGAAAATCATCGCGCCGGCTTCCTCGTGCATCCGCACGATCTCGTCCAACCGCTCCTCCGTTGTGAATTTCACAAGACTGAGACCCGCGTAGATCAGTCGCCCGCTTTCACGGATCAGCTCCAGGTGCTGCATCACTTCTGGAGACAGCGCACTGCGCATCTTTTCAATCAAATCAAGGGTATCGGGGTATCCATAGCGCACCTGCAGATAGGTGATCGACGGGTCCACCCGCAGCGCCCGCAAGGTCGTGTGGTTCCAGCCGTACTCGAAGACCGGCCCCGGCCCACGCTCCCAGTCGCTGGCGTCGGAGCGGTAGATCACCCGCGCTTCGGGCCGCCGTCCGAGAAACGTCTCGAAACCGTCCATCGAATGGGGTGCCACCATCAGGCCGATAACGCTCGTACCCGCATCCACATGTGGCGCCACCCGCTGAAAATAGTTCTTGGCAATCGGCGCCTCATAGACCGACCCGAGCTTGATCAGGATGCCATCCTGGTTACCGAGATCATGTGTAAACCGAACCGCCTCCATGAAGTTATCGCAGGCGACGAACATCTCGACCCACTCGTAGGCCGGCGCCAGCGGTATCTCCACCTCGGTGATTATCCCGTTGGTTCCGTAGGCGTGGCTGACCCGTGGCAATTCTTCACCACGAAACTCCAGCACCCGCGGTTCCGCCTCCATCGTTACCACACGCAGGCGGATGATATTTCCAAGGTCGCGCAAGCTTCCCCAGGTGCAGGAGCCGACGCCACCCGAGCCGCCGGCGATGAACCCGCCGATCGTGGCCGTCGCCCATGTCGATGAAAACATGCGGATTTCCTGCCCGGAATGCGCCTTGGTGGCAGCGTCCAGATCCTTCAGCAGGCACCCTGGCTCCACGATTACCCGGCCCGGATGGATCTCCTTCACGGCAGACATGTGCCGCAGATGCATGACACAGCCGCCCGCCAGCGGCATCGCCTGTCCGTAGTTGCCGGTACCCGCCCCGCGCGTCGTCACCGGGACGTCATGCTGATGGCAGACCCTCAGAACCTCGATCACTTCGGCCTCGTTGCGGGGCGAAACGACGAAGTCGGCAACAATGTGATCCAGCCTCGCCTTCAGAACCGGCGAATACCAGAAGAAATCACGGCTCTTGGCCCTTATGGAATTCTCGTTCCCCTCGATGTCGAGATGGCTCAGCGCCGCCTTGGCTGCTTCGATATTCATGGTACTCCTACAAGGTCATCCAGTTCCGAATATTCCGGCAATGTCCGGTCTATCTGTTTGCCGCCGCGCACCACGATCCTGTCCGCCTGCGGCCGGGCGAAGAACTCGCCCCAGCTTCGTGCCTTGCAGATTACCAGGTCGGCGGAAGCCCCGGCCGCGAAACTTGGCGCCGCGAAACCGCAGGCCTTTGCCGGATTGGCCGTGAAGGCATTCACCCAGTCGTCGCCGGTGTGATCGAGGTGCCCGATGCGCGTCGCTTCGCGCATCACCTCGATCATGTCCATGTCACCGTAGGCGTAGAACGGATCGCGGGTGTTGTCGGAGGCGAAACTCACGTTGATTCCGCGCACCTTCATCTCATGCACGAGCGTGATGCCCCGCTTTCGCGGCGTCCGGTGGTTGTGCCGGTTCTGCAGATACAGGTTGCACATCGGCAGTGAAACGACGTTCAGCCCCACCTCCGCCACCAGATCGATCGTGTCCATCGCCACGCCCGTCTCCTGCGCAGACAGCGAGCAGAGATGGCCGACCGTGATCGGCTTGTCGAAGCTCAGGTCCCGCGCCGTCTCTGCCACGACGCGCAGCGTCTGGCTCTCCGGGTCAAGCGTCTCGTCCACGTGGAAATCCGCTTCGAGACCGCGCTCCATCGCCAACCGCAAGAAGCCTTCAACGCGCGCGCGCAGGTCGGGCACCGGATACGTCACCATGCCCAAAACGCCACCCGCGTCCGCCACCCGATCAGCCGTTTCACGGAAACGGCCTTCCGGCTCCATTCGGTCACAGGCGATAAGACAGGCGCCCTGAAGGTCGATCCGCCCGGCCCATTCTTCACGCATTTCCCTGAAAACCGGCCACGAAATCTCATCCTGCGGCGCGATGCTGTCTATATGGGTTCGGATCGCCCGAGTGCCGTGCGCAAAGGCGCAACGCAGCGAGAAATCCATCCGGCGACGCACATCTTCCGCGCTCCAGTTCGCCGAACTGTCAGCCCGCACCGTCGTCAACGCCCCCATGAACGTCCCATCCGGGTTGGCCGCCCTCGGCCAGATATGGCCCTTGTCGAGGTGTGTATGCATGTCCACGAAACATGGCAGCACGATCGCCCCGCCCATATCCACGGCTTCGCCCGGTGTATCGCTGATCTGGCCATCACGCAGATGAATGTCCCGCTTTACGAACGCCGCCTTGTCCCCAAGCAAGCATCCGGGCACCCGCACATCACGCAACGTGACGGCGCCACTCGGCAATTTCCTGAAATCCATCATCCCTCCCGCTTGATCGCGCTTTCGTGCCATTTGCGGAGAAGAAGATAACTCAAAAGGCTCAGCAAGGCATAGATCACCACGCCCGTCGCAGCGATCAGGGCAAGGCCCGCGAACATGCGCGGAATGTTGAGTTGATAGCCGGCCTCCTGGATGCGAAACGCAAGGCCAGAGGCCCGACCGCCGGTGCCGGCCACGAACTCCGCCACCACCGCGCCGATCAGCGCCAGCCCGCCAGCGATCCGCAAACCACCGAGAAAGTAGGGCAGCGCTGACGGCAATTGCAGATACCGCAGCCGCTGCCACCGCGTCGCGCCATAGATCCGGAACAGGTCGCGCAGGTTATGGTCGGCCGAATTCAGCCCCAGTGTCGTGTTCGACAACACCGGGAAAAAGGCCACGATCCATGCGCACAGCAACAGCCCGACCATCCGGTTGTCCACATAGATGAAAATCAGCGGCGCGATCGCCACCACTGGCGTCACCTGCAGGATCACGGCGTAGGGGAAGAAGCTCATTTCCACGATCCGCGATTGCGTGAACAAAATGGCCAGCCCAACGCCGCCGATCACCGCCACCGTCAACGCCATCAGCGTGATCTGCACCGTCACCAGCAGCGAGCCGGAAAGCGTGCCCCAGTCCTGCACCAGCGTCTCGCCCACCAGTCCGGGGCCCGGCAATATGTAGGGTGGAATCTCGTTGACCGTCACCACCCTGTCCCACGCCCAGAGAGTTGCCGACAGCATGATGACGGGCAACAGCCAACGGCCGACCTTCTCGAACCTTTGCCGCTGCCGCCGCCGCAATTCGTCGGCATCGACAGTCGCGCCCTCCTCGCGGACATCCGACGCCGCCGTCACGCTCATGCCGTCTCTCCCATAGCTTCGTGCAGCGCCGCCGTCGCCTCGCGCGTGTAGGCGGCATATTTGGCCGAGGTGCGAAATTCCTCGTCGCGTGGATAGGCCTCGTCGACCCGCAGTTCGCGGATGACCCTGCCGGGCCGCGCCGCCATCACCACAATCCGGTCGGAAAGAAATACACTCTCGAAAACCGAGTGCGTCACGAAAATAACCGTGCATCCGATCCGTGCCTTCATCTCCAGCAGGTCATTGTTCAGCTTGAAACGGGTGATCTCGTCCAGCGCCGCAAAAGGCTCATCCATCAGGATCAGCCGGGGTCGCGTCACCATTGCCCGCGCGATGGACACCCGCATCTTCATGCCACCGGAAAGCTCCCGCGGGTAGGACCGGGCGAACTTTGCCAGCCCCACCATCTCCAGCGCGTCCAGTATCTCACCCTCGACATCCGCAAATTTTCGCCCCCGCAGACGGAAGGGCAGAAACACGTTCTGTGCCACCGTGGCCCAAGGCATCAGCGTCGGCTCCTGAAAGACGACGCCGAGATCTCCCGCACCCTGTCCGCCGGTCCAGTTGATCCGCCCAGCCGTCGGGTGAATCAGGTCGGCAATCAGCCGCAATGCCGTCGATTTTCCACACCCCGAAGGCCCAAGCAGCGAGATGAAGTCGCCTTTGCCCACCGAGAGCGTCATGCCCTTCAGGGCAACGACACTGCCGTTGAATGTCTTGCCCACATTCTCCACGCGCAGGATTTCCTCGCGTGCCGTCGCGTCTGTCATGGATGGTTCCTGTCGGTTCGGGCAGGTCCTGTCGACCTGCCCGTTCAGTATCACTCGGGCTTGATGTCCATGCCCACCTTCTTGTTGGTGAACTCGGTCGTGTAAGCCGCTTTCCAGTCGATCCCGTCCTCGATCACCCCGGCCTCAACCATCTTCGCGTAGAAATCGCCGACTTTCTCGTCGGTCATCGCGCCGATTCCCAGTTCCAGCGAGTCGCCACTGTCGACGATGCCGTTCTCCAGCATCGACGCCTTGGCGAAGTCGATCTTGTCCTGCGTCATGTCCGGGTTAGCCGCGATGATCGCCGCATCTGCCACCGAGCTGTCACCCCACAGGTAGTTGTACCAACCCGTCAGCGAACCATCGACGAAACACTCGACCACTTCCGGCTTGCTCTCGATCGTCTCGGCCATTGTCTCGATCGTCGTGGCGTAGGTGGAGTATCCGGCATCCGCGATCAGGAAGACATCCGGCTTCCAGCCGGCTTCCTTCTCCACAGCAAAGGGTTCGGAGGAAAGATAACCCTGCATTCCCTTGGTATCGTCAGCGATGAAGGGTGCCGGGTTGAAGGTATAGGGCATCCGCTGTTCCGGTGTGAACCCGTAGGCCGCGATCATCCACTGATAGAAAGAGGCGAAGCCGTTGTCGCCGATCAGCAGCGTCAGGTCCTTGAGGTCCTCGAAAGTCTCTGCCTTGCCGGGATGCGCTAGGATCACCTGCGGATGTTTCTGAAAAATTGCCGCAACGGATACCACAGGGATCCCCTGTTTCACCGCGTTGAACGCCTGCAGCATGTCGCCGCCCATGTGAAAGTCGATCTTGCCTGCCAGCATCAGCGCCCGGTTGTTCACCTGCGGCCCGCCCGGCACGATCTCCACATCCAACCCGCATTCCGCGTAGGTGCCATCGGCAACAGCCTGATAGAAGCCGCCATGCTCTGCCTGAGCCAGCCAGTTGGTGCCGAAGGCGGCTTTCGTCATGTGACCGTCGGCGAGTGCCGCCGTGCCGCCAAGAGCCATCAGGCCAGCCGCAGCGATCAATCTGGTGTTCATGAAACTCTCCCGTGTTGGATACACCGCCATTGATTGTGAAGCTTACGCGGAAAGGGAAGACCCGCAAGCCGCCGTTTGGGCACCTCTTCCGGCATCTGTCCATTTGGCGGGCATTCGCTCTCGCCGCTGCCGCCAAAAGGTGCATTGCATGCCATATTCAAGCCGGGCTCTTTCCCCGCCCCGCCGCGCGCCTATCATGCAACCGTCATCAGAGGAGAAGACAGTATGCGCCCGCTTACGCCCGGCACCATCGCCCCGCCCTTCGCCCGCTACGCCCACGGGGTGGAACTGGACAGCGCCACCCGCCTGATCCTCACTTCGGGGCAGCTTGGCCTCGCGGCAGATGGAAGCGTGCCCCCGGATGCGCGCGCACAGGCCGATATCTGTTTCGCCAACATCGCGGCAATTCTCGCGGAAGCCGGGGCCGGGTCCGAACATGTGGTCAAGATTACGGCCTATGTCACCGACAGGATGCACATGGCCGCCTACATGGCCGCGCGCGATGCGTGGTTCGGTCCGCACCCGCCCGCATATACCTCCACCCTGGTTATCGTCAGCGGGTTTACCCGCCCTGAATTTCTGGTGGAGGTGGAGGTGACAGCGGCCCTGCCGCCGTCCTAGAGATCGAAGAAAACCGTTTCGTCCGGGCCCTGAAGATGGATGTCGAACCGATACCCGGCGTCTGTCTTCTTGGCGATCAACGTCTTCACCCGGTTGCGATGCTCGATACGCGCCAGCAGCGGGTCGGCATCGTTCGCCTCTGCTTCATCCTCGAAATAGAGCCGCGTGTTCAGGCCGAGGTTAATCCCCCGCGCCACGATCCAGAAAGAGATGTGCGGCGCCTGCATCCTCCCGTCGGTCCATGGTACGGCACCCGGCTTGATCGTTTCGAAAGTAAACAGGCCCGAATCTGCATCCGTCGCCTGTCGCCCCCAACCGCTGAATGCCGGGTCAGCTTGTCCGCGACGTTCAGACGGGCTGTTGTACAGCCCGGCGGCATCGGCCTGCCAGATTTCCACCATCGCGTCTTTCAGGGGCGTCCCGGTGCCGTCGACAACCTGGCCCTCGATGGTGATCTGCTGCCCCTTCACGCCCTCGCCCAGCATCGTCCGGCCGAGGTTTTCCGGGTACACGCCGTCCAGCCCCACGTAGCTCGGCATGCAGCCGATATGCACATAAGGCCCCGCTGTCTGCGAAGCGCTTTCCTTAAGATAGCCAAGCTCCTGCATCACATTCCCTCCGGCCGGTTCTCGAAGTGCGTTTGCCGACGCCCGCGCAACACGATGTCGAACTTGTAGGCGCGCGTGTCCATCGGGATCGTCGCATTCATGTCCAGCCGCGCCGTCAGCAGGTCGATGGCGGTCTTGTCCGGGATCGTATTGACAATGGGGCACAGCGGGATATGGGGGTCACCCTCGAAATACATCTGCGTGATCAGCCGTTGTGCGAAACCGTCGCCGAACACCGAGAAATGGATATGCGATGGCCGCCAGTCGTTGACACCGTTGGGCCAGGGGTAAGGACCGGGCTTGATCGTGCGGAAAGCATAATAGCCGTCCTCATCCGTAATCGTCCGTCCGCAACCGCCGAAGTTGGGGTCGAGCGGCGCGAGGTAGGCATCTTTCTTGTGCCGGTAGCGCCCGCCCGCATTCGCCTGCCAGAATTCCAGCAGCGCACCACGCACCGGCTTCGCCCGCTCGTCCAGCAGCCGGCCGTGAACGATGATGCGCTCTCCGATGGCACTCTCGCCCTCCCGCGCGAAATTCAGGATCAGGTCATCGTCAAGCGGTCCGAGGAGACCGTGCCCGAAAGTCGGGCCCGTGATTTCGGACAGCGAGTTGCCAAAGGAAATCGGGGCCTTCTGCGGCGAACGCGCTACGCTGGTCTTGTAACCCGGCGTCAGCGCCTTGGGATGCCATTCGCGGTCCCTCGGAAAGAATGCCCCCGTCTCTCTGACAGCATTGCTCATCGTGACCGTCCCATTTTTGTTATCCCTGCGTTTTTCCTAGCAGCAGAGCCGGGGAAGGTCCAACCCGCTACACGCCATTCCTGCCGGGAAAAAGCGCCACCAATCCGGCGGCACTGCCGATCGCGGCCAGCACGATCACCAGCGGGTCCTCCTTCAACAGGTCGAGCAATCCCGGTGCCAGCCTGATCGTCTCGCTTCCACCGTACTCCAGCAGCGCCCAGGTCGTCGCCTCCGCCCCTTCGTCAGTGGCCTGAACTAGAAAGAAGGACTCCTTCTCCATCCGGTCCCGCTGGCCGATGACCTGTACCAGCATTGTCGTGTCCCGTTCGCCCAGCCGATCCGTGAACCGCACGAAACCACCAGTTTCCAGATCTTCCTCGCGCAGCGTCACATACGCGCCTTTGGAGATAAGGGAAAACGAGGTCGGCCCGCGAAACACGATCCTGCCTTCATCCAGATAGCCGCCGACTTCCGTCTTCGGCAGCGACCCGATGCCGATCTGGGCGTGAAACAGAAACCGTCCCAGATCCTCGATCCGCTCTGCGCCGACGACAACGAGCATATCCTCGCTGAACTTGGTCGAGGATGCGGCACTGTCCGGCAATTCATCGACCGCGATCACAAGATCTTCGCCTATGATCTCGAACACCAGTCTTGTTCCGAACGGCGGGTCGAGAACGAAACTTTCAGGTCGCTCGCCGGCAGCCGCCACTTCGCTTCCGACCTGCGTAACGACATAGGTCGAGAGGGCGCAGGGGCCATCTGTTCCCTGCAGGCTCCGGTCCGGCCTTGGCCGCTTCCGGCAGATCGTCACGTCTCCCAGCACCCATGCTGCCGCATTCTCCTGCATCGTCGCTTCCAGCCGTGTCGTTTCCGCTGTAACGATCGTGCTCGTCGGATAAATCCGCACGTATCCGAACTGGATGACATAGAGATATCCGATGATCGCCAGCAGCTTCAGGCCGGGATGCACATCGTGCCGGAACGGGCGCAGGATCAGCTTCACCACTCCCACCACCACATGCACGAACGGCCTGACCGCCCGCGCTACGGTTTCGACGGCCGCCTTCGCCCAATCCCTACCGTCCCGCGACACTGAGCTCGAACTCGTAGTACTCGATGTTTCGGTTGCGGGTCACATCCAGGTAGACCGTGAAGGTGTCGTCTTCAGGCAACTTGTCGATCGGCACGCGGCATAGAGCAGTGTATTTCAGACCGTTCTCTTCCTTCACGTCCTCGCAGAAAACCGCGAACGCATCGGCATCTACCCCCAGTGCCAGCACCGTCTCCGCGCCGCCGGTATTGAGGTATATGTTTAGCGTGTCGGCATCGTCCGCCACCGAGTTCCAGTAGACCGGAGTGAAAGCCGCATCCTCCTGCGCGCAATCGCCCCGCGTCGCCCTCACCGCCAGTGCCTTTTCGGCGATCAGCGGCCCTTCATCCGTGGGATGCGGAAAACTGGCCAGCGGAGCCTCCGGCTCTTCCCGCAAACGGAACGCAGCCGCCGATTCATACGTACCGTCCTTGGAGGTTACCCGAATGCAGGTCATCTCGCCCGGCTTGGCCCAGTCATCCGGCAGGGTCGCCCGGATACGCGGCGCCTCGCTGAGGTCGTCATCCGATCCAAACATAACGCCCAGCACCAGGGAGGTGCTGACCTTCGCACGCGGGTAGACCTCTTCGTGAAACTCGATAAGGTCGAATGGGCTGGAACTGTCCTGAGCGTCAGCCGCTCCGGCGAGTGCAATGGCAAGTACAAACGGGAATCGCGTAATCATGGCGTCTACGTTCAAACTCTTGAAACCTTTGTCCGACCTTACCCGCAAACTCATCATCACTCTACTCTTTATCGCCGCCACCGCGCCCGCGGGCTTCGCGCGCGTGGTTTCGGTCGAGGACGGCACCGGCCACGGCTTTCTCTTCCAGCACCGCGGCAATTGCTTCCTGATCCTGCCGACACATGTCCACGGCCGCAATCGGTCCGGTCTGCGGATCACCGGGCAGGACCCTGTGGAGATCGGCTCCGCCTCGGTCGTCTACGAAACCGACGAAGCGCTCGACATCTCGCTGGCCCTCGTACGCGGCGCCATCACCGGCAATTGCGGTCCCGCCTGGGCTGCGCTGCCACGCGCCATCCCCGCCGCAGCCCGCGTGGGCGCGCCCGTCCGCCTCGTCCGCCATCACCAGGCCTCGGTCGAGGCGGTCCGATCCCGTATCCAGACAGTCGATTTCGAGACGATGACGATCGTTCCGGCAGAAGGCGAGCAACGCGACTACGGGGCGGGCACCAGTGGCAGTACCGTGCTCGATGGTGATGTGCCCATCGGCATGGTCACCGACGCCAGCCTCCGCACCGAGGCGTATCTCATCCGCATGGACGAGATCGTGGGCCGCCTCTCCCGCTTCGTGGAAGGTATGGGCGCCGACGATTGCAGCGACCCGGCCAGCGCCGCCGTCCTCGCCGGTCAGTGCGGCGACGCCGCCGTCCAGGTCAGCAACCTCGGCCCGTTTCGCCTGATGTCGTGGTCATCCCATCCCACAAGCCCGGGATTCAGCGCAGAGGAGATGATCGCAGGCAACGCCCCCTACATCGCCCCCATCGGTCAAGGCGGCATAACGCTTGTTTTCGAGGCCCCCGAAACGGCGACGCTTTCCCGAATACGCCTGACCTCACACGCCGACAATGCCGAGAGTTTCGTGCCCAAGGGCATCTCCGTCCGCGTCGACACTTCCACCGACGGCATAGACCGTTCCCGCCGTTTTCTCGCGCAGGATATGGCCCCGGACGGCTCCCTCGACATGCAGCGCGGCGCCACCTATGCCCGCCGCGTGATCGTGACGATCACCGACGCGTGGGCTGGCGGCAGCCCGGTTCGGTTGGACGCCGTCAGTCTGGAATAGCTCTACTGCGCCAACGGGATCGAAACTTCCACGGGCGTCCCTTCCAGTTCCGATGTGCCGCGCAATGTCCCGGATTCATCCAGTGTCAGCTGAACCCATGTTGCCAGCGACATGCTGACGACATCGGCATTCAGCGTGGCAAGGCAATAATTGGTGTTTTTCTGGTAAAGCCAGCATTGCTCTTCCGGTTTCCAGGGGCCGACCTTGATGACGATGGAGCCTCGGCCATCGGTCTGCAAGGCACCGGAGTTTCGCTTCACGAATCCGATATACTGGCTCGTCGGCTTTTCCGTCAGCGGTTTCATGTAGACATTGATCGACGGCGCACTGTTGAAAATTGCCCGCAGCACTTCGGAGCGCATCGCAAGTTTCGTGGAATAGAGGCCCGAGCGGATCGCCATGCGCTTCTGGTCCGCATCACCCCGTTCGATCAAAATCTGCATCGCGGCCAGCGCCTTCTTCTCGTCCGTATCGGCAAGCGCATCCTCGAACGTCGTCAACTCCTTCGCCCGCGCGTCGACCTCCGCATTGAGATCGTCGAGGGAAACCTGCGCCAGCGCGGGAAAAGCAAGGCAGGACAGAATTACGAGATAACGCAACATGGAAAACACCTTTCAGCGGAAGTCGATTGTGGCGGGAAATGTCAGGTTGTCGGCAGCGGGCGGCGCGATCCTGCCGCGCAGCACGCCGTCCTCCGTCAACGTGAACGTGCCCTTGATTTTCTTTTCATAGCCGATATCGAGCTTCAGGCCCGAAATCGTGATGTTGTACCCGGCGTAGCAATCATTCCTGCTGTACAGGTTGATGCACTGTGTTTCCGGAAATTTCTGATAAAACGGCCATGTCTGAATTGGGCCGCCCCATTCCGCCAATACCGCCAGCGCCGTCTCGTTCCCGTCGATCTCGGACGTATCGACCGTAATCACCAGTCCGTCCCTGCGGGAAATCGCTTCCCACAGCGCCCGCGCCCGAAGTTCACGGTCTGGCGCGGCAAGGCTCCGGGTCAGGGCGATCTCGGCAAGCGTCGTGTTACCGCTCTCCATCATCACGTCGAAGGCCGCCAGAGCCCGCTGTCCGTCGGTGCCTTCCAGTATCTCCCCCAGCGTAGTGTAATCGCCCGCCCGGGCGTCAATCTTGGCGGTCAGCGCCTCCAGATCGATATCCTGCGCACTTACAGGCAACGCCAGACCAAGCAGGAGCGCCGGCAACAAGGTCTTCACGTGATATCCTCTCATGATCAGAATTCGATCTCGAAGTCCTCGGCATCCGCCGGCTCCGCCATTGCCTCGCTGGCGCGGCTGATGGCCTCCAGGTCCACGAAGGTCACGTTGAACCCGGAATGGCCCCAGGTCTCGCGGTGTTCACGCGTGAAGGACAACACCGTGCCGCAGGCATCGAAGTGGCTCAACATGTCTGCCGGATACTGCGGCAAGCCCAGGTGCCAGGCGGACATACCGCGCGTTGCCGGTTGCCACTCCGCATCGCCGATATTCGCGATCCGCTTGAAATCATCCAGTTGGCTGGCGGAATAAGGCATCATGTAGCAATCCTCGCGGCTGCCCTCCCATCCGGAGATACCTTCTTCCGGCATGTTGAAGTCGGGTTCGCCGTATTTCGCTTCCAGCGCTCCGGAAATCTTGTCGAAAGGCAGAGTGCCTTCCTGCAAGACCATACGCCGCAGCACACCCATCAACGGCCCGTCCGGCGCGTAGGAGCCGAGCGCGATCATCTCCGCACCGTCGCGCAGCAGGTAGAGACGCTGATACGCCAATGGTCCCGGTCCCGCTTCAGGTGGTGCGGGCGTCTCATACCCCGCCTGTACGCCCCCGAGCGCCAGTACGATGTCCTCGGCTTCCGCCATGCTCTGGCCCATCTTCAGGCCGAGCAGGTCGATATCCGAGACCGGAATGGCGAATTCGGCCAGCTCGGGCCATTCGGCTGTCTCCGCCACGTCCGGCTCCGGCTCCGGCGTCGGCTGTACGGAAGGTGCAGGCGTTTCCTCTGCAGGCACGGTGACGGCCGCATTGACCACAGGCTCTGGTTCGGGCACCGGTTCCGGCTCGGGTGCCTTCAGCGCCAGCACGGTTGATTGGCCATTCTGGTCGATCGTGCGCGTTTCCTCCACCTTGCCAGTGACCACCAGGTCGGAGACTGCATTCTGGCCCGAGAATTCACGCACTTCGGCCAGTGTGAAGTCCACTTCCGTCGCAGACTGATCCCGAGCCGCGCGCCCTTCGTGCAGCCCGCCTTCAAGTACGACAAAGGCAAACCACTGACGGCAATACTCGTTGACCGCATCGCGCCGCTGCTGGAACAGGCCGTAACGCCGGTTGACCGCGAACGCACCCGCGTCGCGTCCCTGCTGCGCCATCGCCTCCTGCAAGTCGCGCATGTCCTGCTCCGCGCTGCCCAGTGCCTTGAAGACAGGGGCATCCTGCCGGTAGTAGGAACCGATTTCCTGCGCCGTCTGGCACGCTTGCGGGTCTTCTGCTCGGCGCACCATGCTCAGTGTGAACTTGTCACCCAGCGCTGCCGCCTTTGCCTGCATGTAACTCCCGAAGGATTCCCGCAGCGCCAGCGCCGTACCCCCCGTCGGCCGCTCCGCGATATCATCGAAGAAGCCCGGCCCCGGCTGGCTGATGGCACGCTGTTCGTAAACCCAGGCCTGCTGCATCATCATGTCGAGGGCCGCCGCGTCGGGCAGGCGCCCCGCGGCGCGGATCGTCATCAGGTCGAGGATATGCGGTGTCACGTCCAGCCGCGTGTCTGACAAATCGGTGAACAGTTCGGCCGGATACTCACGATTCAGCCGCTCGTCCTGCTCCGCATTCGCCGCACCGAATTCGACGGACGCCAGCAACACCGGCTCGGCGTCGCGCTCGCGCGGGCGCTGGAAGTAGATCACTTCCTTCGGCCGAACCACCAGGTTAAACTGCGGGTTGTCCTCACCGCCCAATCGCGTGTTGTTCTGCACGGCCTGCGGCTCGACCAGCGCCATGAACTCGATCTGACGCTGATCGTTTTCCACGATGGGCCGCGCCTGCACCTTGGCCAGCGGCAGGGACTCGAAGATCGGCTCACCGACCCACTCGATGTTAACCCGGGTGCGCCCTGTCCCTTCCTGGATGCGCACGTTCTGATAGCCCTCGGTAAAGTCAAAGGTCTCGGTGCCAAGGTCATACTTGCCCAACCGCGCGGTTCCGGCCAGCCATACAGGCTTGCCGTCGAAGGATTTCATCTCCTCCACCACGGCCGCCAACGCCACTGGCGCGTCGAACTCGTTGGCCTGCTGCACGGCCTGCTGGGATTTGCCGATCATCTCGTAGATGCGGTCCGCCCCACCCATGGTGCCGGCAATCGTGCCCAGAATCTGCACCCCCTTCGCCGGTTCAATCGCCGCCAGCTTCATGACGGCATCCGAAGGCAGATCCTGTGCGAAGACAGAGGCTTCCGTGCCCACCGGCTTGACCTCCGGCAGCGGCACCAGCACGTCCGCCGGCGCAATCGTCACCAGTTCCTGCGTCAGTGCCGGATCCGCGAACAACCCGATCCGCTCCAGCGTTGCCCGGCCGGGCCGCAACACCGTGCGCCCGCCGGAACTGCCGCCGAACAGCGCCTCGATATCGCTGGCATCCTCCTGCCAGTTCAACGTCGCCCACCAGGCCAGCGTCAGCCTGCCGTCGGGCAGGGCATCGCGAAGTGTCCGCGCCTGCGCCCGCGCCACCGGCAACTGCTGCGGCAAATTCTTCATCCGCTCCACCGAAACCAGACCGGGCACGAAACGGTTGGAATGGGTCCGCCCGGGCAGGCTTACGACCCGCGCGGCATCCTGCCCCTGTACGAAATTGTAGTCATAGCGCAGCGGGAAGAACTCGCCCTCGAAATCGTACTCACCAAGGTGAACCGATATGGTGTGCCGCACCGGCAACGGAAACCGCGGCGTGCGTGCAAGAATGCGATCATAATGCTGGCCGAAGAAAGCCGCTTTCGCATCTTCGCGGGCAAATTCATCGGGGAAGAACTGGTCCGCAAGGTTCTGGCCGTTGTTGGCCATCATCAACTGCACACCCTGGTTGTTGTAGTGATCGACCGGGCGCTCGCCGAAAAAGGCCCGCCGCTCGGCTGCCGGCAACAACAGCAGCGCCGCCCCGGCGAACTTGTGGCCTTCGCGCACCGCATCCGGCTCGTCACCGATGTAGGCCAGCGCGTTGAAAGTCGTCCAGCGCTCACCATCGGCCACTCGGTTGACGTCGCGGGCAACGGCCACGTGCCCACCCTCGATCGGCAGTCCCAGTTCCTGCGCCACCTGCAACGCGTCGCGCTCGCCCGAGGGCGCGTCGTCGCCACCGCTATCCAGCGTCCAGGTGTAGAACGCCTCGTCCGCTGCCGTCACTGGCCGATGGTGATAATACTGCTGGTCACCGCGCGGCAGAAAATGCAGCGTGACCTTCTCGGGAATGAACGTCGTCGGCAAGCCACGGTTGGCGTTGCTCTGCGTGGCGAAATCCGCCAGCGTCTCGTCGCTTCCCAGCTTCGTCACCCGTCCCCAGATCACGCGCACCGGCCGTTCCTGCGCCGCCTGCGCCGCCGCAAACCTGTCGAGCAGCGCCTTGGCTTCGTCACGCGTCGCCGGAATGTAGTTGGCGACCGGCAGGTCGTATCGCACGGTCAGCCGCGCCAGTCCGCTGCTGTTTGTGGTGCCGGCGGCCGTTGCCGTCCTCCCCATGTCGCCGAGCGCCAGCCCGCGCCCCTCCTCGAACGTACCCGCCTGCACCGGCTGGTAGACAGCCAGCGAAACCGGCGCCGCCTCAGTGATTTCCGGCGTCGCATGCGCGTCGGCGATCAGCCGCTGCCGATAGGCCTGAAGGATTTCCTCCTGCTCAAGCTGGTTATGCTGGCGGAAACTGTTGTTCACCACATGTGCGCCCTGCCCCGTCGCCTTCACCTGCGCGGCGAGGTACAGGGATTGCACCGTGCTCAGGTTGGACAGCACCTCGGGGTTGGCCTTGATGTTCAGCATCATCAGCCGGTCCTCGAAACCCGGGGGCACATCGGCAAACCGGTTGGCGATGATATGCACCCGCTCACCGGCAGGCACGGCGGCACCGTCGGACTGCGATGTACCGATCAGGCTGGCGAGGTTCATTCCACCGGACACGCCCGCCGTGCCGGCAGTCATCGCCGTCGCCACCGGCGGCAGCCCCGTCAGTTCCGTGATCCGGTCCACCATGGAATTTTCAAGACAATTGACGTTGCCGGTGCACAGGTTTCTTCCCGCCAGCCAGCGCATTTGCGCCTCGCGCGCAGCGTCTGGCCCCAGTTGGGCCACCGACATCTGGAAGGCGCGATTGATCTGGTTGTCCAGATCCGCCAGCCGGGCACTGCCGCAGATTGCGGTTTCCGCCGGCGTGGCGGCGAGGTTGCAATCAAAACTGGGGCTGATCGTCGGAGAAGCGCCTGCGGCGGGGAAACCGCCGCCCTGGGGCACCGGCTGGGCCGACGTCGCGGCAAAGCCGCTTGCCGACGGCGCGCCCGGCTGCGACGCCATGGGCGCGGCCGTCATCAGTGTCGTAACCGGCGCAACGCCATGCACCCGTGAATGCAGCATCGCATAGTCGGTGTCACTCGGGGCTCCGCCACCGCCATAAAGGCCCTGGTCACGGCGGAACTGGTCCAGCGCGGCCTGCGACCGTGGGCCCCAGGCGCCATCCGGGGTGCCGGGGTTGTATCCCAGGCTATCGAGATAGGATTGCATTTCGTACATCGCGCTGCGCTGCACCGCCGGTGTCGCGGAACCGCCGCCCTGCCGCCGCGCGACATCCGCCTCCAGCGCCACCAGTTGCATCGCCGAAAGAGCACCGGTCGCGGGGAAACCCCGGCTCACCTGATAGGCCTCCACCGCCGCACGGGTCTGCGCACCGGGCTGGCCGTCAACCGGTCCGGCATTGAATCCCAAAGCGTTCAGATTGCGCTGCAAGTCCATCGCCCGCGCCCGAGCCGGGTCTGCGGTCTTGGCCCCGGATGACGACGACGATGGAGACGTGGCCGTTCCCTGCTTGCGCTGTTCGTTCTTGATCGCCTCGTTGATGATGATCGCGGCTCCCAGCCCGATCAGCCCTTTCTTGAGGTTGTTGGCCGCCGCATCCTGTCCCGTAGCGGCCAAAGCCACCGCCGCTACCGTTGCTGTCAATGTCAGCCTGCGGATTCCACCGGAAACAAATTTGCCGATCATCAATCAACCTCCCCCAAGGTCCGTGCCAGGCACGGCTACTGTTCACGCGATTCGAAATTACCTTGGGGAAAGGATAGCAAAACCTCGCCCTTCCACCAAAAACTATACAGGGAAAGGCAGCGTCCCGGTCCAAACCCGACATTCCACCCCGCAACGCCTGTTCAGAAAGCAGGCGTCCCGCGCAAATCGGGTCCAAACAGAGCGAAGCCGGCAGCGGCGGCCCTGTCGGGCAGCCAATCGTCAGGCAAACAGATCGCGGTCCACGCCCGCGGTCTCGAACAGGTAATCGCGGCTCGATTCCAGTTCCGCCCGCAGCTTCGGCACATCGAAGCCCACCAGCTTGCCTTGCCACTTCTTCACCTGACCGGCCACGAACACGGTTTCGACGTTGCTCCGCTCCATCAGCGTCACGACCGCCCCCGGCACGTTGTTCAGTGGCGCCACGTTCAAAGCCTCTGCATCCAGCAGGATGATGTCCGCATCCTTGCCCGGCGTCAGAGAGCCGATGCGCCCGTCCAGTTTCAGCCCCTCGGCGCCGCCCATCGTCGCATGGCGGATGGCAGCCGGGCACTGCATAAGGTCCGGGTGGTCCTGCCCCGCCAACGCCTTCTCGTTCACTCCCATCCGTTGCAGCGTTATCAGGCTGCGCATCTGGGTGAAGAAATCGGCCGTCATCGTGCATTCCACATCCGTGGACAGTGACGTCGACATCCCGAGGTCCAGCGCCTTCTGGATCGGCGGCGTGCCGTGACGCATGTGCATTTCGATCGGCACCGAAAGCGAAACATGCGCGCCTGCGTCCGCCGCCTTCTGCCACGCCATGTCCGACATCCCCGTCATATGGATGAAGATGTTGTCGGCACCGAACTGCCCGGCCTCCGCCAACGCGTCGAACGTGTCCGCCATTCCGAACGTGCCGACGACATGCAGCGCAATCGGCAGGCCCAGTTCCCGTCCCACACGCCACGCCTCCTCGTAGCCCGGCAGGTAGATCTCCCCGCCCATCACCATGGTCAGAAGCTGATCGTCGGAGGCGAAGTGCTCCGCCTTGATCCGCGCGGCATCGCCCGGATACTGCGCCTTGTCACCCCAGCCTTCGAAATAGCCGAACACTCCGCGCCGCCCGGCGTCGCGCAAGCCCTCAATCGCCGCGTCCGAATGCTCCGGGCTGTGGTGAATCTGGCTGACGTCCATCACAGATGTCACCCCGGCGTCGAGCTGGGCGATGCCGCCGAACAGCTCGTTGATGTAGACATCCTCCGGCCGGTAGACCATCGAGAACTGCTGCAGGATCGTCTCGTAATAGTTGGTGGCGTTTTCCGGCCTGCCGTCATTGATCAGGATGCCGTGCGCCAACTGACTGCGCAGCGCTGTCTCGAACTGGTGATGGTGGGTATCGACGAAACCGGGCATCACGATCTTGCCCTTCGCTTCGATCACCGCCGCGTCGCCGGCTTCGACGCTGGCCGCAACCTCCGCGATCCGCCCGCCCTCGATAAGCACATCGCCAGTCACGAAATTGCCGACGCCATTGTCCATCGACAGAACAGCCCCACCGCGGATCAGCAGTTTGCGTCCCGGCTCGCCCAGCCCCGCCGGCAGTCCGGCCAGCGTCTGCGGTCCGCCTCCGCCGCCCACATCCGCCGCCGCACGCAACGGCCGTCCTACGGGGCAAGGCAAGAGCGGCCTCGCCGGATCACACAATCTGCACATTCTTCCCTCCCGGTTTTCTTTTTGTTCAAAGTCTCAAGACGGATTCCAGCATCGGGTAGCGCGCCATCTGATGGGCGATGTGGGAAGCCGCGGCGCGCAGCTCGGGCAACCGCTCCTCCACCAGCTTCTCCGGCGTCACCATCCCCGTGTATCCGGAGGTGTTAAGCGCCGCGATTGTCCGCCCGCCGCCATCTCGCACGGGCACAGCCAGCGCCGTGATCCCGTAATCGAGTTGGTCCACGGTCGTTGCGTAACCTTGCGCCCGCACCCGGCCGATCTCCTCGCGCAGCTCAGTGCGGTCGACACAGGTGCGCGATGTCAGCGACGGCAGCGCCATCGCCTCCAGCGCCATATCCAGCGCGTCGTCCTCCAGCCCCGCCAGCAGCACCCGGCCCATCGACGTCGCGAACGCCGGGTAACGGGCACCGGCCACCGCCGCCGCACGTCGCGCCCGCTGCACCGAATAATGCGCGATGTAGATCACATCCTCACCGTCCAGCGTGCCGATCGACGATGCGTCGCCGAATGTCTCCACCAGTTGCCGCAGGTCCGGCTGCAGCACCTCGTCGATCCGCGCCGCGAAGTAGAACCCCGATCCCAGCGACATGATCTTCGGCTTGAGGTGAAACCGCTTCTCCCGACGCCCGACGTAGCCCAGCGCTTCCAGTGTGATCAGGCTGCGCCGCGCCGCCGCAGGTGTTATTTCGACCTGCCGCGCCACCTCGCTCAGCGTCATTTCCGGGTGCGTGCCTGAAAAGCTTTCGAGAATGGCCAGCCCCTTGGCGAGGGCTTCCACGAAGTCGGCGGGTCTGTCGGGGTCTTCTGTCAATGCGGCCTCAGTCTTCCGGTGCGAGTATGAAGTCGTATTCGAACATCGCATCCGGCTTCTTGGCCAGTTCAAACCCCAGTTCGGCTACATTCTTTGCCGGCTTCACCCTAGCGACGAGCGATTTGCGCACGCCGAACACAGCATCATTGTCCACGTACTCGGCATTCTCGAAGAATATCTCGGTCGTGATCGCCGCCATGCCCGGATGCCGTATGATGTAATGCAGATGCGCCGGTCGCCACGCATGGCGGTCGCCTGCCCGCAACAGCCGCCCCACCGGCCCGTCATAAGGTACGGTATAGGGCTTGGGCAGAACCGTGGTGTAATAATAGCGCCCGCTCTCATCGCAGGTGAACTTGCCGCGCAGGTCCATCTTGTCCTGCCCCATTTCCTGCTCCTGGATCGGATAGGTGCCCGCACCGTCCGCCTGCCAGGTATCCACGATCGCACCCGGCAGCGGGTTGTGCAGCGAATCGGTCACCTTGCCGTAGACCAGCACCGTCACCCCTTCGCGGCCATCGCCGAGGTCTGCGCCCAAGGTCTTTTCCGGCGCATTGTCGAGGTAGAAGGGCCCGAGGTTGGAGCCTTCCGTCGCTCCCCCGCGCGTGTTGATCATGTCCACCAGTGCCGAAAAGCCGAGCACGTCCGACAACAGGATGAACTCGTGCCGCTCCGGCGTCGAGATCTGCCCGCAATCGTACAGGAAATTCAGCACCCCCATCCATTCCTCGTGGGTAACCTGCATTTCCCGCGTGTAATCGTGCAGATGGTCAAGCAATCCATGCAGCAGCGTCTCGAACCGGCTGCCCGGCTCTGTCTTGAAACTGTCCTTCACCGCCTCGGTGATCGTGAACTGGTTTATGTCGCTCATCCCGTCCTCCCGTAGTTTGCTTTCGCAGTTTCAGCCGCGCGCGCAACAATCTGTCTTGACGGAACGTTAGTTCAGGTCATAATGTACGGCAAGAGCAAATATTTTCGTATACCGAAAAATGAGGAATGAATGCGCATAGGAAAACAGGATCAATCCTTCACCGCCATCGCCACGTCGGATGCCGAAAGCATCACCATTCGCGGCATGGACCTGTGCGCGGACCTCATCGGCAAAATCGACTTCACCGATTACTTCTGGCTGCTCGTTCTCGGCGACCGTCCCTCCGAAGCCCAGCGCCGGATGATGGACGCGTGCCTTGTCGCCATAGCGGAGCATGGTCTCGTACCCTCGGTACAGGCAGCCCGCATGACGCTCGCTGCCGGGCCCGATGCGTGGCAGGGCGCCATGGCCGCCGGCCTGCTCGGCATGGGCAGCGTCGTCGCCGGCTCTTCGGAAATCGCCGCCTACTGCCTTCAGGATGTGCTTGATCGGGCAGAGAAGGATGGCTCCGACATCGAGACCGCCGCAATCGCGGTGCTGAAGGACCTCAGGGCCGCGAAGAAGAAGGCCCCGGGCCTTGGCCATCCCCAGCACAGCACCGGCGACCCCCGCGCCAATCGCCTTATGGAAATCGCCGACGAGACCGGAGTTTCCGGTCCCTATGTCGAGGCCCTGCGGATGCTGGGCAAGCACGCACCGGAGATCATGGAACGCCCCCTTCCAATCAATGTCTCCGGCGCGATCCCCGCCACGATCCTAGATGCCGGCTGGCCCCTCCCAGCCATCAAGGCCGTGCCGTTGCTTGCCCGCACCGCGGGGCTCTCGGCGCATCTGTTCGAGGAAAGCATGCGCTCCATCGGCTTCATCATGTCCCACAAGGCTGACCTCGCGATTTCCTACGACGGCAAGCTGTCGGGCCACGAAGCGCCGGCGAAGGACTGAGCCATGAAGATCCTCAGCAACATACGCGTCATCGAGCTCGGAACCTACATCACCGGTCCGGCGGCGGGGATGCACCTTGCTGACCTTGGCGCCGATGTCATCAAGGTAGAACGCCCCGGTGAGGGCGATCCCTTCCGCGCCTTCAAGGGCGGCCTCTACAGCCCGCATTACCAGACCTACAACCGCAACAAACGGTCCATCGCCCTGAATACCAAGGAAAAGGAAGATCTCGACGTCCTCCACAATCTCGTGCGCGACGCCGACGTCTTCATCCAGAACTTCCGCCCCGGCGTGGCCGAAAAACTCGGCGCGGGCGAGGACGAGCTCCGCGCCCTCAATCCCGGCCTGATCTACTGCGCCATTTCCGGGTTTGGCACTTCCGGTCCCTCCCGCGATCGCCCGACCTACGACACCGTCGCCCAGGCCGCCAGCGGTTACCTGCGCCTGCTGACGCCGCCGGAAAACCCGCGCGTCATCGGCCCAGCCATCGCCGACGCCATCACCGGCCAGTACGCAGCCATGGCCATCCTCGCAGCCCTGCTCGAAAAGGGCCAGACAGGCACCGGCAGGCGCATCGACATTTCGATGCTGGAGGCGATGTGCCACTTCAACCTCGACAGCTTCACCCACTACTATTCCGTCGGCGAAGTCATGGGCCCGCTATCCCGCCCGGTGGTCTCTCAGAGCTACACGTTCGAATGCGCGGACGGCAAATGGATCGCCTTCCATCTGTCCTCCCCCACCAAGTTCTGGGAAGGCCTGCTGCAAGCCACCGACCAGATGCAGCTGAAAGACGATCTCCGCTTCGCGGAGCGGCTGGAGCGGATCAAGCATCAGGACGACCTGATCGCCCATTTCACGCCCGTGTTCAAAACGCGTCCCCGCGATGAATGGTGCGACCGCCTGCTCGCCAATGAAGTACCGCATTCGCCCGCCTACGACAGCGACGAGGCCCTCGAAGACCCTCAGGCGCAGCACCTCAACATCAAGGTCAGCGCCCCCAGCAGCGAACTCGGCACCTTCACCACCGTCCGCGCACCCTACAGCTTCGACGGCGAAGCCGATCTCGACGTCCTGCCGCCACCGCTGCTGGATGAACACGGTGCCGAGATCCGCGCCGAACTGAAGAAACGCAAGGCCGGCTGAGCCGACAGGGGAGTATCCGACGATGGCACAGGATTATCTGAAATGCGTGCCCAAGGATGGCGTTCTGGAAGCCAGCAAGGCGATGCTGCAAAAACAGCTCTTCGCCATCTTCACCACCCCCACAGACGGCATGGCCCCGATCTTTGCCAACCTCGAAGACCATCTCGCCTTTCAGGTCGGACTGGAGAAGGACGGCATTCTCTTCGCCGCCGGACCGCTCTGGACCGATGACGGCAGCCACTGGGCCGGCGAAGGCATGGTCGTCGTGCGCGCCGCCAACAAGGCGGAGGCCGAAGCCATTGCCGCCCGAGACCCGATGCATGCCAGCGGCGCCCGCAGCTATCGCGTGCGTCCATGGATGATCAACGAAGGCTCGGTGCAGGTCCGGCTGGATTTCTCCAGCCAGACCTTCGCCGTCGAATAAACAAAAAAATGGGAGGATTAACATGAAACATCTGATCGGCGCCGCCATCGCCGCCACGCTCTTTCTGCCCGGCTCCGTCCGTGCGCAGGAAACCATCGATCTCACCGTCGCCTCCAGCCATCCGCTGGTGATCCCGTGGGTCGGCATGATCAAGAGCCATTTCATGGCCAGAACCGATGAGATCCTCGCCGAGTCCGGCAACTACGAAATTGCGTGGAACGAAGCTTTCGGCGGCACCCTCTACAAGGCCAACGCGACACTGACCTCCGTCGAGGAAGGCATCACCGATATCGGCTGGGTCTTCTCCTTCCTTGAGCCCGCCCGCCTGCCACTGTCCCAGGCCTCCAGCTATGCGCCGTTCTCCACCAACAACCCCGCGCTGCAACTGGAGGTCATGTCCGAACTGTTCGAGACCGACGATGCCTTCCGCAACGAATGGGAGCAGTATAACCTGAAGGCGCTCGGCTTCACCGGCACCGACGGCTACGATCTCTATACGTCGGAGCCGCTTGCGGGCTTCGCGGCCCTCGATGGCATGAAGATCTCCGCCCCCGGTGTTCTAGGCAACTGGCTGCGCGGCACCGGTGCCAATGCCGTCGATGGCGCGCTCACGACCTTCTACACAGATATCCAGACGGGCGTCTCCGACGGTGTTCTCTCTCTCGCCCTCGGTGTTCTGCCGGCGAAAATCTACGAAGTCGCCCCGCACATCACCCGCGTAGACATGGGCACCGCCTTTTCCGGTGCCGTCGCCATCAACAACGACACGTGGGAAAGCCTGCCCGAGGAAGTGCAGCAGGCGATGGTCGAGGCCGGCAAGTACTACACGGTCTCCCATGGCCAGGATCTGCTGGAGCGGCACGAAGCCGTGTTCGACAAGATGGTGGAGATCGGCGCCACCCAGTCGCCGCCCGTGAAAATCACCCCGATGAGCGATGCGGACCGCGAGGCCTGGGTCACGGCCATGCCCAACATCGCCAAGGAATGGGCCGATGGGCTGGAAGCGCAGGGCGTACCCGCGCAGGATTTCATGCGCGCCTATCTCGATGGGGTTCGTGCCCGTGGCGAAACCCCGATCCGCAACTGGGACGAAGAACTCTGACGTGACACCGCGTTCCGATAAAGACAGCGTCTCCTCCGGGGGGCGCCTCTTCCGCGGCTGGACCTTCATTGTCGAGGGCAGCGCCGCGCTCGGCACGATGATGATCGTCGGCCTCATGCTGATCATCTGCGCCGACATCGTCGCCCGCAACGTCTTCGGTGCCTCTCTCCCACTCGTTTCCGAACTCGGCGGCCTGCTCGTCGTCCTCATCGTTGCGCTGCAACTCGCGGCCACGGTCCGGGCCGACCGACTGGCACATACCTCCGTGTTTATCGGCCCGCTCTCGGCCAGACGCCCGCGCATGGCCGCCGCGCTGAAAACAGCATTCCATCTCATCGGCGCGGCCGTCACCGGCGGCATGGCATGGGCCTCCGTCCGGGTGCTGACAAAAGACATCGTCTCGGGCGAATTCATCGGCACACCCGGTCTCGGAACCCTGCCGACATGGCCGTTCCGCGCCCTGATCCTTGCCGGCCTCACCATCGCCGCGCTGGAATTCCTGCGCCGCGCTGGCACGCAACTCGCCAGCCTCCGGAAGCCGGCACCGTGAGTCCCTTCGAAATCGGATCGCTCGCGATCGCAGCCCTTCTGTTTCTGATCTGGCTCGGCATGCCCATCGGCGTCGGCATGCTCACCGTTTCATTCGCCGGCGTCTCGCTGATCCGCAACGAGGACGTGGCCCTGCGCATGCTCGGTGCCGTCGCCAACGATTCCCTGCAGGAATATCTCTTCGCCGTCGTACCCCTGTTCGTGATGATGGGGCTGCTCGTCACCGTCTCGAACGTCGGCAAGGACACATTCGACGTGTTCGAACGGTTGCTGCGCCGGGTCTCCGCCGGCCTCGGCATCGCCACCGTCTTCGCCAATGCCGTCTTCGCCTCGATCACCGGTATTTCCATTGCCTCGGCCACAGTCTTCTCGCGTGTCGCCGTGCCGGAGATGACGCGCCACGGCTACACCAAGCGCTTTGCCACCGGTGTCGTCGCCGGTTCCTCCGTTCTCGGCATGCTTATCCCGCCGTCCCTGCTGATGATCGTCTACGCCGTGCTGGCAGAGGAAAGCGTCGGCCGCATGTTCCTCGCCGGCATCGGCCCCGGAATTCTGCTGTCGGTGATCTTCTCTGCCACCATCGTCCTCCTCGCCCGCACCCGCCCGGATTTCGTCTATGCCGGCGAGGATCACGCCGGCGAACCGGAGGCGCTTACCCTCGGCGACCTCGCGCGCAAGGCCCTGCCGATCCTCTCGCTGATGCTGCTCGTGCTCGGCGGACTTTATGGCGGTTTTCTCAATCCCACCGAGGCGGGCGCCGCCGGGGCTTTCGGCGCACTCGTCATCGCCCTGATGCGCCGCGCCCTGCCTGGACGTGTCTTCTGGCAACTGCTCGTCGAAACCGGGCAGATCACCGTCTCCGTGCTCTTCCTCATTCTCGCGGCCACGCTGTTTTCGCGGATGCTCGCCCTCTCCGGCGTCCCCCGCGAACTGGCGGAGGTTTTCCTCTCCGGCTCCATCGGCCCGTATGGCTTTCTGCTGATCTACCTGGCGCTAATCATCGCCCTTGGCTGCCTGATAGACTCGATCTCGATCATGCTCATCCTGCTGCCCATCGCCCTGCCCGTCGCCCAGGCGGCGGGTTTCGACATGATCTGGTTCGGCGTCCTCACCGTCGTCGCCGTGGAGGTCGGCCTTCTCACCCCGCCGTTCGGCCTGTCGGTCTATACGATCAAATCAGCCATGGACGACCCGGACCTATCCGTGGGAGACATCTTCAGGGGCACCATACCCTTTGTCTTCGCGGTGCTCGCGGGCCTTGCGCTCATCATCCTTTTCCCGCCGATAGCCACCTGGCTGGCCAGACTCTGACAAGACAGGAAAAACCATGACCAAACTGCTGTTCATCCCCGGCAGCCTTCGCGCTGCATCCGCTTCCAAGGCCACCGCCCGTGCCCTCATCGCCGCCCTGGAAGGCAAGGCGGAGTGCAGCACCGCCGATATCGGCCCACTACCCCACTACAATGCCGATCTGGAAGACCACCCGGAGGTCGACGCCTTCATCGCTCAGATAGAGGCCGCGGATGGCGTCGTCTTCGTCTCTCCGGAGTACAACTACAGCCTGCCCGGCGTATTGAAGAACGCCATCGACTGGGCCTCGCGCCCGGCCTTCAACTCCTGCCTGACCGGCAAACCCTGCTTCGTCGTCTCCGTTTCCGGCGGTGCGCTTGGGGGCGTCAGGGCGCAGAACCACCTCAAATACATCCTCGGCGGCGTCCTGGCAGAAGTGTTTCCCTATCGTGAGGTCGTGGTCGCCATGGCCAACAAGAAGGTGGAGGACGGCATCCTCGTCGATCCGCCGATCATCGAGTTTGCCATCGAGGGGCTGACAGCCTTCATCAAGAAGATCGGCTGAGGCCCCCGCTACGGCGCCACAGCGCAATCGCTGCCAGCAGCGCCAGACAGCAAAGGCCGACTAGCAGCGCGGCCTTTGCCAGACCACCGCGCACATACTGCATCGGTGCCAGTCGCAGCGTGCCCCCGTCAGCCACCTCGACCACACTCCGCCCCGTCAGTGCGAAGTCGCGATAGTCCAGAACCTGCCACACCATCGGGCCGTTGCCCCGCTCCGGAAAGTCTATCTCGATCACCGACGTCTTCGGCAGCTTCCACGCGAAATAGCCCATGTAGGCCTGCAAGAGCGACTGCGCCACATCGCCAATCGTGTCCGCCGACGTGCAGACCGACACCGAGATCTCCGCATCGAGCGGTGTCTCGAACGGCGGCAGCGCTTCGGGGTGGTGCAGCATCAGCGAAGTCGCCTGAAACGGCGCAGGTTCACCGTCGCCGGTAATCCCGAGAGAGGCGATCAGGTCCTCCGCCACCTCGTAGGTGCCTTCCAGCAGTTTCACCCGATCCGCCGTGCCCGTCTCCGTCAGCAGGGCAGAGATATCCGCCCCGAACACACCTTCGAGCCGCGGCGCCGGCAACGCGAAGTAGAGCGAAACCCCATCTGACCGCCGGTCGACTATGATCGTCGGTTCCACGCCTTCGGCTTGCGCCCGCGCCACCGGCAGCGCGGCGCAGATCAGCAGAAGACAGCAAAGACGGCGCAGGGTTTGGTTCATGGCCGCAGTATCCACCACATTGCGCACCTGTCCAGTAAAGCCTTCGTCGCAATTCGCCCTGCGGCAGAGAAGACCGTTGATCCGGCCCCGTTTCCGCGCCACAACTTCGCCCTGAAGGAGATGCCCGACCGGATGCAGGCCCTGCCCACCAGACTGATCGCCCTCGTCACCGCGCTGCTGCTCGCGGTGTTCAGCGTCACGTCGGCTATAGGCATGGCAACCGCCGGTCCAGCCGACGACGATCTGGCAATCTACATCGCCGCCGGCGTCGATCTCTCCGATATCTGCGGCGCGCCGGAAGATGGCCACAACCACCGCTGTCCCTTCTGCCGCCTCGTCGCGCACCCTCCGTCAAACGCACCCGTTCGAACAACCTGGCGCCTCCTGCCGCCGAACCTCTGGGAAAGCCTTGCCGATCAGCGCAGCCGCCAGCTTGCCGCCCGCGGCACGCTGACCACACGAGCACCCCCGGCCCTCACCTGAAATCTCGCGCCCCACGGGGCATCCGATATCAATCTCGCGCAGGCAGCGGTGCGTCCGCGCGCGCGATGCGAGGAAACGCCGATGCAAAATCTCATTCTCACGACCGCCACCATCACCCTTCTGGCAACCGCCGCCTTCGCCCACGCCACTCTGGAGCAGAAGGAGGCGGCCGCCGGTGCCACCACCAAGATCACCCTCCGCGTGCCTCACGGCTGCGATGGCGAGGCGACGCACACCGTCCGTATCACGCTGCCCGAGGGCTTCTACGCGGCCAAGCCGATGCCCAAGCCCGGCTGGCAACTCGAAACCGTCACCGGCGCATACGCAACGCCCTACAACAACCACGGCACGGAAATGACGGAGGGCCTGCGCGAGGTTTCCTGGACAGGCGGCAACCTCGAAGACGGCTGGTACGACGAATTCACCCTGCGTGGCACCGTCGGTCCGAATGTGGAACCCGGCACGGTGCTCTACTTTCCGGCGCTCCAGACATGCGCCAACGGCACAGCGGACTGGACGAACACATCCGACGAAATGGGTGCGGACAATCCGTCTCCGAAACTCACCGTCACAGCCGGCGGGCATGACGAACACGCGGGCCACGGCGCGGCAATGACCGCCACCGAATTCACCCTCGGCGATCTTGCCATCACCGCCGCCTTCTCCCGCGCGACACTGCCCAACGCCCCGGTCGGCGGCGGTTTTCTCACAGTTACCAACACCGGCACCGAGGATGACACCCTCGTCGCCGCCGCTTCCCCGGCAGCCGGCCACATGGAAATCCACGAAATGTCGATGCAGGGCGATGTCATGAAAATGCGCGAACTCACCGATGGCCTGCCAATTCCCGCCGGCGAGACCGTTGAACTGAAGCCGGGTGGCTTCCATCTGATGTTCATGCAACTCGCCGCACCGCTCGAAGAAGGCACCAGCGTCGACGTCACGCTCACCTTCGCCAACGCGGGCGAGATCACCGTGCCGTTCGCCATCGGCGCCCCCAATGCGCGAGAGGCTGATCACTCCGGCCACGGTATGGACCATGGCGCCATGCAGAAGGACAGCAACTGATGCAACCTCTCCGAATGATCCAGATCGGCCTCGCCGCCGCCTGCGTGATCGCCATCGGTCTGTTCGTCTGGCTGAAGCTGGCGGCCCCGGCCGTCCAGCAATCGGTCGCAGACGGTTTCGGCGCGGGTGAATACCGGCTCACCACCACCAGCGGCCAACCCTTCACCGAGGCCTCGCTGAAGGGCCAGCCCTCCGCCGTCTTCTTCGGCTTCACCCATTGCCCGGAAGTCTGCCCGACAACACTCGGCGACATCGCTTCCTGGCAGGAGGAACTGGGAGAGGCCGCTTCCGATCTCAATGTCTACTTCGTGACGGTAGACCCCGAACGTGACACGGTCGAACAACTCGGTGAATACGTCTCCTGGGTGCCGGGGGTGGAAGGCGTATCCGGCCCACGGGAAGAGATCGACAAGGCAATCAAGGCCTTTCGTGTCTACGCCCGCAAGGTGCCGCTCGACGATGGCGACTACACGATGGACCATTCCGCCAGCGTGCTGCTGTTCGACGACACCGGACGCCTGTTCGAGCCCATCGGCTACGGCGAAGGCTTCGATCGCGCCATCGAAAAACTCCGTCGCCTGCTGGCAACGTGAAATCTTCGCACCCCGGCTCAAACAGCCGGGGTGCGCCCTCGCACATCACTTATCGTTGAACAACATTTGATAAGGAAACCGGGCCCCACCGGAAACTATCTGTCCGGGCACCCCGTGGCTTCACCCAAGAACCCCGATCGGAGGTTCTGAACAAAATGGGAGAAGACTTATGACTTCGCTGATCAAACGCACCGTTTTCCTGACTGCCCTGCTGGCCTCCGGCGCGGCCATCGCCGCGAACCCAAACGTGGGCGGCGCACCGATGTTCGAGAACAAGAACATCGTCGAAAACGCCGTGAACTCCAAGGATCACACCACCCTCGTCGCCGCTGTCAAGGCTGCCGGCCTTGTCGACACATTGATGTCCGACGGGCCGTTCACGGTCTTCGCGCCCGTGAACGCCGGCTTTGAAGCCCTGCCCGCCGGAACCGTTGAAACCCTGCTCAAGCCCGAGAACAAGGGTATGCTGACCAAGGTTCTCACCAGCCATGTCGTCTCGGGCAAGCTCAACAAGTCCGACATCGACGCCCTGCTTGCTCAGGGTGGCGGCCGGACCGAGCTCACCACCGTCTCCGGCGACAGGATCGCCATTGAGATGCGCAACGGCACTTACTACGTGATTGATGAGAGCGCGAACGGATCGAAGATCACGATCGCTGACGTCAACCAGTCGAACGGCGTCATTCACGTCGTCAACTCGGTTCTTCTGCCGCAGTAAATCCACGTCGGTGCGGCGCCCATCGCGGCGCCGCATCGCCCCTCCCGAAAGGAGAGACCATGCAGCGCCGCACTTTCACACTTTCACTCTTCGCCACCGCTGCCCTGCCCGCCGCCTCGCTCCGCGCCGGCACCGTCGCCACCGGGGATTTCGAGGTTACCCGGACCGAAGCCGAATGGCGCGCCACGCTGACCGAAACGCAATACCTCGTCATGCGCGAGGGCGAGACGGAGCGGGCCGGCACCAGCCCGCTGGACAAGGAAACCCGCGCCGGAACCTACCTGTGTAGAGGCTGCGACCTGCCGCTCTATTCTGCGGCGACCAAGTATGACAGCGGCACCGGCTGGCCCAGTTTCTACCAGAGCCTGCCCGGCGCCGTCGGCACGATGGCGGACAACACCTTCTTCTCTACCCGCACGGAAGTACATTGCCGCCGCTGCGGAAGCCATCTGGGCCATATCTTCGAAGATGGGCCCAAACCCACCGGCAAACGCCACTGCCTCAACGGCGTCAGCCTGAAATTCCGCCCCGCGGCCTGATCCGCCCGGCAGTCATCTAGCAGGGCCGGCGTCTGTTCCTCCGGGGCGTCGCCTGCCAGAAGCCTCCGGCCGCAGACGCCGGAGGCTTCGCCATTTCGGCAGCCGCCGATCCACGCTTATGCAGTGTCATCGGCCACTAGGTGGCCTTCCCCCACATCCCGCAACGGCAAGCGGTCCGGCGGGTCACCCAGCCGGCGGATGGGCGAAGGCATATCGCCGGCAGGCCGCACATGCGTCCGCCCCCTGCGGGCCGGATCGGGGATCGGCACGGCATCCAGCAGCCGCTGCGTATATGGATGCCGCGGATCGCCGAACACCTGATCCCGCGTGCCCATCTCGACGATCTGCCCCAGGTACATCACCGCCAGCCTGTCGACGACGTTTTCGACTACGGCCATGTCATGGCTGATGAACAGGTACGAAACGCCCACCGTCGCCTGCAATTCCGCCAGCAAGTCCAGCACCCGTGCCTGAACCGATACGTCCAGCGCCGAAACGCTCTCGTCACAGATGATCAGTTTCGGTTGTAGGGCCAGCGCCCGCGCCACACAGATGCGCTGCCGTTGCCCGCCAGAAAACTCGTGCGGATAGCGGGTCATGTGTTCGCCACCTAGCCCGACCTTGTCGAACAGTTCTTTGACAAGCGACCGCCGCATCACCGGGTTGCCGACGCCATGGATAAGCAATGGCTCCGCCACCGCGTCGCCAACAGTCATCCGCGGATCGAGCGCCGCCATCGGGTCCTGAAATACCATCTGCACATCGCGGCAGATAGCCTTGCGCCCCGACGCGGTGAGGGATGACAGCTTCCGGCCCGCCACCTCGACATGGCCCTGATGCGGCACGAGACCGGCCAGTGCCTTGGCGATGGTGGACTTGCCGCACCCGGATTCTCCGACGAGGCCGAACGTCTCACCTTGCCGGATATCGAAGCTGACGCCCTCGACCGCATGCACCCGGTGCGTCGGCCGGCCGAAAAAACCCGATCCGATATCGAAATGAACCTGCGCCTCCACCAGCCGCGCGACCGGCACCGGTGCCTCGGGCGGCAGGGGCGCGCCGCGGGCCGCCCCGGCCCCGAGCCGGGGCACCGCTGCCAGCAGGTCACGGGTATAGCGGTCCGTCGGCGCGTCGAAAATTTGCTCCACCGGTCCGGTCTCGACCGCCCGCCCGGACTTCATCACCACCACCCTGTCCGCCGTCTCCGCCACGACACCCATGTCATGGGTAATCAGGATGATGGCGGTGCCCGTCTCGGCCTGCAGGTCACGCAGCAGGTCCAGCACTTCGCGCTGTACCGTGACATCCAGCGCCGTCGTCGGCTCATCAGCGATCAGCAGCGCAGGTCGCATGGCCAGGGCCATGGCGATCATCACCCGCTGCCGCATGCCCCCGGAAAGTTCGTGCGGATACTGCCCCATCCGCCGCTCGGGCTCGGAGATACGCACCCGTCGCAGCGCCAGCGTCGCCGCCTCCCGCGCAGCGCGCATCCCGACCTGCTCATGGGCCCGGATCGCTTCCACAAGCTGCGTTCCGATCCGCTGTACCGGGTTCAGGGATGTCATCGGCTCCTGGAAGATCATCGCCACCTTCGCACCGCGCAGCCCCCGCATCCGGGCCTCGGGCAAGGACGGCAGATCGACGCCCTCCAGCAACGCCTGGCCGGACGTGACGGCAACGTTGTTCGGCAACAAACCCATCAGCGCCAGTGATGTAATCGACTTGCCGGAACCGCTCTCACCGGCAATGGCCAGCGTCTCACCGGCCGAGAGGTCGAAGCTCAGTCCCTCCACCAGTGGCCGCACGACGCCCCTGTCCCTTACGGAAACCGTCAGATCCCGCACCGACAGCAGCGGCGCCGCAACCGCCCCCGTTTCGGGGGCGGCCAAGTTGTGCGCGGCATGCGTCATTCGAAGACTGCACGCGGGAAGTAGAACGAGACCACCCAGTTCGGCGCATCCACGATCTCGGAAATGCGCAGGTCCCCGCAGGTCGAAACCAGCATGTAGGCATCGACTGCCGCCATGCCATGCTCGCCGCACAGCAGGTCGATCATCCCCGCCACGGCGTCCCGCGCCCCGCTCATCAGGTCGGGCCCGACGCCGGTGGTCACCTCGTAACCCATTGCGTCGAGATGGTTGGTCACCGGACCCGCCGTCGTGAACCGGGGCATCTTCAGATTCGCACCTTTCACAAGGTCCAGCGTCAGCGTCACGTCCATCGGGCTCTCGATCGCCGTGCCACAGACTTCGCCATCTCCCTGCGCGGCGTGGGTATCGCCCACCGAGAACAAGGCTCCCGCCACCTCGACAGGCAGGTACAGCACCGTCCCGGCAGAGATGTCGCGGATGTCGAGGTTACCCCCCGTCCGGCGCGGCGGCACGATGGAATGCACCCCCGGTTCCGCCAGCCCCACCCCGATGGTGCCGGTAAACGGCTTCAGCGGCACCCGTCCCGTGCTGCCCCACAGCGCCGGTGCCAACGTGTCGGCATCGTACTTCCACAGGGTCAGCGCCGGGTCCGTGAACTGGTCGGCAAGCAGGCCGAAGCCGGGAATGTTCGCAGTCCAGCCCCAGGCGGAGCCTTCCTGCACACGCGGGGCAAAGCCGTCCAGCGTGATCTTCAGGGCATCACCCGGCTCCGCCCCGTCAACGTAGATCGGCCCGGAAACGGGATTGATCTTCGCGAAGTCGAGCGCGGCCACGTCCGCCACGGTGCTCGACGGGCCAAGCTGGCCCGCCGATGAATCCATGCAGTTGAACAGGATCGTGCTGCCCGGCGCCACCGTCTCGGCCGGAACAACGGAATTGTCCCAGCCGAAATGATGCTGTGCGCCGTGGATGGTGTAATCACAGTGCTTGCACATGATCTCACTCGGTCACGTAGACATAGTCGTAGTTGACCGGGATCGACACCGGGTCGACATAGAGCGCGTCATCGCCGCCCATGCGTGCCGATTTCATCGTGTAGCGCTGCTCGTTGAAAACCGGCACCCACGGCGCCTGCTCCATGACCTTCATGTAGACATCGGACCACATTTCCAGCCGCTCGGGCGCGGCGGGGTCGGTGATGCTGTCGGCCTCCGTCGCCATGGCGTCTATGCTCTCGTCGCAGAACTTCGACCAGTTCCAGCCGCCCTCGCCCGCACCGGCACAGCCGAGGATCGGGCCGTAGAAGTTCGACGGATCGGGGAAGTCGGCGATCCACGCCATGCCGCCGGACCAGATCATCGGCGCCTGCCCCGCGCCGCCGGCCTCGATCACGTTGGCCTGCGCCAGAGAGCGGATCTCGACATCAACGCCGATTGCCTTCAGGTCCTGCTGGATCGCCTGCGCGATCCGCGGGTTCGGGTCGGTGTTCATCACGTAGAGTTGCGTCGTGAACCCGTCACCCACTCCGGCTTCAGCCAGCTTGGCCTTGGCCGCCTCGATGTCATGGGCATAACCCTCGTACCCGTCCGTGTAGCCGGGCATCGACGGCGGCAACGGCTGCGTCGCGGGCACGGCTCGGCCATTGATGATCTGGGTAATCCGCTCCTTGTTGATCGCCATGTTGATGGCTTCGCGCACTTCCAGCTTGTCCAGCGGTTCGATGCCGACATTCAACGTGATGTAACCGGTGTGAAGCTGGCCGCCTTCGACCACGCGGGCAGCCTGGTCCGGGTCACCCATCACCTCCTGGAACTTGGCGGGCGGAATGCCGTCACCGGGAACGTCCACCTCTCCCTGCTGCAGCCGCAGCAGCGCGACGATCGGCTCCTGCCCGACCTCGAAAGTCACTCCGTCGAGATACGGCACGCCGTCACGCCAGTAGTCCGCGTTTTTCTCGAACACCAGTCGCTGACCGATCGTCCACTCGCCCAGCTTGAACGCCCCGGTTCCCACGGGATGCTTGCCGAAATCGGTGCCATGCTCTTCCACCGCTTCCGCCGGCACGACAGAAGCGAAATTCAGCGCCATCACGTGCAGGAAGGTGGCGTCCGGCCGCGACAGCGTGATTTTGACGGTCAGCGGGTCGACGACCTCGACGCCGGAAAGGCCCTCCGCCTCGCCAGCGCTCACCGCATCGAAACCGGCGATGGAGGCAAAGAACCCGGCACCGGGAGACTGCGTCTCCGGGTCGGTCACGCGGTCGAGCGAATACTTGACGTCCTCGGCCGTCATCTCGCGGCCATTGTGGAAGGTGACGCCTTCCCGCAACTTGAAGGTAAAGACAGTGCCGTCCTCGCTGACCTCATGGCTCTCGGCGAGGCCGGGGCGCAGTTCGGTCGTGCCCGGCACGTAGTCCATCAGGCCGTCGAACAGGGATTTGATCATTGACCAGTTCTGCCAGTCGTAGCCGATGGCCGGATCGAGCGTCGCCACATCGTCCTTGTAGGTGACGGTGATCATCCCGCCCGGCGTCGCGTCCGGGTCGGGCGTATAGTCCTGTGCCATGCCGGGCAGCGCCGCGGCGAACAGGATTGCAGTGGATGCAAGCAGTGATTTCATCATGTCTGTCTCCTTGTTGGTCGTTCGTGGTTGGTCTTGATCACTGGCCCCGCAATACGCGCGGGGCGGGGGGGGGGCAGAAATTCACCGCAGCTTGATCCGCGGGTCGATGAACGGGGTAATCAGGTCGGCCAGAAGGTTGCCGAGCACGATGGCAGCGGCCGAAACCATGGTGACGCCCATGATGACGGGAATGTCGACGCGCTGGATCGCCTGCCATGCCAACTGGCCGATGCCGGGCCAGCCGAAGACGCTTTCGACCACCACGATACCGCCCATGAAGATGCCGATGTCGATCCCGATCATGGCGATGATCGGCAGGATGGCGTTGGGCAGCGCGTGGCGCAGCAGCACCCTCCTGCGGGTCAGCCCCTTGGCGCGAGCGGTGCGGATGTAATCCTGCCGCAGCACATCGACCATGGAGGAGCGCATCATCCGGCTGTACCAGCCCGACCCCATGATCCCCAGGGTTACGGCAGGCAGCACCAGATGTGCGAACGTGCCGTAGCCGCCGATCGGGAACCAGCCCAGTTGCACTGCGAAGAGGTAGAGCAGCAGCAGCCCCACCACGAACTGCGGCGCCGACACCGCTACGAAGCTCGTCACCATCAGCGCATGGTCCAGCGGTCGCCCCCGGAACACCGCGGCAATGATGCCCAGCGCGAGGCCGATCACCAGTTCGCAGACGATCCCGCCGGCCATGAGTAGCAGCGAGGCAGGCAGTCGCGCGGCGATCAGCGAGGAAACCTCCGTCTTCTGCAGGTAGCTGCGGCCCATGTCGCCTTGCACCAGCCCGGAAAGATAGCGCCAGTATTGCACCAGCAGCGGCTGGTCGAGCCCCAGTTGATGCCGGATGTTCTCGACGGTCTGCGCCGTCGCCGAGCGTCCGGCGATCTGCCGCACCGGGTCGGCGGGCAGCACATACAGCAGCAGGAAGGTAATGAAGCTTACCCCCAGCAGGATCAGGGCGGACTGGACGAGGCGTCGGATCAGGTATCCAGGCATCAGCCGTTCCCCCTCTGCGTCGGGTCAAGTTCCTCGCGCAGCGCATCGCCCACAAGGTTGAACGCCAGCGCCAGCAGCAGGATCGCCGCACCGGGTATGAACACCAGCCACGGCGCCGCCTGGAAATACGTCTGGTTCTCGAAGATGATGTTGCCCCAGCTTGGCGTCGGCGGCTGAACCCCCACCCCGAGGAACGAAAGTGTCGCTTCCAGCAGCACGGTGACGGAAATTCCGAGCGTGCCCCAGACGATCAGCGTCGGCACCAGATGCGGCAGGATATGGCGAAACAGGATACGCGCCTGCGATGCGCCGAGAGTCTTTTCCGCGGCGATGAATTCCCGCTCCGCCAGACTGGTGGTCTCGGTATAGATCACCCTTGCCGTCTGCACCCAGTTCACCAGGGCGATCACCATCGCCACGATCCACAGCGAAGGCTGGAAGATCGCCGCAAGACAGATCGCCAGCAACAGCGCCGGAAAGGCCATCATCAGGTCGGTGAACCGCATCAGCACCGCACCGATCCATCCCCGCAGGAACCCGGCCATCACCCCCACGAACGTGCCGATGATCAGCGCCACCCCGTTGGCCACGACACCGATCACCAGCGAGGTCCGCGCGCCGTGCAACATGCGGCTCAACAGGTCACGCCCCAGCAGGTCCGTGCCCATCAGGAACTGCCCGCCGGGCGGCATCGGCGCGCCCTGCAATGTCAGCCCGTCGAAATGCTGCTCATCCGGTGCGAAGGGCGCCACCCAGGGCGCGAACACCGCGCCCCCGACCACCAGCAAGATGATCGCAAGGCCGAAAAGCGCCAGCTTGCGGCGCAACAGTCGGCGCATCACCCCTGCCGGTGCCGCCGCGGGGGCCGTTGGTACCGCCACCTCAACCACGGTCGCCGTCCTCTCCGGCCAGCGGCCCCGAAGTCGCCACGATCCGGTCGGCGGCCTCCTCGAAACTTACCCGCCACGCCATCGCCATGGAGCGCAATTGCGCATAGGCCTCGTCCTCGGTCTTGCCCCGCGCGGCCAGCATCGCCACCGCCCGAACCACAGTCTGCCGCTGGCCCAGTCGATGGCGCAGATGCTCGATCTCGCCCGCCAGTTCCACCCGTGCGTCGAAGGTCGCCCGTGCGATCAGCAGCGCCGAATAGACACCGCCGTCGCCCACTGGTTTCAGGATCTGCGCATCCGCCCCGAAGTTCATCAGCCACTCGATCCGCCCCGGCGCCTCGGAACCGACCAGCGCGATGGTCGGCAGCGGCGCTTCGCCCGGTTCCCACGGGAACTGCTCGGCATAGGCAGTATCGACATCTATGAACAGGTAATCCGCCCCTCGGGCCGAGGCCGGCAGGTCCGGCCAGTGGCAATCCACCTCCAGCCCGATGGCCTGCAACTGGCGCACCAGCGCCGTCACCGTCGCATGGGGGCGGTGCAGGATCGCCGCCCTTGCGCCGCCCAGTTCGGGAATGCGCAACCGCCGCCTCATCTCACCACCCGCAACATCGCCGGCGCGGGTTCACGCTCACGGGTGAGATACGGGTCGCCCTCCACCGGCACCTCTGTCCGCAGCGGCACGAAGACCCCGTCCCGTACCTGCGCAATGGCGACGGGCAGCCGGGTATGATGGGTGCGCGGGCTGATCCCGATCTCCGCCGCGCGCGGCTGCGCCAGCAGGTCGGAAAGCGGCAGGTCCTCGGCGCCCGGGTTATCCGCCAGCAGCCGTGCCAGCATCATCACCGAAGCATGGCCTGCAGCCTCGATCGACGACGCGAAATCCTCACGTCCGAAATTGCCGGGCAGCGCCGGATGCAGCCCGCGGAACCAAGGCCCGGCGGAAATCAGCCCCTCTGCCGCCGCACCCATCACCGGCAACTCACTCTCGGTCACGTTACAGGACAGCACCGGGCACCGTCCCGCGGCGAAATACGGGTCTTTCTGCCGCAGCGCGGCCATTGCTTCCAGAAACGCATACTGGGAGGGGCCGATAAGCTGGTTCAGCACGAAGTCCGGCTGCAGGTCCGCAATTTCCTCGATGATCCGTCCGATCTCGGTGGATCCGAGCGGAAGATAACGCTCGCCCAGAACCTCCCCGCCCGCACGCTGGCCGATCTCGCGGGCAAGCCGCCCCATCTCCCAACCCCAGATGTAGTTGGAACCGGTCAGGTAACTGCGCCGGCCGAAACTGGCGAAGATATGATCCAGAAGGGGCAACAGGTGCTGGTTTGGACAGGCATGCGTGTAGACGATCCGGTCCGAGGCTTCGAACCCCTCGTATGGCGCGGGATACCACAGGGCCCCGTCCGTCCGTTCCAGCACCGGGATCACCTCCTTGCGGCTCCAGGACGTGGTGCAGCCGATCACGTGCCGCGCATCGCTCTCCCGCAGGATATCCTCGCACAAAGGCGCATAGGCATCGACATTGCCCTCCGGGTCACGCTCCACCGGGCGAAACACCACGTCCAGCGCTTCGTCCGCGTTCACCTGCTCAATCGCCTTCAGAGCCCCCGACCGGCTCGCTTCGCTGATCAGGTGATAGGTACCGGAGCGGGAAAACAGGATCCCAAGGTCGATCTCGCGTGGCACGGCACCCTCCAGAAACGAAAAAGCCCCGCAGATCCCATCCGCCCTTTCGGGTCGTAGTGCGGGATCGCGAGGCGCATTTGCCAACTATGTCACATGGAGTATCGCGCCGGGGCCGCCCCGGAGTCAACTTACCCAACCGCGCGAGCCGCCGGCCCGCCGTGCAGATTGCCCCACCTGCCCAAATTTCCGGCACCCACTCCCGGCAAAGGCGAGCGCCCTGCCGAAGTATTGACCTCACGGGCAACATCCAGCTGTTTCGGCCCCGAAACCGCCGTCAGGCCACCCCGGAAGCGCCGGCGGCATCGTTATTTTCACGCCCCCCTTGAAACGCGCCCCCCTCGGTGTGACTTACCTCAACGCTCCGGCACCTCCGCCGGACAGGGGCCCGCCATGACAGATATCCTCCTGCTTATCCTCGGCCTCGCCGGGCTCGCCGCCGGTGGCGAAGCCCTCGTGCGCGGTGCCGTCTCGATCGCGGAGCGGTTCGGCATCCCCCCGCTCGTCATCGGCCTCACACTTGTCGGCTTCGGCACCTCGACGCCGGAACTCGTCACCAGCCTGCAGGCCGCGCTGGCCGGTTCGCCGGGCATCGCCGTCGGCAATGTCATCGGCTCCAACATCGGCAACATCCTCCTCATCCTCGGCATCGCCGCCCTGCTCTCGCCGCTTGCCGTCAACCCTGCCGCCTTCCGGCGCGACGGCACCGTGCTCGCTCTCTCCACCCTCGCGGCACTCGCGCTGATCCTGACGGGGGAGATCGGCCGCGTCGCCGGTGCCGCCCTGTTCCTCGCCCTGCTTGCCTACGTCGGCGGCACGCTCTGGCAGGAACGCCGCGCCGCCTCGCCCAGCGCCGACATGCTGGCGGCCGAGGCATCGGCCCTGCCCGCCTCCGGCTCCGGCATCTGGTTGTCCGTGGCCCTCGCCCTCGGCGGCCTCGTCATCACCATCCTCGGCGCCCGCTTTCTCGTGCAGGGCGCCGTCGCCCTCGCCGCCGCTGCCGGTATCTCGGAGACGGTGATCGGCCTCACCATCGTCGCCATCGGCACTTCGACACCGGAACTGATCACCTCGATCATCGCCGTACGCAAAAACCAGGGTGACGTCGCCTTCGGCAATATCGTCGGCTCGAACATCTTCAACGTGCTCGGCATCCTCGGTGTGACCACCCTCGTCCAGCCGCTGGCCGTGCCTCCGCAGATCGCAGCCTTCGACATCTGGATCCTGCTCGCCGCCACCACCGCCCTGATCGTCTTCGCCTGGTCCGGCTGGCGTGTGGCCCGGCGCGAGGGCGCCGCGCTGCTCGCCGCGTATGGCGTCTATGTGGTCTGGCTGCTTGCAACCGCCGGTTCCTGAAGCCACTCCCCAAATGCAAGACGCGCCACCCGCAGGTAGCGCGTCCCGCCACATTCCCCGGCGCTCTCAGTCCTTCCGCATCTCCTCCCGGAGATAGCGGAAGAAGTTCCGGATCGTTTCCAGGCTCAACTCGGCGTTCTTCATGTGCACATCGAGATGCTCGATCTCCCGCGCCTGTGCCGCGTTCTCCCGCCGTTCAATCTCTTGCTTGATATCGCCGAGCGTTTCCTCGGTTTCCTGAACCAGCTTGCGCAGCTTGTCCGTGCTCATCATTTTCAGTTCGGCATCGACGTTCATCGTATCCTCCATCAGATCAGAGCCGTCACCCCGAGGCACAGCCCCGGAATCACGAAGAACACACCCAGTATATAGGCGAGGGCGATGAACTTGTTCTCCGCCGCCGTCAGCCCCAGCCATTCCGCCGCCCGCACCGGCAGGTAGCGCAGGAACGGCAATCCGAAGATCACCAGCACACCCAGCACGTTGTAGGTTAGGTGGATGAAGGCGATCTGCAGGGCCGCCACCGTGTTGCCATCCACCGCCGTCGCCGCCAGCAGCGCGGTGATGCAGGTGCCAATGTTGGCCCCCAGTGTGAACGGGTAGATCTGCTTCAGCCCGAATGCACCCGAACCGGCCAGCGGCACCATCAGCGATGTGGTGGTGGAGGAGGACTGAACCAGCACCGTCACCAGCGTGCCGGAGGCAATGCCGGAAACCGGGCCCTTGCCAATGGCCGTGTGCATGATCTCCCGCGCCTTGCCGACCATCAGTTGCTTCAGCAGCTTGCCGATGAAGTGAATCGACAGGAAGATCAGGGCCACGCCCAGCACGATCATGAAGATCCCGCCCATCGTGTCGCCCATTGTATGGGCAATGCCCTTGATCAGGTCCACCACCGGCGCCGTCGCCGCTTTGACGAAGTTCAGCCCGCCCATGGAAGCGTCCTCGACAGCGAAGACAGATGCCATCGCCTTGCCGAGCCCTTCCAGCAAGCCGAACATGATCTCCAAGGGCAGGAAGATCACCACCGAAAACAGGTTGAAGAAATCATGCACGGTCGCGGCGGAAAACGCCCGCGCGAATTCCTTCTTCTCCCGCACATGGCCAAGGGAAACGATCGTGTTGGTGATCGAGGTGCCGATGTTGGCCCCCATCACCATCGGCACCGCCACTTCCACCGGAAGTCCACCGGCGACCAGCCCGACAATGATCGACGTGACGGTGGAGGAGGACTGGATCAGCGCCGTCGCCACCGTCCCCACCACCAGCCCGGCAAACGGGTTGGTCGCGAAGGCGAACAACTCCTCCGCATGGCCGCCCGTCGCCGTCTTGAAGCCCGTGCCGATCACGCTCACCGCCGAAATCAGCAGGTACACAAGCGCGGCCACCGCCACCCATTCCATCCAGCTGCCACGGTGGCTGGTTTCCAGCATCTCCGTGTCAGCGCGCATCGGATCCGTATCAACCATCAGGTATCCCCCATCGCTCAGTTGCGCGGAAACGATGGCAGTCTTCGGAAACAGATTTGTGACCGCAGGTTTCGAAAGTATTTTCCCCGGCCGGCGCACTGCTGACAGTATGCTGTCAGCAGCCCGGCGCTAGAGATGCATCAGGGCCACTCCCGGCCCTTCAACAGGAGCACTCAGATGCACGAATGTCTCGAACGCGTAACCTTCACCCTCGTCGCCGGCACCTCGGAGACGGATCTCGCCGCCGCGCTGGATACGTCGCAGCAATGGCTGATGCAGCAACCCGGCTTCAACTACAGTTCCGTCTCCCGCGAAGGTTACACCTTCGCTCATTCGGTCTACTGGGCCAGCCGCGCCGATGCCGAAGCTGCCGCCGAAGCCTTCCCCAAGTCTCCGGCAAACGCCCCCTATCTTTCCCTCATCGAGGGCGGCAGCGTGAAGATGGCCCACGAAGCCATCGTTCACTCCTTTCTCGCCGAAAGGCTGGCGGCGGCTTGAGCCGCAGGGCGGATCGCCTGTTCCGCCTGATCGCGGAACTCCGGGGCCGCCGTCTGGCGGTCACCGGCGCCGCCCTTGCCGAAGCGCTGGAGGTCAGCCCCCGCACCGTCTACCGCGACGTCGCGGATCTGCAGGCCTCCGGCGTGCCCATCACCGGCGAGGCCGGGGTGGGCTACCGCCTCGATCCCGGCTTTGAACTGCCGCCCATCATGTTCACCCGCGCCGAAACCCTCGCGCTGCTCACGGGTGCGGCCATGGTCCGCGCCTTCACCGATCCCGGCATGGCCGCTGCCGCCGAAAGCGCTGAAACCAAGATCCGCGCCATTCTTGACGATGCCGCGCTGAAGGCACTCGATGAACAGCCCTACCGCATCCCGTTGCTTTCGCGCGATACGCCACTGCGGATCACTCACCAGCAACTGCGGGAAGCGATCTTCGCCCGCCGCAAGCTCACCCTCGCCTATGAAGATGCCACCGGTGCCTGTACCTCCCGCACCGTCTGGCCCCTCGGTCTGATGGGCTGGACGGGTCGCTGGACGCTGCTGGCATGGTGCGAAACGCGGGAAGACTACCGCAATTTCCGGCTCGACCGCATCACCGCAATGGCGGAACCGGGCGGTGAATATCCGGTTCGCGCCGACCGCTCCCTCTCCCACTACCTGACGTCGCTGGATCACACCCACAGCTGACATGTCACGAGTCACGGCCCGGACACGCTTCTTGCGTGTCGACGCCCGGCTTTTGATGCAGTGGCTGCCGCAATGCGACAATGCCGCTCTACCGGCGGTTGACGCCCCAACCGCAAACGTGACCATACCCCCATGCAGCACGAAGCCCTGATCCGACTCGCCGTCTTCCTCGGCCTCTTCGCGGCCCTCGCGACGGCGGAGGCGCTTGCACCCCGCCGGGCCCGCACCTATCCGCGCCGCGGCCGCTGGGTCACCAACTGGGGCATCGTGCTGGCCGATACCGTCCTGCTACGGCTGTTCGCCGTCGCCATGCCACTGCTGGCCGTCGGCGCGGCCGTGGATGCCGGCGCACGAAACTGGGGGCTTTTCAACCACTTGCTTCTGCCCGGTTGGCTTGAAATCCTGTTCGCCGTCCTGATCCTCGATCTGGTCATCTGGGCGCAGCACCTCGTCACCCACAAGGTGCCTCTGCTCTGGCGCCTGCACCGCGTCCACCACGCCGATCCCGACCTCGACGTCACCACCGCCATCCGTTTCCACCCGGTGGAGATCGGCCTGTCCATGCTCGTCAAGATCGGCGCCGTCTATCTGCTCGGCGCCTCCGCCATCGCCGTCATCCTGTTCGAAATCCTGCTCAACGGCATGGCGATGTTCAATCACGCAAACGTGAAACTGTCGCCGTCAGCCGATGCCGCCCTGCGCCGGATTCTGGTCACACCGGACATGCACCGTGTCCACCACAGCATACACAGGTCCGAACACGACAGTAATTACGGGTTTTCCCTCTCAATTTGGGATAGACTGTTCGGAACCTACATTGCCCAACCCCGCGCCGGGCACGATGCCATGACCATCGGTCTCGAATGGCAGGATACCCGGCCGACGCGTTTTATCTGGTCCCTGCTTTTGCCTTTTAAGAAATGAATTTGGAAAAAGAACTTGAAAAGGAGGGTCTGATGATCCTCGGCACATTCGCCTCCCCCGGCACCATGGCCCTCATCGGGCCAGCCGGGCCAGCGTTCTGGCGTCGGTTCACGGCCAGTCCCGAGTACGCCGATGGCCAGCCCGATCCGCTGGATCGCTGGTCCACCCGCGTGCTCACCGCCATCGCCATCCGGAACGGAGCAGTCGCCCTCTTTCCGTTCGGTGGTCCACCGTGGCACCCCTTCCTTGACTGGGCGCTGTCCACAGGCCGGGTCTTCTCGTCGCCGGTCAACCTGCTGGTCCATGCGGAGCACGGACTCTTCGTGTCTTTCCGCGCAGCGATGCGTTTTTTTGAGGTACGCAACTCAATTCCGCCGGCTCGATCGCCCTGCCCGGAGTGTCACCAGCCATGCCGCACGGCCTGCCCGGTCGGCGCCCTCACATCGGAAGGCTACAACGTGCCCGCCTGCAAGGCCCACATCCGCAGCCCGGAGGGCGTGGCCTGCCGATCCGGCTGCCTTGTCCGCCGCGCCTGTCCCGTCGGCGCGAATCTGCGCCTGCCCGACCAATCCGCCTTCCATATGGATGCCTTCGTGGGGGGCGGGTCATGAAGCGCCTCATCCTTCTTCGCCACACCAAGTCGGATTGGAAGCGCGGTGCCCCGGATCACGAGCGGCCGCTCAACCACCGCGGCCGCAAGGCCGCCGCCGCTGTCGGTCACTATCTTGCCGCCGAAGCACCGAAACCGGATCTCGCCCTTGTCTCCGATGCTGCCCGAACCCGCGAAACCTGGGAAAAGGTAAACTGGCAGGGCGTGGAAACCTCTTTCCGGTCCGAACTCTACCTCGCCACCGAAAGGTCCATTCTGGCACTCATTCAGGCGCAGGATGACGCGCTCGGCAGCCTCCTCGTCCTTGGCCACAATCCCGGCATCGGCAATACGGCAGCAAGGCTGACCAACGGGTTTTCACGGTGGTCCGAAAATGATGCCGATAGCCATACCGAAACCATACCAAACCCATACCAAACCCATATTCTGAAGCCGTTTCCCACCGGTGCCTGCGTTATTATAGAAAGCTTCGCGGATACTTGGGCTTTACTTGAGCCGGAAAACTGCCGCCTCGTCGCCTACCAGGTCCCCCGAAACCTGCCCTGAAACAAAAAAACCGGCCCAAAGGCCGGTTTTTCATCGGGAGTGGCGGCTGCCGTCAGTGTCCGAGGATCTGGCTCAGGAACAGTTTCGTCCGGTCACTCTGAGGGTTGTTGAAGAACTCTTCCGGCTCGTTCTGCTCAACAATCTGGCCCTGATCCATGAAGATCACGCGGTTCGCGACCTTGCGCGCAAAGCCCATTTCATGGGTTACGCAGATCATGGTCATACCTTCCTGTGCCAGTTCGATCATCGTATCCAGAACTTCCTTGATCATCTCCGGATCGAGCGCCGATGTCGGCTCATCGAACAGCATGATCCTCGGTTTCATGCACAGTGACCGCGCAATAGCCACGCGCTGCTGCTGCCCGCCGGAAAGTTGCCCCGGGTACTTGTTGGCCTGATCGGGGATCTTCACCTTCTCCAGGTAATGCATCGCCGTTTCTTCGGCTTCCCTCTTCGGAACCTTGCGCACCCAAATAGGTGCCAGCGTGCAGTTTTCCAGAATAGTCAGGTGCGGGAACAGATTGAAATGCTGAAAACACATCCCAACTTCAGAGCGAATTTTGTCGATATTCTTCAGGTCGGAACTCAATTCAGTTCCATCGACAATAATCTTGCCCTTCTGATGTTCTTCCAGCCGGTTTATACAGCGGATCAATGTCGATTTACCTGATCCGGAGGGCCCACAGACGACGATCCGCTCCCCCTCATAAACCGTAAGATCAATATCCCGCAGCACGTGAAACTGCCCGTACCACTTGTTCATATTGGTAATCTGGATGGCCACCTTGTCGGAGACCGCCATATTGGTCGTGTCGATTGCGGCGTCTTGCATATGCATCACTCCTGTCAGCGGTGATCGGTTTTCAGTTTGTTTTCCAGATAGATGGAGTATCTGGACATCGAAAAGCAGAAGATGAAGAACATGAACGCGATGAAAGCGTAAAGCTCCCACACGATGCCGTTCCACGCCGCATCTGCCCGGATCGCATTGGAAAGGCCGAGCGGGTCGAGCAGACCGATGATCGACACGAGCACGGTATCCTTGAACAAACCGATGAAGGTTGAAACGATGTTCGGAATCGAGATCTTCAGTGCCTGCGGCATGACGATCAACCGCTGCGCCTGCCAGTAGTTCAGCCCCAGGCTGTCCGCACCTTCATACTGCCCCTTCGGCAGGGCCGCCAGCCCGCCCCTGATCACCTCCGCCATGTAAGCGGAAGCGAAAAGCGTCACCATGATGACAACGCGCAGAATAATGTCGAAGTTGGTGCCGGGCGGCATGAAGTAGTTCAGTAGTGTCGATGCCACGAACAACAGGGTGATCAACGGCACGCCCCGGATGAACTCAATATATCCGATGCAAATTGACCGGACAATAAACAGGTTCGACTGTCTGCCAAGCGCAAGCAGAATGCCCAGCGGCAGCGAACAGACAATACCGGACACCCCAATAATGACCGACAGGGAGAAGCCCCCGAACTTGGAACTCTCGACTTCGGTAATTCCGATTGGGATCAGGCCATCGATAGCTCCGGCAACCGGCCCTGCAAGCAGAAGCCACCAGATTATCGGTACCGCCGCCGCAGCAATTGTGCCGAGCAATGCCCCGAAAGCATCGCCGACATATTTGAAAGCCAGGCCGCCCAACGCGAAACCTGCGACAACCATCACCGGCCCCCAAATGGACCCACCCCAGAGCAGCCAGTAGCCCAGGAAAGGATAAATAGCTGAAAACCAGAGCATTTTTCTGGGTATGGCCGTGAAAAGGATAGGCGCGAGCGCTACGAGCAACAGAACGAAGGACAGGTTGATGCGCCAGTACAGCTCACTGGGATAAAACCCGTAAAGCAGTTGCAGGAACCGGTCGCGAATGACGGCCCAGCAGGCACCGTGCGTACCTTCCCCATATCGGGCCGCTATGATCTCACGGCACTCGGTAAGGGACTCCGCATACCAGGCCGACCTCAGAGCCCAGCCAAGAAACCCGCTGACAACGTACCAGATACAGAACAGCAGAACGACGGTCAGAATGGTGTTGAATGGCCCGCTGAAAAGGTTCTCCCTGACCCACCTGACGAAGCCAACGTTTCCGGCTGGCGCGTTGCTGGGCGGCAGCATGTCCTTGCGTACGAAGGAAGCGATCTTGTGTTGTTGCGTGTCGCTCATTTCACCGCTCCCTCAGCTTTATGGATTCGTTGTACCAGTTCATGATGAAGCTCACGGTCAGCGAGATGCAGAGATAGCAGAGCATCAGCAGCAGCAATGTCTCCATTTCCCTTCCCGTCTGGTTGAGCGTGATGCCCCCCAAGGTCCCGGTGATGTCCATGTAGCCAACCGCAATTGCGAGCGAGGAGTTCTTGGTCAGGTTCAGGTAGTTGGAGATCAGCGGCGGAATGATAACGCGCAGGGCCTGAGGCAGGATTACAAGACGCATCGTTCGTGACGGGCGAATGCCCAGCGCGGAAGCCGCTTCCGTTTGCCCCTTGGAAACGGACAGGATGCCCGCCCGGACGATTTCGGCGATGAATGCCGCAGTGTAGAAGCTGAGCGCCAGCCAAAGTGCGATCAGGGAATTGCGCATGTAAATACCGCCGCGGAAGTTGAAGCCGGCAAGTTCCGGATACTGGAGCGTGATCGGGCTGCCCATGATCAGTTGCAGCAGGATTGCCGGAACGAAGAAAAGGCCGACACTCACCCAGAACACTGGTGAGATCTCACCGGTCGCTTCCTGCTTCTTCCGTGCATAGCGTCGGTACGCCCAGATACCCACAAGCGAAGCGAGGAACCCCACTACGACAACGATCGAACCCGCGCCGAACTGAGGCATCGGGATGTAGAAACCACGGTTTGTGAAGGCCACGCTGTCCCACAACCACATGGAGGCGGCAGGGTCATCTCCCCTGAAGTCTCGCGGCTGCGGCAGTGTCTCGATAAAGATCGCCATGGCAAAGACGATCCAAAGGAGAACGGGAACGTTCCGGAAGGTCTCGACATATACAGTCATGACCTTTGCGATCAGCCAATTCTTTGAAAGGCGAAGTACACCCACCACGACGCCAATAACGGTTGCCAGGATGCACCCGAGGACCGCTACAAGCAAAGTATTCAACAGCCCGACTAGTGCCGCCCGAGCATGCGATGACTGGCTGTTGTATTCGATCAGGCGCTGGTTGATATCATAACCGGCCGGATTGGCGAGGAAACCAAAGCCAAGCGGCTTACCGAGATCTGCCAAATTCTGCGCAGCGTTGCTGATCAGCCAGCCTATTCCCAGTAAAAAGCCAAGTAATGCTACTGCTTGGATTGTGAGCGAACGATACCGCGTATCGTATATAAGCATGCTCAGACGGAAAGTCGGCTCCGACTCGTCACTTATCGCGGCCATACCCGCACCTCTCTCTGTTGTTGGTCCCCCTTGCCGATCTCCCTGCGGCCCGGTTCATCCGGTCCTGCCAATCGCAAAAGGTGGTTTGGTCTGCGCCAAAATACACTGAGGGCGCCGAATGGCGCCCTCAGGTTGTCCGATTAACGGAACGGTGGGGAGTAGAGCAGACCGCCCTGCGTCCATTGTGCGTTCAGACCACGTGCGAGACCGATGGGTGTGCTCTCGCCAATATTTGCGGCGAAAATCTCGCCGTAGTTGCCGGCAGCAGCAATTGCGTTCTTGGCCCAATCGGCTTCGAGTCCGATCATCGCGCCAAGATCACCCTCTGTACCCAGAAGGCGGTTGACCTCCGGATTATTGGTGCCTTTGGCCATCTCTTCGAGGTTGGTTGATGTCACACCCAGCTCTTCGGCAGTGATGAGCGCATTGAGCGTCCAGCGTGCAATATCCGCCCACTGGTCATCCCCGTGGCGTACAAGCGGGCCGAGCGGCTCCTTGGAGATGATTTCCGGCAGAAGCGTGTGCGCATCCGCATCCTCGAATGTCGCGCGCGTCGCGGCCAAACCGGATGCGTCCGTCGTGTACACGTCACATGCACCTGCAAGATACTGCTGCTGCGCCTCGGCGTTGGTTTCGATGGGAACCGGCTCATAGGAGATGTTGTTGGCACGGAAGTAGTCCGCGAGGTTAAGCTCGGTCGTCGTACCGGTCTGGATGCAGACGGTCGCGCCATCGAGTTCCTTGGCGGAAGAAACGCCCAGATCCTTGCGGACCATGAAGCCCTGTCCGTCGTAGTAGTTGACACCGACGAAAGTGAACTTCAGGTCGACATCGCGGCTGAACGTCCACGTCGTGTTGCGGGCCAGAAGATCGACCTCGCCCGACGCAAGGGCCGTAAAGCGGGTTTTACCCGTGGTGGGTACGAATTCTACCGCCTGCGGGTCACCCAGAACGGCCGCAGCAACGGCGCGGCACACAGCGACGTCGAAACCTTCCCAGTTGCCGTTCGCATCGGGTGCGGCGAAACCTACAAGACCGGTCGTCACACCGCACTTCAGTACTCCGTTTGCCTTAACGTCGTCTACCGTGGCAGCGGATGCCAGTCCGGCGGCGAGCCCTGCGGCTGCCAGCGTGCCATAAAAGACCGTCGTTTTCATAGGTACCTCTTCCTGTTGCGGCCCACCTTTAAACCCGGCGCGGCCTTCATGTTTGACAACTCAGCCGGGCTTTGGCCCAAGCTTGGGCCCTATCAATGAGAATTGAGGCGCAAAGGTCAAGGAAACAATGCACATTTGATGTACAGCAAAAGCCATTTACCGTAAGACTGGACACTCAAAACACTGCAATGATAGAAATTGTGGCAGTGCGGTTCAAGAATCCAAAATAATGCAGGTAGTTGAACCTGTTGCGTAAGTTCGACCGTCTTCTGTGCCGACGATTCTGCCCTCCGCAACACCTGTTTTGCGCCCTACATGAACTGACGTTCCGATCGCCAGTACATCTTCATCATCATGCAACAACGGACGCAGGATGTTGATCTTGTACTCTAGCGTTGTGTAGGCGCTTCCAGTGGGCAAATGAGTCTGAACGGCGCAGGCCATGCAACTGTCCAGTAATGTCCCGAACCAACCGCCGTGAACGGTGCCAAGCGGATTGAGAGATCCGAAGTTGGGCGTCCCCCGAAACACGACCTTGCCGGTTTCCGCCTCGACCATTTGGTAGTTGAGCGTACGGCAAATGGGCGGTGCCGGATAGCGGCCGTCCAGAATTCCGGTTATGAACTCAAGGCCGCTCATCGACAGCATTTCGCTCGGAGAAAGCAGATCGGCAGCTGCCTCGACAAATTTCATCGCGTGTTCTCTGATCTGCACAGTCGAAGGAAGGTTGCAGCTGCCTCGAAGTCCCGGAACCGCGACATTGCCTTCGCCTCTGCCTCAGCGTCCTTGCCCCAGAACTCCGATTGCCATTCCTCATCCAGCCTAGCCAGCGTCCAGGCCTCCGCCGGCGCCAGATGATCTTCTGCGACGGCAAGACCCAGGACGAGTGACCCCGGCAAGACCACCAGATCATGCAGTGCCGTCAATTCGAAGTCCGAGTACTGCGCAAGTTGCCTCTCGAAAGCCGGTCTTACCTGTCCGGGCTGGGGAAAGTACATTACACCGGTTACCGCCAGCATTCGCACGCCGAGGTGATCCTCGATCCAGTCGAGGCACGGGTCCCACAACTCGGTCTGGCGCGCGACAAGATCCTGCGGCGTCTCGGCGCGATAGCAGACGAGATCGGTTTCCGCATATTCGAGCAACATCTCTTCGACGGCAGGACGCTGCGGTGCGACCTTGTCAATTGCCGAGTTGCCCGCCCGTGTAATCGGCATCGCGTCCGGTTGCACCTTGTCCTGCTGGGCCTCCCATTCCGACGCCGCAGCATCAGCCAGAGCACGCGTTGGAAATGTTAACGCGGACTTGAAAGGTGTCATCACCGGTTTGCCGTCAAGTGTCAGAGCAAAACCTTCCGGCTTTTCCAGAACTGACACATCCTTCCAGAACCGCTTTAGCTGCCACTCGCCCATCTCAATAGGCATCCTCTTCAAAGGGATTTGTTGCCGCTTCGGACTCTTGCCACCCAAAAAAGGTCCAGGTGCGCGCCATGTGCTCGGGTAGCGCCGCCGTCAGCGTCAGTATTTTGCCGGTGACAGGATGCTTGAGGATCAGCGTCCGTGCATGCAAATGCAACTTTCGGCTGATATCGCCTCCAAGCTGTGCTCCCCAGCCATCACCTTCATTCGTCTGACTGTTGGTACCGTACTTGCCATCCCCCACAATCGGTGTGCCGATTTCGGCCATGTGAACACGTAATTGGTGGGTGCGGCCGGTAATTGGCGAAAGCGCGACCCAGGCGGCGCGACGGGCGGCGGCAGAAATCAGTTTATAATCGCTCGTGGCTCGTTTGGCCCCAGGCACATCGCCGATCTCGCTTGGATGAACGGAAACCATCTTCTCGCCAGCTCCATGCGGGCCATGCCCCGGTGCTTTCACAAGACCAGTCTGAACCGTGCCCTCAGATGGCCGCGGTACGCCTGCCACAACGGCCCAGTAGATTTTCTTTGTTTCACGGGACTGAAAGGCCTTGGCCAGTCCGGCGGCCGCCCTGCCGGTACGAGCCAGAATCAGCAAGCCGGATGTGTCCTTGTCCAGCCGGTGAACCAACTTGGGAGGGCTGTCCAGTTCGAAGGCCAACGCCGCCGACAATCCGTCCACATGCCGTGTTTGTCCGGATCCGCCCTGAACAGCAAGACCCGGCGGCTTGTTCAATGCAATGATATGATCATCTTTAAAGATGACCGCCCCGCGGATCATTTTTGCATCGCTATCGGAAACATTCGGCCTTCTCGCTTTTGCCTCAGCCTGCACCGCAGCATCGGGAAGTGGCGGCACGCGTACCATCTGCCCCTCTTCCAGGCGTGCTGATGTCTTGACGCGCTTGCCATCCACGCGAATTTCACCCTTGCGGCACGCCCGTTCGATCATGCCTTGGCCGACATGCGGAAACCGTTTGCGCAGCCATCGGTCCAGTCGCTGATCAATGCCGTCATCATCGACCTTCAGGGTTTGGACACGCGTCATGTCACACTCCCCTGACGAGCCAAAGTCCGCAAGCCAACGCCAGCAGCGAAAGCAGAACGGAACTCGTAATATACGCCATTGCGGCCAAAATTTTCCCTTCCTCTATCAACAGCAGGGTATCAAGAGAAAAGGCGGAGAAGGTAGTGAAGCCACCAAGGAGGCCAGTGGCAAAGAACGGCAAGAGTGGCCGTAACCCCTCGGCCCGCGTCATTGCGACGGCGAAGATCGCGCCCATGAGGAAAGAGCCAACCACGTTCACCAGTATCGTTCCGGCAGGAAACCCTCCCGGCATTGCCGCCGCGATCCGTGAAACCGTGAGGTAACGCAACGTGGCGCCTATCGCGCCTCCGGCTGCAATTTGGAGCAAAATGTTCATCGCCTTGCCATGGCACCAAGGCCATCAGACGTCAACACTCTCCAACTTTCTGTCATCGCCGGTCGTTGAAAGACCGGTTGCAATCGAACACTTCCGACCTAATCAGGTGCTCCACTTGCCTTTGATGGGCCGGAATCGTCCGAAACCCATCGACATGGCCCTCGAACCCGCTCAGCACCCACGAACGGCATCGACGGTGCTCCGGTGTTGCCATCAACGTGATTTCAATGCGGTTGTGTCGGCTATCACACAGGATGGATGCAAGCAGGTCGAGCATATGCACCTGCGCACCTTCGACATACTGATGGAACACCTGTCCATCAAAGCCGAAAACTCCGGTGATCCTGCGCGTCATATTGGCTCGCCAGCTTTGCCTGACAAGTGCGTCCATCTCACCGTCAACGAGGTCAGGTGCCACACGGGAGCGGTAGGCAAAGGCTACAAGCTGTTCGTCTTTGGAAAAACTTGGCATCTTAGTCATGTTCCGCGGTCTGGTGAACGAAGGGGCGATCGGCTTCAGGATACATGTTGCAACTTTCTGGCCAGCTTTTCGGCGAACTCCAGACAGTTCTGCCCTCCGGCGTTTGGTTGATCCGGTGCGTCCATCCGTCCGACGCCAAAGTTGACGAACCGATGTCCCGACACTGTCGATTCCCTCAAAACCGTCACACCTTTGTGACGCCTGTCGCGGGCGACTTCATCCAGTGCGCCGATCACCTGATCTGCGCCCCCCTCCAACACGGAAACCAGCACATTGCCCCCAGCCATGATGAACCCGGTCAGACCATTGCGCCGGCAACGTGCTTGTACTTCCTGAAGCAACAAATGGACGTTCGCACCAGCGACATCCGTCAACTCGCATTTAAATACAATTTGCAGGTGCTTCCGCGGGCTCTCTGCTGTCAATGTGTCCTGTTTCCAAAAATTGGGGCTTGCCGGGTACCGGCAATCCTACTTCGTTCTAAATTTCGAGAAAAACTGTTTCCTTTTTTTAAGTTCTCGCTCGAAGCCGCGCTCCAGCGGTTCGTATAGGTTTTCTTCCGGAATATCGTCAGGGAAATACCTCTGGCCGGATACCCCTTCTTCAGTATCATGATCATATATATATCCGGCACCGTAGCCTTCATCCTTCATCAACTGGGTCGGCGCATTCAGGATGTGTTTCGGAGGTGGCAGGGAACCACTCTTTTTCGCCAGCGCACGCGCGGCCTTGTAGGCCACATAAGCCGCATTGGATTTCGGGGCGAGGCTCAGATAAATGACGGCCTCCGCCAATGCGAGTTCACCTTCCGGGCTTCCAAGCCTTTCGTAGATGTTCCACGCTTCCAGACAGAACGCCTGCGCCTGCGGATCGGCGAGACCAATGTCTTCTACCGCCATGCGCACGAGGCGTCGGGCAAGGTAGCGAGGATCCTCGCCTCCCTCCAGCATACGGGCAAACCAGTACAAAGCCGCATCCGGGTCTGACCCCCGGACGGATTTGTGCAGCGCAGAGATCAGGTTGTAATGAGCATCGCCGGACTTGTCATATTTGGCGGCGCGACGTGTCAGTCGGTTCATCAGCGCCGCGCGGTCTAGTGGTTCCCCGGTCCATGCCTGCACCTGCTCCGCCAGATTGATCAGCGATCGCCCGTCACCGTCGGCCATTTCAATCAGCGCGCGCCGGGCATCCTCCACTAACGGTAGCGCCAAGTCGGCATTCGCCTCCACCCGGACGAGAAGAGCCTCGAGGTCCGCCTCTGTAAGACTGTTGAGAACCAGCACCTGTGCCCGCGACAGGAGGGCAGCATTCAGTTCAAACGAAGGATTCTCGGTCGTCGCACCTACGAGAACAATGGTGCCGTCTTCCATGTTCGGCAGGAATCCGTCCTGCTGTGCCTTGTTGAAACGGTGGATCTCATCCACGAACAGCAGCGTTCCCTGCCCCGCCTCCTTGCGCAGCCGCGCCGCTTCAAAGACCTTGCGCAGATCCGGCACACCGGTGAAGATTGCCGAAATCTGTACAAAATGCAGCCCCCCGGCACCAGCGAGGAGTCGGGCAATTGTTGTTTTGCCTACGCCCGGCGGGCCCCAGAGGATGAGGGAGCTCAATCGGTTTTCCGCAAGCATTCGTCCCAGTGGCCTGTCCGGTCCAAGGATGTGATCCTGGCCGATTACCTCGCTCAGCGTCGATGGGCGCAACTTGTCGGCGAGGGGCCGGGCCTCAGCCTCGCGAGTCGGTTCATCCTGAGTGCCATGAGAAAAAAGGTCAGCCATAGGTTGATGAATAGTCGGTCCTGCGCAGCAATTGTAGGGTGTGAACGAAAAGGCCGCGCAAAGTTTCCTTTGCGCGGCCAGAAAATTCCAGGTTGCGAAATTTATTCCGCGGCTTCTTCCGCTTCAACGCGGGCCTTGTCGGCTGCGCCCTTGGCGGCATGATCACGATCCACCAGTTCGACGATCGCCATCGGGGCCATATCGCCGTGACGGAAACCAGCCTTGAGCACACGAACGTAACCGCCGGAGCGTTCCTGATAACGCGGGCCAAGCACGTCGAACAACTTTGCGACGGCAGCATCCTGCTTGATCCGTGAGCCTGCCAGTCGGCGGGCATGCAGATCGCCGCGCTTGCCGAGCGTGATCATCTTGTCGGCGATCCGCTTCAGTTCCTTGGCTTTCGGCAGGGTCGTCTTGATCTGCTCATGCTCAATGAGGCTGCACACCATGTTGGCGAACATCGCTTTGCGGTGCTCGTGTGTGCGGTTCAGTTTGCGGTATCCGTTACCGTGACGCATGGTTTCTATCCTTCTTTATACTTTGTCTGGGCCAGCCTGCGTAGGTCCGGCTCTCCTTGGGGCGGGATTGCCCGGGTCGGTCTCCTGCGCCATCCCCGGGATGGCGCAGGACGAAAATCAGAAGTGGTCTTCGTACTTCTTGGCCAGTTCCTCGATATTGTCGGGCGGCCAGTCAACGATATCCATGCCGAGATGGAGGGACATGCCAGAGAGCACTTCCTTGATCTCGTTCAGCGACTTGCGTCCAAAGTTCGGAGTGCGCAGCATTTCCGCTTCCGTTTTCTGGATCAGGTCCCCGATATAGACGATGTTGTCGTTCTTCAGGCAGTTCGCGGAACGAACGGAAAGTTCCAACTCGTCCACTTTCTTGAGCAGGAGCGGGTTGAACTCCAGATCGTCATCCTCATCCGCCCGACCAGCCGCTTCCGGCTCATCGAAGTTGACGAAGACGCCAAGCTGGTCCTGAAGAATGCGCGCCGCATAGGCGATGGCATCCTCGGGAGAGATCGCACCGTTGGTCTCGACATTCAGCGTCAGCTTGTCGTAATCGAGGACCTGGCCTTCGCGTGTCGGTTCCACCTTGTAGGAAACCTTGACCACGGGCGAGAACAGGGCATCGACAGAAATCAGGCCGATGGGCGCGTCTTCCGGGCGGCTCTTGTCAGCGGCAACGTAACCTTTTCCGTTCGCGACCGTCAGTTCCATGTAAAGGGATGCGCCGTCGTCAAGATGGCAGATGACATGGTCTTTGTTGAGGATTTCGATGCCGTTCGACTCCGAAATATCTCCTGCCAAAACGACGCCCGGGCCTGTCTTGGAGATCGAAAGACGCTTCGGTCCTTCAACTTCCATCGCAACGGCCACGCCCTTTAGGTTCAGAACGATATCGGTAACATCTTCACGCACCCCCTCCACGGAGGAGAATTCGTGCAAAACGTTGTCGATCTGGACGGATGTGATGGCAGCGCCCTGCAGCGAGCTCATCAGGACACGTCGTAGCGCGTTGCCGAGCGTCAGGCCGAAGCCACGCTCCAACGGTTCAGCCACGGCAGTTGCCTGCCGCATGGCGTCCGCACCCGGACGAATGTCCAGTGCAGTCGGCCGAATAAGTTCTTGCCAGTTCTTGTGGATCATGAGGTGGCCTCCATTCTCGCTATCGGCCCGGATCCGGATTCGGGCGGCAGCACTCGAGGGTCGTCAACAAATCGTGGGGCCGGGCGCGCAGAACACGCACCCGGCATAATTCAATGTCAAATCAAACGCGGCGGCGTTTCGGCGGGCGGCAACCATTGTGCGCGATCGGAGTCACATCACGGATCGCGGTGATTGTGAAACCCACAGCGGAGAGAGCACGCAGTGCGCTCTCACGGCCGGAGCCCGGCCCTTGGACTTCCACTTCCAGCGTACGGACGCCATGTTCCTGAGCCTTCTTGCCCGCATCCTCTGCGGCCATCTGGGCTGCGTAAGGGGTCGACTTGCGCGAACCCTTGAAGCCCATCGTACCGGCGGACGACCAGGAAATGGCATTGCCCTGCGCATCGGCGATCAGGATCTTGGTGTTGTTGAAGCTGGCGTTGACGTGCGCAACACCGGTCGAGATATTCTTCTTGACCTTCTTCTTTACGCGGATTTTTTCACGTGCCATGAACCTGCCCCCTTATTTCTTTTTGCCGGCAATGGCCTTTGCGGGGCCTTTGCGTGTACGGGCGTTGGTGTGCGTGCGCTGACCGCGCACGGGCAAGCCACGACGGTGGCGCAGGCCACGGTAGCAGCCGAGGTCCATCAGACGCTTGATGTTCATGGATTTCTCGCGACGCAGGTCGCCTTCCACCATCAGGTTCTCGTCGATGTATTCGCGAACTTTCAGAACTTCCGCATCGGAAAGTTCGTTCACACGGCGGGAGAGGTCGATGCCGACGCTCTCGCAGATTTCGACAGCAGAGCTGCGGCCGATTCCATGAATATATGTCAAAGCAATGTGAACCCGCTTCCCGGTGGGAATGTTCACGCCAGCGATACGTGCCAAATTGGTCTCCGATCTCTCATTGCGGTTCCGTAATCCCGGAACCTTTTTTCACAACGAAACCCACCTGAGCATTGCGCCGGTGGGCTGATTAATTCTCTTGAGGAACTTCAGCAGAAAGCGAGTCGCCTTTCAGAGAAGCGTGACTTATAGAATCACCCTCTCTGAGGTCAACCCTTAAAGTGGTTTCAGACCTCTAAAGCCTTCGCCACCCTGGACGCCACAGCTTCAATTTCGCCAAGGCCGTCGATGCTGTTTAGCTTGCCGTGAGCGTAGTAGTAGCCAATCAGCGGCGAGGTTTCACGGTAGTAGGTCATCAACCGTGTGCGCATACTATCCTCATTGTCGTCAGACCGACGATTGAAGTCTGTACTGCCACATTTGTCACAGACACCTTCCTTTGAGGTAGGTTTGGTGACGTCATGATAGACGGCGCCGCAATTGCCACATGTGAACCGGCCGATAACGCGCTGGACCAGTGCTTCATCATCAACCTTCATTTCAACAACGACATCGAGCTTCTTGCCCTTGGCGTCCAGAAGCTGGGTCAAAGCATCCGCTTGGGCGAGAGTCCGTGGGAAGCCATCAAAGATGATACCGCTTTCGCCTGCGCCCGCATCAAGTTGTTCCGCAATCAAGCCAATAACAATTTCATCTGTCACGAGGCCGCCCTTGTCCATGATATCGGCGACCTTGTTGCCCATCTCGGTCCCGGACGTGCGGGCGGCACGAAGCATATCCCCAGTCGAAAGCTGAACCATACCTCTTTCGGCGACCAGTCGATGCGCCTGCGTGCCCTTCCCCGCCCCCGGCGGGCCCAACAGAATAATATTCATAGTTTCTTTTTCTTCCGTCCCTTGCCGCGCAATTTCGACTTTTCAATCAGCCCTTCATATTGATGCGCGAGCATATGGGACTGGACCTGCGTAATCGTGTCCATTGTTACGGACACGACAATCAAAAGCGATGTGCCTCCAAAAATAAAGGGCACAATCGGCAGGTTGGAGAAAAGGATCTCCGGGATGAGGCAGACAAGTGCCAGATAGCCAGAGCCAAGCACGAGGATACGGGATACAACATAATCGAGGTAATCAACCGTCCGCGGCCCCGGGCGAATGCCCGGCACGAACCCACCCTGCTTCTTGAGATTGTCAGCCACGTCTTCGGATTTGAAAGAGACATTGGCCGTGTAGAAATAGGTGAAGAATACGATCATTGCCGCGAAAAAGACCAGGAACAGAGGTTGGCCCCGACCGATGTACGCATTGACGTAAGAGAGAATACCCGTGCCGTCGTTGGCCGCGAACGTCGAAACGGTGGTCGGTAGCAACAGCAGCGCCGAGGCAAAGATCGCCGGGATCACACCCGCTGGGTTCAGCTTGATCGGCAAATTGGAGTTCTCACCACCATACACCTTCATACCGACTTGCCGGCGCGGGTACTGAATGGTGATCTTCCGCAGTGCCCGTTCCATGAACACGATAAAAAGCACAAGCACGATCGACAGCGCGAACACGAAGAGCATGAAGCCCGGAGAGATCGCGCCGGAGCGGCCCTGGCTGAGGAACTGTGCCAGAGCGGCAGGAGTTTCCGCCACAATCCCTGTAAAGATGATCAAAGAGATGCCGTTGCCGATCCCTCGTTGGGTAATTTGTTCTCCCAGCCACATCAGGAACATTGTGCCCCCGACAAGCGTGATGACCGCTGACGCACGGAAGAACCAACCGGGATCGAGCACGAGCCCCTGACCTTCGAGACCGACGGAGATGCCATATGCCTGAACTGTCGCCAGTGCCACCGTGCCGTAGCGCGTGTACTGGTTCAGCTTCTTTCGCCCGGCCTCGCCCTCTTTCTTCAGTGCTTCAAGGGACGGCACCATCGCCGACAGAAGCTGTACGATGATCGACGCGGAAATATAGGGCATGATCCCTAGGGTGAAGATAGCCATCCGGGACACCGCACCGCCGGTGAACATGTTGAGCATGCCGCCGATGCCGCGCGAAGCTTCTTCGAAGAACCGCTGCAATTCTATCGTATCGATCCCGGGCACTGGGATATAGGTGCCAACCCGGTAGACGATCAGAAGACCCAGAGCGAAAAGAATGCGGGCCTGAAGTTCCTTGGCTTTGCCAAAGGACCCCCAATTGAGGTTGGCGGCCATTTGTTCCGCGGCTGATGCCATGCGGCTTACCTCCCAAGAATGCGCCGCCAAAGCGTCTTTTGATGCTCAGGCGGCGCCAGAATTTCGACAGTGCCTATGTAAGCCCCGCTTGTGGGGGCCACAAGGTTTATTCAGCCGCAGCTTCCGCAGGGGCCGCAAGTGTCACGGAGCCACCAGCCTTCTCGACAGCCTCAACGGCTGCCTTGGAGGCACCTGTCACGGTCAGGTCGATCTTCGCCGTCAGTTCGCCTTTCGCGAGCAGGCGAACACCGTCACGCTTGCGACGAACCAGCCCGCTGGCAATCAGCGCATCTTCGTCGACGGCGGATTTCACGTCGATCTTTCCTTCGTCGATGAACTTCTGAAGGATGCCGAGATTGATTACCGCGTGACGTTTTGAATTGATGTTGCTGAACCCACGTTTTGGCAGACGCTGGTAGAGCGGCATCTGGCCGCCTTCATAGCCATTGATCGCCACGCCCGAGCGGGATTTCTGGCCTTTGATACCGCGGCCGGCAGTCTTGCCCTTGCCGGAACCGGGGCCGCGTGCGATGCGCTTGCGGGATTTGGTTGCGCCGGGATTGTCCCGGAGTTCATTCAGTCTCATGTCGCTTCTCCTTTGCCGGAATTGGCCCCGAAGCGTATTGGGCCAAACACGGCGTCAAAAACAGAACAGGCGGCAAAGCTGCCGCCGAAGCACTCCTATAGTAGCGCCGCAAAAAAGGATCAAGAGCAATCCGGTAGAGTCAGCCCGGCCACCGAACCGAGCTGACCACTGATCTCGCTCTCTAAACGTCAGGCGCTCGCCGGCCAGGTGAAATCCGGTCGCAGGCTGTCGTAGACCGGTCGGCCATCATCCGGTTTGGAATAACCCTTCGAGTCGTCGTAGAATGCATGGTACGAAGCTTCCGGGAAAGGACCCGAATACCCCATCACGTTCGGAACGGCGACGCGGATGCGCTTTTCCTTGTCGTCCAGCATGATCGCCGCACCGCACTCAGAGCATGTACAGAGTTCGAGCGGTCCGCCCGGATTTTCCGCGTTGAAAGGTTGCCGAGCCAATTTCTCGGGATGATCGATTTCCAGATCACCGTATTTGAAAAAGGCGACATGCGTGGTCTGCTGGCCCGTCACATTCTTGCAAACGTTACAGTGGCAAACATGATTGTCGATGGGCTCCGCCGACGCGTGCGTGTGCACGTGGTCGCAACCGCCATTATAGTCGGGCATTTCATCTCCTCCGTGTTGTTGTTCAAGCCACTCTAGGCAAATTGTCGCAGCACGCCATTAGCCAAAGGTATCAGGCGGCCTGTGGTGGAGGAGAACCACAGAAAAAAACCGGCGATCCAATGGAACGCCGGTTTCTTATAATCCAAGGATGCTATGCAAAACGCGGGTCAGCCCCGCTCCTCGATGATTTCCACAAGATGCGGTATCTTGGCGACCATTCCGCGGACAGAAGGTGTGTCTTCCAGTTCACGGGTCTTGTGCATTTTGTTCAGCCCGAGGCCGATCAGCGTCTGGCGCTGGTTCTCTGGGCGGCGGATCGGAGATCCGATCTGCTTCACGACGATTGTCTTAGCCATCTGTCTCAGGCCTCCACAGTCTCGGCCTCAGCCTCGGCAGCGGGTGCTGCGTCGGTCTTCGGCAGGATGTCAGCCACCTTCTTGCCGCGACGCTGCGCGACCATGCGGGGGCTGGATTCCTTTTTCAGGCCATCAATTGTGGCACGGATCATGTTGTATGGGTTCTGGGAACCGGTGGACTTTGCCACCACGTCCTGAACACCCAGCATCTCGAAAACGGCGCGGCATGGGCCGCCCGCGATGATGCCAGTACCCTGCGGTGCCGTACGCATTACAACCTTGCCGGCGCCGTGGCGACCCGCCATGTCATGATGCAACGTGCGGCCTTCGCGCAGCGGAACACGGATCATTCCGCGTTTCGCGGCTTCCGTTGCCTTGCGGATTGCCTCTGGCACTTCCTTAGCCTTGCCCTTGCCGAAGCCGACACGACCCTTCTGATCACCCACAACCACGAGCGCTGCAAACCCGAAGCGCTTACCACCCTTCACAGTCTTCGAAACGCGGTTGATCGCAACCAGACGATCTGCAAATTCGGGAGTCTCGTCGCGGTCGCGGCGATCCCGGCGATTGTCTTCTCTTGCCATTCTCTCCGCTCCTTAAAACTTGAGACCGGCTTCACGCGCAGCGTCGGCCAGAGCCTTCACCTTGCCGTGAAACAGAAAGCCGCCACGATCAAAGTAGACCTCGTCGACACCAGCTGCCTTTGCCCGTGCCGCGATTTCTTCACCGATCTTGGCCGCAGCCTCGATGTTGTTCTTGCCCACCAGGCCAAGCTTACCTTCCAGCGTGGAGGCAGAGGCCAGCGTCACGCCCTGAACATCGTCGATCACCTGAACCGATATGTTCTTGGACGAGCGGTGAACGCTCAGGCGGGGACGGCCATTGGCTGTCTTCCGCAATTTGCTCCGAACGCGCATACGGCGCTTCTGGAACAGCTGTCTTTTACTGTTAGCCATAACTTCGCGTCCTTACTTCTTCTTGCCTTCCTTGCGGAAGATGAATTCCTCTTTGTACTTGATGCCCTTACCCTTGTAGGGCTCCGGCGCACGCCATTCGCGAATCTTCGCTGCAACCTGACCCACGACCTGCTGGTCGATGCCCTCGACCACGATTTCCGTGGGTTTGGGAGCAGTGATCGTCACGTCGTCAGGGATCGGAAAGTCGACATCGTGGCTGTAGCCGAGGCTGAGTTTCAGGGTTTTGCCCTGAACAGCCGCACGATAACCGACCCCGTTGATTTCGAGCTCCTTCTTGAAGCCTTCCGTCACACCCTGAACGCAGTTCGCAACCTGCGAACGGCTCATGCCCCACTGCTGGCGCGCACGCTTGGATTTGCCGCGCGGCTCCACGGTGATTGCATTGTCTTCAAGCTTCAGCGTCACATCATCCGTTGCGGAAAAGGAACGCAGGCCCTTCGGGCCTTTCACTTCCACGGTCTGGCCGGACACGGTGGCGGAAACACCCCCGGGCAGCTCGACCGGTTTCTTACCAATACGAGACATACCAACCTCCCTTAGAAAATGGTGCAGAGAACTTCGCCGCCGACATTCGCCTGACGGGCAGCCGCATCGCTCATCACACCCTTGGGTGTGGAGACGATTGCAACGCCAAGGCCCTGACGGACCTGCGGGATGTCTTTGACACCGGCGTAAACGCGACGGCCCGGAGTGGACACGCGCTTCAGTTCCCGGATCACCGGGTCGCCGTCGAAGTATTTCAGGCTGATGACAAGCTCGGGGTGGCCGTCGGCTCCCGTCGTCTTCTCGTAGCCGCGGATGTAGCCCTCGGCTTCCAGCACGTCGAGCACCCAGGCACGAAGGCGGGAAGCAGGCGTCTTCACCGTGGATTTGCCGCGCATCTGAGAGTTGCGGATCCGCGTGAGCATATCGCCGATAGGATCGTTCATTGCCATGATATGTCCCCCTTACCAGCTGGACTTGACCATGCCGGGGATTTCCCCGCGGCTGGCCAGATCGCGAAGTGCGATACGCGACATTTTAAGCTTGCGATAGTATGCCTTCGGACGACCGGAAACGAGGCACCGGTTGTTCAGGCGGGTCGGGCTGGAATTGCGCGGCAGCTTGGCGAGTTTCATCGTCAACTGCACACGTTCTTTCAGCTCCAGGTCCGTGCCCTTGGCAAGCTGCTCTTTCAGATCCGCACGCTTCGCGGCGTATTTCTTAACCAGACGCTCGCGCTTCTTCTGGCGTTCAATCATGCTGACTTTTGCCATATCTTAAGCTCCAGCGACAGGTTTCGGGAACGGCATGTTGAATTTCTCCAACAGGCTCTTCGCTTCTTCGTTGGTCTTGGCCGTCGTACAGATCACGATGTCCATGCCCCAGATCTGGTCGACCTTGTCGTACTCGATCTCGGGGAAGACGATGTGCTCCTTGAGGCCCATTGCGTAGTTGCCGCGACCGTCGAAGCTCTTCGTGGAGACACCACGGAAGTCGCGTACGCGAGGCATTGCAATGGTGATCAGACGGTCGAGGAATTCGTACATCCGATCGCCGCGGAGCGTGACCTTGACGCCAAGCGGCATCTCTTCACGAACCTTGAAACCCGCAATGGATTTCTTGGCTTTCGTGATAACCGGCTTCTGGCCGGCAATCGCCATAAGGTCGTCATGTGCGGCCTTGATCTTCTTGGAATCCGCAACAGCCTCGCCCACGCCCATGTTCAGCACGATCTTGTCGAGCCGGGGCACCATCATTTCGTTCTTGTAGCTGAACTCGGATTTCAACTCGGCCTTGATGCTCTCGGCGTAGAGAGTCTTCAGGCGTGGCTGGTAGTTCGCATCATCAAGCATCGAGGACCTCCCCGGATTTCTTGGCATAGCGAACCTTCTTGTCGCCATCCATCTTGAAGCCAACGCGTGTCGGGCCGCCATCCTTGGGGTCGACCAGCGCCAAGTTGGAAAGGTCGATCGGCATGTCCTGAGGAATGCGACCACCCTGATTGTTCTGGCTCTGCTTCGTGTGGCGGATTGCGGTGTTCGCGCCGGCAACCACGGCCTTTCCGGCCTTCGTCAGAACCTGCGTGATCTCGCCTTCCTTGCCCTTGTCTTTGCCGGCAAGCACGACGACCTTGTCACCTTTGCGGAGTTTGGCAGCCATCACAGCACCTCCGGAGCAAGCGAAATGATTTTCATGAAGTTTTTGGCGCGAAGCTCACGCACAACCGGGCCGAAGATACGCGTGCCTACCGGCTCGTTCGCATTGTTCAGGATCACGGCTGCGTTGCGATCGAAGCGGATCGCGGTGCCGTCTTCACGGCGGACTTCCTTGGCTGTGCGCACGACGACGGCCTTGCGGACGTCACCCTTCTTCACACGACCACGCGGAATGGCTTCCTTGACGGAAACGACGATGATGTCGCCAACGGAAGCATACTTCCGTTTGGATCCGCCGAGCACCTTGATGCACTGCACCCGGCGTGCGCCGGAGTTGTCAGCGACATCCAGATTAGTCTGCATCTGGATCATTTGGTTTCTCCCGACCTGTGGGAACCCTGCCCCACGGTTTCGTTTAAACCGGGTGTAAGCGCCTTACTCGGCGATCACTTCCCAGCGCTTGTTCTTGGAAACGGGGGCGCATTCCTGAATGCGCACGACGTCGCCAACCTTGAAAGTGTCGTTCGCATCATGCGCACGGTACTTTTTGGATTTCCGGATCGTCTTTTTCAGAACCGGATGCGTGAAGCGGCGCTCCACGGAAACGGTAACGGTCTTGGCATTCGCGTCGGAGGTGACGGTGCCCTGAAGGATACGCTTGGGCATGGATCAGGCCTCCTGTGCGGCTGCAGCCGCTTTCTCGTTAAGGATAGTTTTGACACGCGCGGCATTGCGGCGCACGACGCGCATGCGTGCTGTATTCTCGAGCTGGCCAGTGGCCTGCTGGAAGCGAAGATTGAAAGCTTCCTTCTTGAGGTTCTCAAGCTCCGTTCGGAGCTCCTCGGGCGTCTTGCCCCGGAGGTCAGTGGCATCCATGCCGGTATTCCCTTTTCAACATCACCGGCAGGCCCCTGAAGGGTCACCCTGATTCCGGTGGAGTTCATGATGAGCGCGCTGGGTACGCGCAATCGGTCAGAAAGGCAAGGGATATTCTCGGTGCCCCACAAGAAAGGGCACGGCCAGTCTGGACTAGGGGACGTAAATCCCACCATGCTGGCACTGCTTTCCATCCCGAAAAGGGTGTGTCAATTCGCGACCCGCCTCATTTCTCCCGAACCACCTGCATCACCGCGACCATAACGATGCCGTAGAGCACGTGACCCACCAAAGCTACCCAGGTAATCCCCGTGAAGTTCAGGAAGAACGGCAGCCCGGCAATCGCCGTGATCCCGCCAATAGCAAAGACCCAGAGGCCGAAGCCGTAAACAACGGAGGGCACGAACCAGCCGAGCTTCTGCCCGATCACACCGTTCCACAGCGGCTTGAACACAAACAACCATCCAATGGGATAGCCGATGAGACCCACCAGATAAAAATGCACGAAATAGCCGGCGAAATCGTTGTTCGGCAGGCCGAAGGTGCCGAGCAGGCTCTTCGCCAGCCCGTGTGGCGAGAGGTTCGCCCAACCGAGGCCGGGGCTCACCAACTGGCCCCAGAAATCGAAGGCCAAGGTCGCGAAAAAGCCCGCGATGAACATCAGACCCAATGTCTGAAAACTGATAGACGGCAGGCCCGCCTTGCCGTGAATGTTGTCTTGCATAGTCATTGATCGGATCCCTTTTTTAAGAATGTCGCAGCTCGCGCAGCTATCGGCCCAAGTAGTGCCTAGCCCGATAGCTGCGGCCAGAAATCCGATCAAGCCGCCGGCGCGTCAGGTAATCCGTTTGTGTAAATCTCGGTATTTTTTGTTTCAAAACAAAGGCTAAGCGTTGCAAAATCTCGCACGGTCGTGATCCCGCGCACGGGATCGTTGTTTGTTGAAACAATAATCGAGCGTGCATCATTCGGCGCCGCCCTACTCAACGAAAAAGGCCCCCCGCTGGAGCGGAGGGCCTTTGTGATTACATTTCGTGGGTTTCACCCCAACAAATTACCAGTCCTCGCGGACCACGAACCGGCATTTGACGGGCAATTTCATCGCGGCGAGACGCAGCGCTTCTTTCGCCACATCTTCGTTGACACCGTCGATCTCGAACATCACCCGGCCAGGCTTGACCTTGGCTGCCCAGTATTCGACGGAGCCCTTACCTTTACCCATACGGACTTCGGTCGGCTTTTTGGAAACCGGCACATCGGGGAAGATCCGGATCCAGACACGGCCCTGGCGCTTCATGTGGCGTGTCATCGCGCGGCGGGCCGCCTCGATCTGACGCGCGGTGATCCGCTCAGGCTCGATCGCCTTCAAGCCGTAATGGCCAAAGTTGAGGTCGAAACCGCCTTTGGCTTCGCCGTGAATGCGGCCCTTATGCTGCTTGCGGAATTTTGTACGCTTCGGTGAAAGCATCTCTGTTCTCCTTGGAGCGGCTCATCCTCAGCGACGCTGAGGACGGCCACCTCCTGATTCCTGCAGTTCTGTCTGGCGACGGTCGCGGGCGGAAGGATCATGATCCATGATCTCGCCTTTGAAAATCCAGACCTTGATGCCGATGATGCCGTAAGCGGTCATCGCCTCATAATGCGCATAATCGATATCCGCGCGCAGGGTGTGCAGGGGCACACGACCCTCACGATACCACTCCGTACGGGCGATCTCCGCGCCGCCGAGGCGCCCGGCCACGTTTACGCGGATGCCAAGCGCACCCATACGCATCGCGTTTTGCACGGCGCGCTTCATGGCTCGGCGGAACGACACGCGGCGTTCGAGCTGCTGGCCGATGTTCTCGGCCACAAGCTGAGCATCGACCTCAGGCTTGCGCACTTCAACAATGTTGAGGTGCAGCTCGGATGCCGTCAGCTGCGCGAGGCTCTTGCGCAGCGTCTCGATATCCGCGCCCTTCTTGCCGATGATCACACCGGGGCGGGCTGCGTGGATCGTGACCCGGCACTTTTTGTGCGGGCGCTCGATGATCACGCGGCTGATGCCGGACTGCGCGCAGTTCTTCTTGATGTACTCGCGGATCGCGAGGTCTTCATGAAGCAGCTTGCCGTATTCCTCGCCGTCGGCGTACCAGCGGCTGTCCCATGTGCGGTTGACCTGCAGGCGCAGACCAATCGGATTAACCTTGTGTCCCATTACGCTTGCTCCTCAATCTGCCGCACCTTGATGGTTACCTGGCTGAACGGCTTCAGGATCTTGCCGAACCGGCCCCGTGCCCGCGGACGGCCACGCTTCATCACCAGGTTCTTGCCCACGAAGGCTTCGGCGACGATCAGTTCGTCAACGTCCAGCCCGTGGTTGTTCTCGGCATTGGCGATCGCGGACTGAAGCGTCTTCTTCACCTCGTCAGAGATCCGTTTCTTGGAGAACGTCAGGTCCGTCAAAGCCTTCTCCACGGATTTCCCGCGGATCATGGCTGCGACGAGGTTCAGTTTCTGAGGAGACGTGCGCAGCATGCGGCTGACGGCCATCGCCTCGTTCTCCGCCACGCGGCGGGGGTTCTTTTCCTTGCCCATGGCTTACTTCCGCTTCGCTTTTTTGTCCGCCGCGTGGCCGTAGTACGTCCGCGTGGGGGAATATTCACCAAACTTCTGGCCGATCATTTCCTCGGTGACATTTACCGGGATGTGCTTCTGGCCGTTGTAGACGCCGAAAGTCAGGCCCACGAACTGCGGCAGAATCGTCGAACGACGGGACCAGATCTTGATGACTTCGTTGCGACCGCTCTCGCGGGATTTCTCGGCCTTCTTCAACACATGCGCGTCGACAAAAGGGCCTTTCCAGACTGAACGTGGCATATCTTAGCGCCCCTTCTTCTTGGCATGACGGGACCGCAAAATGTACTTGTCGGTCGTCTTGTTGGAACGGGTGCGGGCACCCTTGGTCGGCTTGCCCCAGGGTGTCACCGGGTGGCGGCCACCGGAGGTCCGGCCCTCACCACCACCGTGCGGGTGGTCGATCGGGTTCATCACAACACCGCGCACGGAGGGGCGGATGCCCTTGTGGCGGTTGCGACCGGCTTTGCCGAGGTTCTGGTTGGAGTGGTCCGGATTGGACACGGCACCGACTGTCGCCATGCATTCCTGACGGACGAGGCGGAGCTCACCCGAAGAAAGGCGAACCTGTGCGTAGCCACCATCACGACCGACAAATTGCGCATAGGTGCCGGCGGAACGTGCAATCTGCCCGCCCTTGCCCGGCTTCAGTTCAATGTTGTGAACGATCGTGCCGATCGGCATCCCGATGAACGGCATTGCGTTCCCCGGCTTAACGTCCGCCTTCTGCGACGCGACAACCTGATCGCCAACAGCCAGACGCTGGGGTGCCAGGATATACGCCTGCTCGTTGTCCGTGTAGCGGATCAGAGCGATGAACGCGGTCCGGTTAGGATCGTACTCGATCCTTTCGACGGTTGCGGTCACGTCCATTTTCCGCCGCTTGAAATCCACGATCCGGTAGAGGCGCTTCGCCCCACCGCCGCGGCGGCGCATGGTAATCCGTCCGGTGTTGTTCCGGCCCGCTTTCTTGCTCAAACCCTCGGTGAGGGCTTTTACAGGGCGGCCTTTCCAAAGCTCCGAACGGTCGATCAGAACCAGCCCGCGCTGGCCCGGCGTCGTTGGTTTGTACGACTTCAATGCCATCTTGCTGTCTTCCGTTTTGCTTTGCGGGGGTTGTCCCCCAGCTATGTTTGTTCGGGAACCGGGTTCCCAAAGAAAACCACCCCGGACGAATCCGGGGCAGCGAAGATGCGCCTTCCTATTGGGTAAAGGCTGAATGGTCAAGCGATGCGGCTGAGATTCTTCGGGGTCGCGGAACGTATTGGCGCGCCTCGCCTTTCCCGCGAATACCCGCCCGCACCATTCCAGCGGCGCCCTGCCCGGCCTGGCCGTCCCGGCCGCATCGAAAGCTGCCAGATCGACGTGCCGATTGGCCTGCCCCCCTCAGGACAAATGCCAAATGAAAAAGGCCCCGCCGAAGCAGGGCCTTTCCTAACTTTTGCAACCGCGCTTAAAGCCCGGTCGTCACGTCAATCGTGTTACCCTCTTCGAGAGTCACGTAGGCTTTCTTCACGTCCTTGCGGGTGCCGAGGCGGCCCTTGAAGCGCTTCGTCTTGCCCTTGGTGATGGTCGTATTCACGGCTTTCACCTTCACACCGAAGAGGCTTTCGACGGCCTCCTTGATCTGGGGCTTGTTCGCGTCGATCGCCACTTCGAAGACAACCGCGCCGTTTTCGGACGCCATGGTCGCCTTTTCCGTGATGATCGGCTTGCGGATTACGTCATAAAGCTCTGCCTTGTTCATTTCAGTCGAGCCTCCAGAGCTTCCACGCCAGCCTTGGTCAGCACCAGCGTGCGGGATTTCAGGATGTCGTAGACATTCGCACCGATGCTCGGCAGCACGTCGATCCCATCCAGATTGCGCGCGGCCATCGCGAAGTTCTCGTTCACTTCCGCGCCATCGATCAGCAGGGCTTTTTTCCAGCCAAGCTTCTTCATCGCGTCAGCCAGAACCTTCGTCTTTCCATTCGCAACGTCGGCGTTTTCGAGAACGACGAGTTCACCTGCGCCAGCCTTCGCACTGAGGGCGTGCTTCAGGCCGAGGGCACGGAATTTCTTCGGCAGATCATGCGCGTGGCTGCGGGGCGTCGGCCCCTTGTAGACACCACCCTTGCGGAAGATCGGGGCGTTACGGTCACCGTGGCGCGCGCCGCCGGTGCCCTTCTGGCGATAGATCTTCTTGGTCGAGTAGCTTGTCTCGCTGCGCGTCTTGACCTTGTGCGTACCTTGCTGGCGTTTCGCCAGCTGGTAGCGCACGACACGGTGCAGAATGTCCGCACGCGGCTCGAGGCCGAAGATGTCGTCGGAAAGTTCGATAGAACCCGCCGAGCCAGCTTCCAGATTGATTACATCGGTTTTCATTTGTCGTCACCTTCTGCCGGAGCTTCGGGCGCCGCGTCGTCACTGCCCTCGGCTGCAATCTCGGCCTCGGCCTGCTCCAGCGCAGCTTCCTGCTCCGCTGCTGCGGCTTCTTCCGCTGCCTTGCGGGCTTCTTCTTCGGCTGCTGCGGCTTCCGCTGCTGCGGCTTCGGCTGCCTTCTTGGCTTCTTCCGCTGCAGATTTCAGCGCGGCTGGCAGAATGGCGTTCTCCGGGAACGGCTTCTTGACCGCATCCTTGATCGTCACCCATCCGCCCTTGGAGCCGGGAACGGCCCCTTTGACCATGATCAGGCCACGCTCGCTGTCGGTGCGCACAACCTGCAGGTTCTGCGTCGTCACGCGGGCGGCACCCATGTGGCCGGCCATTTTCTTGCCCTTGAACACGCGGCCAGGATCCTGGCACTGTCCGGTGGAGCCGTGCGAACGGTGAGAGATCGACACACCGTGGGAGGCACGAAGCCCGCCGAAGTTGTGCCGTTTCATCGCACCGGCGAACCCCTTACCGATCGAGGTGCCGGCGATATCCACGAACTGACCTTCGAAGTAATGGTCCGCCGTGATCTCTTCGCCAACGCCGATCAGGTTCTCCGGGGAAACGCGGAATTCCGCGATCTTCCGTTTCGGTTCCACCTTGGCGGCAGCGAAATGGCCACGCATGGGCTGGCTGACGTTCTTGGCCCGAGCCTTGCCGGAGCCGAGTTGAACAGCCGTGTAGCCATCCTTGTCCGCCGTGCGCTGCGCCACAACCTGGCAGCCTTCCATCGCCAGAACCGTCACCGGGATCTGCCGACCGTCTTCCATGAACAACCGGGTCATGCCCAGTTTCTTTGCGAGTACTCCAGAACGCATCATCATGCCTCCCTCAGAGCTTGATCTCGACATCCACACCAGCGGCGAGGTCGAGCTTCATCAGCGCGTCCACCGTCTGGGGGGTCGGATCAACGATATCGAGCAGACGCTTGTGCGTCCGGATTTCGAACTGTTCACGGCTTTTCTTGTCCACGTGGGGGCCACGAAGAACAGTGAACTTTTCGATCTTGTTTGGCAGCGGGATAGGGCCGCGCACGCGCGCACCCGTCCGCTTGGCTGTCGAGACGATCTCGGCAGTGCTGGCATCCAGCACCCGGTAATCGAACGCCTTCAGCCGTATTCTTATATTCTGGCTCTGCATTTCGTGCCTCTTTGGCGGTTAGCAGGGGCAGGGTTTCCCCTGCCCTCAGGTTTCAATTACTCGTGGATTTTGGAGACGACGCCTGCGCCGACGGTGCGGCCGCCTTCGCGGATGGCGAAGCGCAGTTTCTCTTCCATCGCGATCGGGGCGATCAGTTCAACGTCGAACTTCAGGTTGTCGCCCGGCATCACCATTTCCGTGCCTTCCGGCAGGTTCACCGTGCCCGTCACGTCCGTCGTCCGGAAGTAGAACTGCGGACGGTAGTTCGCGAAGAACGGCGTGTGACGCCCACCCTCTTCCTTCGTCAGGATGTAGGCTTCGGCCTCGAACTTCGTGTGCGGCTTCACCGAACCCGGCTTGCACAGCACCTGGCCGCGCTCCACGCCATCACGCTCGATGCCGCGCAGCAGCGCGCCGACGTTGTCGCCCGCCTCGCCGCGATCCAAGAGCTTGCGGAACATCTCGACGCCCGTGCAGGTCGTCTTCTTGGTGTCGCGGATACCGACGATCTCGATTTCCTCGCCCACGTTCAGCACACCGCGCTCGATGCGGCCCGTCACAACCGTGCCGCGGCCCGAGATCGAGAACACGTCCTCGATCGGCATCAGGAACGGCTGGTCCACCGGACGCGCAGGCGTCGGGATGTACTCGTCAACAGCCGCCATCAGCTCGGCGATCTTCTCCGAACCGATCGCGTCATCACGGCCTTCCAGAGCCGCCAGTGCGGAACCGGCGATGATCGGGATATCGTCGCCCGGGTAGTCGTAGGAGGACAGCAGTTCGCGGATCTCCATCTCGACGAGTTCCAGAAGCTCCTCGTCATCAACCTGATCGACCTTGTTCATGAACACGACCATGTGCGGGATACCGACCTGGCGGCCCAGCAGGATGTGCTCGCGCGTCTGCGGCATCGGGCCGTCGGCCGCGTTCACGACCAGGATCGCGCCGTCCATCTGCGCAGCACCCGTGATCATGTTCTTCACGTAGTCGGCGTGGCCCGGGCAGTCGACATGCGCGTAGTGACGCGAATCCGTCTCGTACTCGACGTGCGCCGTGGAGATCGTGATCCCGCGCGCCTTCTCTTCCGGCGCGCCGTCGATCTCGTCATACGCCTTGAAGTCGCCGAACTGCTTCGTGATCGCAGCCGTCAGCGTCGTCTTGCCATGGTCAACGTGACCAATCGTGCCAATGTTCACGTGCGGCTTCGTACGCTCAAATTTTGCCTTTGCCATCGTCCAGCCCTCCTTAGGGATTTCGTGTTCAGTTGTTTCCGACAAGCGCAAGGCGGGCCCGGCGCATGAATTCCTTGGCCATCTGGGCCACTTCTATCTTCGGATCTTCGAGCGATGCCGCACCGATGATCCCTCCAAGTACGTAGCCACCGCCGCCAGAGGAGATTTCCTGGGGCGTGACCAATGTCCTGCCAGTGGCAACATCCACCAGCGTCACGGTGCCGCGCATCACGCTTTCACCGCCAACCAACAGTGCCTGACCAGCCGTCAGCACGTTGACGGAGGTGATTTCCACCTGCGCCCGCGTTGCTGCCGCGCCTCCCTCGAAACGGAGCACGCCGGCCTCCCGCTCCAGCGCCGCCTTCACATCGGCGGCGGAAACGGTCCGGCCTGCCGTCTGCGGCCCGATCGTCGAGACATCGACCGTGGTATCCACGATCGATATCTGCGCGATGGTCTCCGCAGGCAGCACGGCCTTTGTCGGCGCGGCGCCCGCACAAGCACCCAATACAAAGGCGCAGGCAACCAGTACTGATACAGTCCTCAACATCTTCGGAGTATCCTCAGCTGAATTTCGCCTGGATCTCTTCGGAGATGTTCTGAGGCAACGCCTCGTAGTGGGAGAACTGCATTGTGAAGTTTGCACGGCCCGAAGACATGGACCGCAGCGTGTTGATGTAGCCGAACATATTCATCAACGGCACATTGGCATTGATCGCGATCGCATTGCCGCGCGTGTCCTGCCCCTGAACCATGCCCCGACGGGATGTCAGGTCACCGATGATGCCGCCAGTGTACTCTTCCGGCGTGACGACCTCGACCTTCATGATTGGCTCGAGCATCTTCGCGCCAGCCTTTTTCAGACCTTCGCGCATTGCCATGCGTGCAGCGATCTCGAACGCCAGAACGCTGGAATCCACATCGTGGAACTTGCCGTCAATCAAAGCGACCTTGAAGTCGATCACAGGGAAACCGGCCAGCGGACCGCTGTCCATCACGGACTGAATACCCTTTTCAACGCCCGGAATATATTCCTTCGGAACGGCCCCCCCGACGATTTTGCTTTCGAAGGAGTAACCTTCACCCGGCTCTGTCGGAGTGATCTCGAGCTGAACTTCAGCGAACTGACCCGAACCACCGGACTGTTTCTTGTGGGTGTAAGTCTGCGTATGCGCATGGCTGATCGTTTCACGGAACGCAACCTGCGGCGCACCGATGTTCGCTTCGACCTTGAACTCACGCTTCAGGCGGTCGACGAGGATGTCGAGATGAAGTTCGCCCATACCCTTCATGATCGTCTGACCGGATTCGAGATCGGTTTCGACGCGGAAAGACGGATCCTCGGCAGCAAGCCGCGCCAGACCCTGGCTCATCTTCTCCTGGTCGGCTTTGGTCTTCGGCTCGACGGCAATTTCGATTACCGGGTCCGGGAAGGTCATCGTTTCCAGAACCACCGGATCGTTGACGGCACACAGCGTGTCACCAGTCGTGGTATCCTTCAGCCCTGCCAAGGCAATGATGTCGCCCGCAAACGCTTCAGTGATCTCGTCCTGCTTGTTGGAGTGCATCATGACCATGCGGCCGATACGCTCTTTCTTGCCTTTAGTGGAGTTGAGCATGCTGTCGCCCTTGGCCACCTTGCCCGAATAAATCCGGGTGAAGGTCAGCGTGCCCATGTAAGGGTCGTTCATGATCTTGAATGCAAGGCCTGAGAACGGCATGTCGTCATCCGCGCGGCGCGGGATATTACGCGTTTCCGTCTCGTCGCCCGGCTTGAAGCCCATGTAGTCGACAACGTCGAGCGGGCTTGGCAGATAGTCCACAACCGCGTTGAGCAGCGGCTGAACACCCTTGTTCTTGAATGCGGAACCAGCCAGCACGGGCACGAACGTCATCGAAAGTGTACCCTTGCGGATCAGCTTGCGCAGCGTGTCGACGTCTGGCTCGTTGCCTTCGAGGTAGGCCTCCATGGCATCGTCATCCATCTCGACGGCCATTTCGATCATCTCGTTACGCATTTCGGCAGCCTTGTCGGCCAGTTCGGCACGAATCTCACGCTGCTCCCAGGAAGCACCGAGATCTTCGCCGGCCCAGACCCATTCCTGCATGGTCACCAGGTCGATGATACCTTCGAGTTCGTTCTCGGCACCGATCGGCAATTGGATCGGGCACGGACGAGCGCCCGTACGATCGGCGATCATCTTGACGCAATTGAAGAAATCGGCGCCGATCTTGTCCATCTTGTTGACGAACACGATACGCGGAACCTTGTAGCGGTCAGCCTGGCGCCAGACGGTTTCAGTCTGAGGTTCGACACCGGCGTTGGCGTCGAGCACGGCAATCGCGCCATCGAGAACGGCAAGCGAACGCTCGACCTCGATGGTGAAATCCACGTGGCCCGGTGTGTCGATGATGTTCATACGGTGTTTTTTGGAATCCGGTTCTACGCCGTTTTCCGTCCGTTCCCAGAACGTCGTCGTTGCAGCGGACGTGATCGTGATGCCACGCTCCTGCTCCTGCTCCATCCAGTCCATCGTCGCGGCGCCATCGTGCACTTCGCCGATGTTATGCGACTTGCCTGTGTAGAACAGGATACGCTCGGAACAGGTGGTCTTGCCTGCATCGATGTGGGCCATGATGCCGAAGTTGCGGTAGCGCTCCAGCGGATAATCGCGTGCCATGATCTAATCCTCAGATCCGAATTTCTTACCAGCGGTAGTGGCTGAACGCCTTGTTGGCGTCGGCCATCTTGTGCGTGTCTTCGCGCTTTTTCACGGCGGAACCACGGGAGTTCACTGCATCCATCAGTTCGCCTGCCAGACGCTCTTCCATCGTGTTTTCGTTGCGGGCACGGGACGCCTTGATCAGCCAGCGGATCGCGAGAGCCTCGCGGCGCTCGGGACGGACCTCGACGGGCACCTGGTAGGTCGCACCGCCAACACGGCGCGAACGGACCTCGACAGAGGGTTTGATGTTGTCCAGCGCTTCGTGGAACACTTCCACGGGTGCCTTTTTTAGCTTGGATTCAACGCGGTCCATCGCCCCGTAGACGATGCTTTCGGCGGCGGATTTCTTGCCGTCGAACATCAGGTTGTTCATGAACTTTGTCAGAACGCGGTCGCCATACTTGGCGTCCGGCAGAACTTCGCGTTTCTCGGCGCGGTGACGTCGGGACATCTTGTGTTCTCCTTACTTCGGACGCTTCGCGCCGTATTTCGAGCGGCGCTGCTTACGGTCTTTGACGCCCTGGGTATCCAGAACACCGCGAAGGATGTGGTAGCGCACGCCCGGAAGATCTTTCACGCGGCCGCCACGGATCAGGACAACAGAGTGCTCCTGAAGGTTGTGGCTCTCACCGGGAATATAGCTGATGACCTCGTAGCCATTTGTCAGGCGCACCTTGGCAACCTTACGCATAGCCGAGTTCGGCTTCTTCGGTGTCGTTGTATATACACGCGTGCAGACGCCGCGCTTTTGGGGACACCCCTCCAGGTGGAGCGACTTCGAGCGCTTTACTTTGGGCTGCCGCGGCTTGCGGATCAGCTGTTGGATCGTTGGCATTCGGATCAAACCCCGTCTAACCGTTTCAATTCGTCACAGCCTTCCGCACCCCATGTGCAAAACGCCAATAGTGCCACGACAGGCTGCCCGGTTGTCCGGGCCCGTCGCGGCGAAATTCCAGAGGACCGAGAGAATTCTCCGGGTCATGCGCGCCAGTTCAGGCTTAAGTTTTACAGAAGGATTACCCTTCCGTGAGCGGGCGGAACCTAGGCCCAAGATGTTCAGGTGTCAACCGCCCAAACGGTGAATTCGGCAAACCCGAAAAAATAACTTGTTCGCAAGGGTTTTCGGCGTCCGATTACCTTTCCGACACAACGCATTCCGGGAATCACCGCCCTACCGCCGCGCTGGGACCGCAATCCTAACATATCGCGGCCGTTCCGCAAAATACGTCTTCATTTTGCCACGAAGTTCGGTAAACCGATTTCCATGAGCTTGTTCGCATTCATTGGTCGCGGCCTCGTGCTGGCGATCTGGATAGCGCTGCGCCTGCTGCCGGTCGCGGCACTGGTGCTGGCGATCTTTCTTGCAATGATTTTTGCGACGCAAAACTACTACGTCGTCGTCATGGTGTCATTTGCGTTCGGCGTCTTCGGCACGACGTTCCTCTACCTCAACGGCATTCGTGCCGGGCTGATGGCAAGAAAGGTTACGTCCCCACCCACAGCAAACGGCCTGATGATGGGCACGATCAAACTTCTGTTCGTTCACTTCCTCGCACAGCTGCTGGTCCTGATCCTGCTCTACGCCCTTCTAACAACCGTTTTCCAGTATCTGTTGCTCCCCGCCATGGTGCCGGGCTGGAATGAACAGGTCGCCGACATTTTCGGCTCCGACTCAGCCGTAGGGTTTCTTGCCACGCTCGGCCTGCTCGGTGACCCTTTTTCCGATGTTTTCGGCGCCAACGCCATGATCGCTCCCGGATTGATCTTCTACGTATTGGCGACACTGCTGAGCGGTATCTGCGTGGCGATATTCGGCGTGCCGATGGCCGGCGTTGGGGCAAACGCTGTCCAACGCGGCCCCAACCATGATCTCGTCTTCGGCCTTGGCAACAGCTTCCTTTCGATCCTTGCTCTCTACTTTGTGGGAGTCACTCTGCCCTCGGCGGCAATGATGGCCGCTTATCCCATGTGGCTGGGAATGCTGTCGGAAAGCGCGGGCAATCTGACGTTTTTCATTGCCGCACTCGTCGCCATTTGCGCGGCCAGCTACTACATGTACTGCATCCCGTTCGCCGCCATGGCTCTCGCCTATGAACAGGCGACGGAGAACCGGCGCCGTGAAATCAAACTCGAGCAGGCTCCGATCTCGTCTCCCGAAGATTTCCAGGAACATCAGGCTTCGGTGCGCAGCCTGCGTCAGCAGCGGCAGTCCGGTTCAGCCGCGCGTTCCGTCTATGTCCCCGAAAGGCAACGCCACAGCAGCGGAGCGGGCGATTCCGAAGACGAATAGCGGCACAAAACTCTTGCGAGCCGTTCGATCGGGTGTTACCAGCCCGCATCTCATCAGAGCGAGGCGACAGGTTACCGGCGCAAGAGGCGGCCGCAGTCTGATCAGTCCGCAGACCCAGAGGACCACAAGATGAAAAAAGATATACACCCCGCTTACCACATGATCGACGTGAAGTTGACTGATGGTACCGTCATCCAGACCCGTTCCACCTATGGCGAACCGGGCGGAACGCTGACGCTCGACATCGATCCGACGTCCCACCCCGCGTGGACAGGTGGTAATACCCGCCTCATGGATACCGGCGGACGCGTCTCCCGCTTCAAGAAGAAATACGAAGGCCTCGGCTTCTAATTCCGCCACACAGGCGATACGAACATCAAGGCGCGCACCGGCCCGGAGCGCGCCTTTTTGCTGACTGACTGACGGGACATATCTGGGAATGGCGCATATCATTGTTCTCGGCAACGAGAAGGGCGGGACTGGAAAATCCACCACCGCCATGCACGTCACCACTGCGCTCCTCCATTCAGGCTACCCGGTCGGCATAATCGACCTCGACCTCCGTCAGGAAAGCCTGATGAACCACGCCCGCAACCGAGATGCCTTCGTGTCGCGAAAGGACGTCTCTCTCCCTTTGCCGGTGAAGGCGGAGCTTGCCATCAGTTCCGCAGACAGCCTCTCCGATGCCCAGGCCGAAGAAGAGTCGCGGTTTGCCGATGCCCTCGACAGGCTCGACAAGAGCTGTCGCTTCATTGTCATCGACTGCCCGGGCGCCCACACCCGCTATGCCCAAATGGCTCACTCCGCTGCCGACACGCTGATCACACCCTTGAACGACAGCATGGTCGATCTCGGCCTGCTGGCGAAGGTGGACGCCGAATCTGGCAAGGTGCTCGGCCCAAGCATCTATGCAGAAATGGTCTGGTCCGCCCGCAGCTTGCGGGCCACCGCCGGCCTCATCCCCGTGGATTGGGTCGTTCTGCGCAATCGCATGTCAACATTGAATGCCCGCAACAAGCGCCGTGTCGGCTCCGCGCTGGACGATCTGTCCAAGCGCATAGGGTTCCGCCTCATTCCCGGTTTCTCGGAAAGGGTCGTCTTTCGGGAACTCTACCTGCAGGGCCTCACACTTTTGGACTTGAAGGCCGCGGGCCAAGGCCCACTGACCATGTCCCAGATTGCGGCCCGTCAGGAACTGCGGGAACTGATGCGCGCACTCAGGCTTCCCGATGTGACCCTGAACTTCTAGGGCGGATCACCCGCCCTGAACGACCTCGCATGCGGTCTGCCGCGCCGCCAGCCGCGCGCATGCCGTCTCAGCCGCTTGCGCAGACAGGCCGACGAACTGCGCCTTGTACCAGCCCTTTGAGCCGGCTGGCGCCAGATGTCGCTGCGACCCTTCCAGCGCTTCCATTTCCTGCAAGGCCGTGGTTAGCAGCAGGCGCTCAGCGTCACCCCTAGTGTGCTGGCCGCCAAGCTCGACGATGAATTTGCCGCTTTCCTGCACCGCGCGCGCCACTTTCGGCGCCTCGGGTTCCTTCACGACGGTGATTGTTTTCGGCACAGGCAAGTCGGATGGCCGCGGCCGTGGAAGAACGATTGCGAAAGCCGCCGGGCTCCGTTCCGCCACTATGTCCTCTACCGGCAGCACCGGATCGGTCGCAGCTTTGGTACCCACCGCCTGCAGAGCCTGATCCACTGCCGTCGCCAATAGAACCGCATCCTCCGTACTCGGACGAGCCAGTGGTCGCGCCTTCGGTCTGCCGCTCGTGCGCAGTGCTCCGGCCCGACGGGCAATGCTCGGCTGAGCGTTGGTGTTGCTGGCAACCAATGCCTTGCTCGGTGCGTTCAGGCGCAAGCGGCCGGGCTTGTTCGTTTGTGCATAGCTCGGCATCTTGCGGAACCCGAGGTCCATCAGTTCGGCCACCTTGGCATTGCGAGCCGCAGTGGATGTCCCGCCGAATACGGAAACGATCACCCGCTCCTGCCCGCGCTTGGCCGACGAAACGAGATTGAATCCCGCGGCGCGTGTATACCCGGTCTTGATCCCATCTGCGCCGGAATAGGCATCCAGTAGTCGCCTGTTGGTGTTGTATACGGTCTTGACCTTGGCGTTGGTGGAACGACGGCTGAACAGGTTGTAATATTCGGGAAAATCGTAGAAGAGCCGTCGACCCAGCAGCGCCATGTCCCGCGCCGTAGAAAGGTGTCCGCTCGATGTCAGCCCGTGCGGGTTCTTGAAGGTCGTGCTGCTCATTCCCATTGCCTGCGCCGTCGATGTCATCCGACGCGCAAATGCTTCCTCGCTGCCGGAAACAGCCTCAGCCAGCGCACTGGCCGCATCGTTGGCGGATTTCACGGCCGCAGCGCGGATCAGGTACTTGAGTTCGATTTCCTGCCCGGTTTTCAACCCGAGCTTCGATGGGGGCTGCGATGCTGCGTGACGGGAAATCGTTACCTTGGTTTCCGCCGTCATGCGTCCGGCGCGAATCTCCGTAAACACGAGGTAGAGTGTCATCATCTTGGTCAGAGAAGCGGGGTGAAGTCGGGTATCGGCATTCTCGGAATGCAGCACTTTGCCCGTTCGCGCATCCATCACTAGTGCTGCATATTGGGCCGCATGGGCTCCGGCCCCATACATCGTGATCATGAGCACGAGCAGCAGCCCGCGCATTGCCTGAAAATTCATCGGTTGCTCCGCCGATTGTATGTCTCTGCCTCTGGGCCGATCTTCTGCCGATCCCTTTATTATTCCTCACCCATAGCATCAAATCGATTTTCACAAAAGGCTTTATTTTCAAAGGATCACGACTGTTTCTTCACAGCCTCATGGTGCCCCGATAATTTTTTGATGCACCGCAGCAAATTGTCTTGACGCAGCGCAGCATAATCCCTAAGTTGTGGATCACAGAATAGAACCGCCTCTCGCAAACACACAAGATTAGTGGGGAAATGAAATGACGACGAAGACGACCAAAGCCGCCACCGCAAAAGTCGAAGAATTTGCCGCTGACGCGCAGAAATCGATGAAAGAAGGAATTGAGAAAATGACCAAAGGCTTCGAAGATATCAGTGCATTCGGCCAGGAAAATGTCGACGCAATGGTGAAATCCTCCGAGATCGCCGCCAAAGCTGCAGAAGGCATCGGCTCCGAGATCACTGCATACTCCAAGAAATCCTTTGAGGACGGCGTTGCCGCCGCACAGGACATGGCATCCGCGAAGAACGTGACCGAGCTTATGGAAAAGCAGACAGCTTTCGCTCAGTCCGCTTTCGAGATGATGGTGCAGCAGGCAACCAAGATGAACGAGATCTATGCATCTGCCGCGAAAGACATCGCAGCACCGCTGACGACCCGTTTTTCCAAGGCATCTGAATCCATGAAGACGTTCTCCGCCTGAGCGCTAGAACATCGTCAATTTTGAAAAGGGGGCATCTGCCCCCTTTTCTCGTTGGCCCATGCGGATATATAAGGTCTTCAGGATCGCACTTCTGCAAGGGAACGAGGTTGTGACTGCTTTCAGCACCAGAATGATGGCCGATCCGCCTGAAAAGGATGGGGAGGGCGACGTCGGCACCGTCACCAAGACGCGGCCCAAAACGGCCAAGCCGCCGCTCTACAAGGTATTGCTGCTCAATGACGACTACACGCCGATGGAATTCGTCGTGCACGTGTTGGAGCGTTTCTTCGGCATCACGCATCAGCAAGCGGTGGATATCATGCTGACGGTGCACAAGAAGGGAGTTGCCGTCGTAGGCGTGTTTTCTTTCGAAATCGCCGAGACGAAAGTCACTCAGGTGATGGATTACGCCCGCCGCAACCAGCACCCGCTTCAGTGCACCATGGAAAAAGAGTAAACTCATCCAAACTCCACGTTTTCACCTGCCGTTCGAGGAAGGTCTGATCACTCTTGAGAGTGATGCGGTCGTGCTTGCAGTGAATCCCGTCGATGGCTTCGACAAAGGGCCATTCGCAGATGTGGTGATCCACGCTCTCTCGGATGACAAATCCAGCTACGAATCCATCACCCTCGCCGGTCACACTACAGAACCGCCGCAACAGCCGGCAAACTTGGCGCTCGTCTTCCTCGGGCGCAACCGCGTTGCCAACCACGCCGAAATCGCGATGGCGATGCGCCGGCTGGCACCTGGTGGCATCCTGTTGGTCGATGGCCAGAAGACGGATGGCATTGACAGCGTTCTCAAGCAGATGCGCACGCATTTCGAAGTTGCAGGTGTCCTCTCGAAGTCTCACGGAAAAGTCTTTTGGCTGGTTCGTCCTGAATACCTGCCCGACGTCCTGGAAGACTGGGAAAATCTGGCGTCACCACAGGTGAACAGCGACGGGTTGATCACCGCGCCAGGCATGTTCAGTCACGAAGGCATCGACCCAGGCACAGCGTTTCTTGCCGAGAACTTGCCGCAGAAATGCACCGGCCGCGCCGCCGACCTCGGTGCCGGCTGGGGCGCCCTGTCTCTTCTCCTCCTGAATTCTGCGCCCGGCATCACCACTCTGCATCTCTATGAAGCGGACAGAAAGGCGCTCGATGCCGCCCGCGAGAATTTGCAGGACCCACGCGCCAGTTTTCATTGGTCCGACGTAACGTCGCTGAAAGCGCAGGCGCAGCCGTATGACCTCGTGATTTCCAACCCGCCCTTCCATACCACCCGCAAAGCGGAACCCTCCCTCGGCATCGCCTTCATTGAGGCCGCGGCACGAATTCTCTCTCCGAAGGGTGTTTTCCTGATGGTCGCCAACCGTCACCTGCCCTATGAAGCCGCGCTGGATGTGTCCTTTCGCAGTTGGAGCGAGACGGCAAACAACGCCCGGTACAAGGTCATTACTGCGACAGCCCCCAGAACCCGAACCTGAACAGGATCCGCAATGGCTTACTCCCTTGACGGCAAATCGGTTATCGTCACTGGCGCGGGCCAGGGCGTTGGCCTTGCGATCGCCGCGAAGTTCGCAAGTGCCGGTGCCCGCGTAATGCTCACCGGCGCAGACGAAGAACGTCTCGCCAATGAGTGCGAGAACCTTCAAAAGAAGGGTGCAGAAGTCAGCTATTTCTGCGGGGACCTTCGCCAGAAACTGACGGTCGCCAATCTTATCTCGGCAACGGTGGACGCCCACGACGGCATCGACATCCTCGTCAATGCGAGCCGCGACGTGCAGGCTTCGGATCCAATGGATCCTGACGACAAGACATTCGAGACGTTGATGGACCTCAACGTCTACACCACGCTCCGAATAAGTCAGAGCGTCGCCAGAAAGATGATACATCTTGCGGGCGACGAGCCGCAGCGCTCCTTGGGCGCAATCGTCAACGTGACATCGATCGCGTCCCGCCGAACCTTGCCCGAACTGATGGCCTACTCAGCCGTCAGTGCCTCGCTCGATCAGCTAACAAGGTCGATGGCTGTAGCCTTCGCTGCGAAAGGCATCCGCGTAAACGCCATTGCGCTGGGTTCCGTCATGAGCGCTACACTGCGAACCGCACTGAAAGACAGGGACGGTTTGCAGGAAAACCTTACGGCTGTCACTCCGCTCGGTCGGATCGGCGAGGCCGAGGAAGCCGCCGAAGTCGCGGTCTTCCTGGCATCCGACGCAGCCAGCTTCGTTACCGGCCAGATTGTCGCCGTAGACGGCGGACGCACGATGCTGGACCCCATGGACCAGCCAGCCCATTGACCCTGCTGCAGCCACGTCGGCTGCATCGCAGGGGCTATTGCCCCGCCATCAGGGTTGTTCGTCTTCTTCCTCATCGGACTTGGAAAGATTGAAGAAGCTGTCAGCATCAATCCGTTCGTCCTCATCACGCGGGTCTGCGCCACGCGGGTCATCGCCTCCGAGGACGGAAAGATCCTCCAGCCCGGAAACATTGGAGGGCAGACGTTGCGAATCCTCCATGGCGAGGGATTGCTCGGTCGAAACCAGTTTCCGGCGTGCATCATCATCCAGCAGCTCGCCGGTCTTTGCGGCCTTGGCAGCCGCTTTGGCCACGGCCGTATCGAGCTCCATCTGCTTGCAAAGCCCCAGAGCCACCGGATCGACTGGCTGGATGTTGTTGATGTTCCAGTGCGTCCGCTCACGGATCGACTGTATCGTCGGCTTTGTAGTGCCTACCAGCTTGGAAATCTGGCCATCGGACAGTTCCGGATGAAACTTCACCAGCCACGCAATCGCCGCCGGACGGTCCTGGCGCTTGGAGAGCGGCGTATACCGTGGCCCCTTGCGCTTGGTCTCGCCCTCAGCCGCCGGGTTTTCCCACAGCTTCAGCCGTGCCTTCGGATCCTGCTCGCACCGCGTGATTTCATCCTGCGTAAGCTGGCGATTGGCAATCGGATCGAACCCCTTGATGCCGACACCCACCTCGCCATCGGCAATTCCGTTCACTTCCAGTTCATGCAGGCCGCAGAATTCGGCAATCTGCGTGAAAGTCAGCGTCGTATTATCCACCAGCCAGACGGCGGTCGCTTTTTGCATCAAAGGCAGAGCCATGGCATTTCCTTTCTTTCGAACACACTTCGTCCCGGGCCGAAAACGCGGGCCTTGGCCGGGATATGCGGTTTTCGTGGGAAAATCTCAGGCGTATATAAGCGCAAACCCGCGCTGTGAAAAGAGGCAATCCTATGTGGCGATACCTGGCACTACTCCTCGTTTGGCCTTTTGCGGCTATCGCCGAAGGCGAACGGGCAGGAGACTTCGACTACTACGTCATGGCACTGAGCTGGAGCCCCAGTTGGTGTGCGCTCGAAGGTGACGCCCGAAACTCGGACCAGTGCGATGCCCGCCACGACCATGGGTTTACCCTTCACGGTCTCTGGCCGCAGTACGATGACGGCTACCCCAGCTATTGCAGAACAACCGAAAAGGACCCTTCCCGTACCCAGACCGCGGAAATGACGGACATCATGGGCTCAGGGGGGCTCGCCTGGCATCAATGGGAAAAACACGGGCGTTGCACCGGTCTTTCCGCCAGCGACTATTTCGATCTCTCCCGGGCAGCCTATGAAAGCATCAAACGCCCGGAAGTCTTTCGTAAGCTGCCACGCACCTTCTCGCTGCCGCCGAAGGTCATCGAAGAAGCCTTCCTCGAAGAAAATGACACCTTGCTCGGCGCTGGTGTCACGGTCACCTGCAAGTCAGGCCTTCTCGCCGAAGTACGCATTTGCCTCGAAAAAGACCTTTCGCCGCGCATCTGCGGCCGCGATGTCCAGCAGGATTGCTCCTCCAAGGCGATAGAAATGGACCCGATCCGCTGACCATCCGTTCAGCGATACATCCGGCACGCCCCGACCACAGCAAGGCTGTGCCGTTGAAGCGCGCAATTGGACGACTGCGCTTCGATGAGATCAGAGTGTCAGAACAATCTTGCCGATATGGGCAGATGCTTCCATTCGTGCGTGTGCCGCAGCCGCATCTTCAAGCGGGAAGGTCTGGTCCATAACCGGCTTGATCCGGCCGTCATCGAGCAATGGCCACACTTCACGCCTCAGCGCCTCCGCCATGTGGCCCTTGGCCACGTCCGATTGCGGCCGCAAGGTAGCGCCTGTCACCGTCAGTCGTTTTACCATCACCTGAGCGAAGTTCAGTTCCACCTTCGGCCCCTGCAGGAAGGCGATCATCACCAGCCGTCCATCGGGTGCCAGCAAGCGGACATCACGTGGAATGTAGTCGCCGCCGACCATGTTCAGCGACAGATCTACGCCTTTGACGGCATCCTTTAAAACTGAAACGTAATCGGCTTCGCGGTAGTTCACTGCCATCTCGGCCCCGAGTTCGAGACAGGCCGCACATTTCTCCTCCGACCCTGCGGTCGCAAACACCCGCGCACCCCGCGCAGCGGCGAGTTGAATCGCCGTCGTACCGATACCACTGGAACCACCGTGAACAAGAAACCGCTCTCCGGCTTTCAGGCCACCGCGCTCGAATACCGTCGACCACACCGTGAAGAACGTTTCGCAAAGCGCTGCCCCCTCGACCATGCTCAGGCCCTTGGGGATCGGCAGCACGTGCGCCGCCGGGCAAACGACATACTCCGCGTATCCGCCACCCGGAAAAAGGCCGCAGACTGCATCGCCCTCTGCGACACCGCTGACACCTTCTCCCACAGCCGCCACATGCCCGGCACCTTCCAGGCCCGGCAAGTCCGACGCGCCAGGAGGCGGATCATAGGCACCCGCCCTCTGCAAGGCGTCCGGGCGGTTCACTCCGGCAGCTTCCAGTTTGATCAGCACTTCGCCGGCACTTGGCCGGGGTACGGCCCGCGTCGCCGGCTTCAGCACTTCCGGCCCACCCGCCTCCGATATTTCGATCACACGCATTGTGTCCGGTAACGTCATCTCACACCTCCCCATGGGCATAGGCCCAGTATAGCTCACGCGCCTTACGCGCCACCGGCCCGTATTGCAGGCGCGCCTCCTCGAATCGGGTGACCGGCATGACCTTGGAGGCATTACCGGTCAGAAAAATCTCTTCAGCCTCAGCAAAATCCGCAACGGTCAGTTGCGCTTCCTGAACGGTGATACCGTCTTTACGCAGCAGGTCCATAACCCGCGCCCGCGTTATGCCGGCAAGGAACGTGCCGTTCGGAACCGGCGTCGAAACCTCACCACCCCGCACCAGAAAAACATTGGTGGAGGCGGTCTCGGCAACATGCCCGTCCAGATCGAGACTCAGCGCGTTGTTGAAACCGCGCTTGCGCGCCTCAGCCACAATCCGCCCGTTGTTTGGGTAAAGGCAGGCTGCTTTCGCCTCGGTCAGCGCTGTGTCCTGCCGTGGCCTCCTGAACGGTGAGACGGTCAGCGCCATTTCCCCCGGCTGCGCCATCGGCAGTTCCTCAAGGCAGATCGCGAATCCCGTACTCTCCGGCAATGGGTCGATGATCGCGGCGCTGCCCTCGCGGGACCACATCATCGGCCGAAGATACAGCGCCGCGTCCGGGGCGAAACGTGAAATGCCCTCGCGAATGAGTGCTTCGATCCTGTCGGCACCAACCGGTGCCGAAAGCCCCATGGCCGCGGCAGAGCGGACCAGACGCGCCGAGTGCAGGTCCAGATCCGGCGCCACGCCATCGAAGAAACGGGCTCCGTCGAAGACCAGCGTTCCTTGCCATGTACCGTGATCGGCGGCCCCCATGATCGGCACGTTGCCCTCGTGCCAGCGCCCCTCGTACCAGGTCGCGATCTTTCCACCCAGCGCCATCTGCCCTCCGCCTCAGCCGTTCTGCGGCACCGTGGCAGCAGTATCGGCGGGCTGCAAGGGGATCGCGGCCTTCTCGGCAATCACCACCCGTGCCGCCTTCGTATTCATTTCACCCGTCCAGAATGCCATTGAAGACAGCCGCGCAAAGATATTCGGCGGCAGCAGGGTCTGGCGTTCCTGGTATTCGACCTTGGAGCGGACGGTGTGCAGGCCCGGCGTGTTCAGCGCAGCATCGAACTCCTCCTGCATGTACTCGACCCTGTCGAAATCATGCTCATGTGCGGGCAGATCGATGAACTTGTAAATCGCATCCAGCGCCTTGTCCGGCGCAACACAAAGTGCCCGATAATCGACGATCATGACTCTGTGGCTGTCCTGCCCGAAAACCGCTTCCTTCAGATGGCCGAGCGGACCGCCGATGAACCCGTCATGGCCCATCATCGCCTCGGCCCGCGCCTCAATGTTCATGCCCGGCTTCACCATGCTCGATTGCCTGATCGGATTCTTGCGGATGATTGTCTCGACACTGTCGAAGACCCAGGCCGGATCCCGCACGGTCGCAATCAGTTTTGCTTCCGGAAACAAGTGCAGCAATTCCGGAATCCGTCCGGACCAGCCCCTGTTCGTGTCGAAGATGACTTCCTTGTCCTGATGCTCACTGTAATAGCCATCGAATATCCCCCGCAGAATTCGGGCTCGCGCCGGATCATCCACCAGCGCCTTTATCTCGGTATTCTGCGTCATCATGATCCGCAGGGCATTGGTGATAGAGCCGACCGGGCTTGTCATTCCAGCGGTCGTTTTCGGGTTCTGACGCAAGATCGCAGACAGGAGCGTGGAGCCGGAGCGAGGCAATCCCGTGATGAAGTTGTAGCGCGGCCCGTCACTCATGGCGCAGCACGAACTCCGTTTCCAGGAGCATAGGTGCCGCAGCAGGCAACGCGGCGACGCCCGTTACCGCAAAGGCAGGCCCCGTACCAAACAAGCCACGCATGATACGTTGCACAGGCATGTAAACCAGTCCCAGTCGCTCGAAGTTTGGCCCGGTGCGCACCGCGAGACTGGCCCGCACGCATGCGGCGATACGGTCGATGTCTCCCCCAGCGGCATGTGCCGCAACCGACAGCGCCCTCAACGTCGCCATCCGCGATCCCAGCATTGCCCGGTTCATCGGATGGCTCTCGCTCAGGTCCTCGGGGTCGAACCCCTCAGCTTCCACGTTGGCATCCTGGTTCAGGCGGGGGATCGGCGCTTCAGGGTCCGCGAAAGGGGCAATCGCAGATACGAGAATGCGATCTCCATGCACCACGAAAGGTGTCAAAACCTCCTTTTCCGGTACTTCATAGGGCGGTAGCTCAAAGCCCATTTTCTGCAGCCGGGCGGAAGGTGTCACAGCGTCCGTCATTGTCAAAATCCTCTGTTTTCCGCCTATTGCCGGATCGTCATGAACAATGTCTTAACGCTGAGAAGTCCTGAAAGCTACCACTCAGGAGCGTTTTGGCCACCAGCCCGGCAAATCCTCTCGCACCGCCCCCGGCGGGCGCAAATGGTCGAGGATTCGGCCCGGTCCGGCCTCCAAAATCCGACCGACAGGTGAGGACCGGACCGAGGATTTGAATTTCTCGAATTGCATCACGTTCTCGATCCGGCGTTGGATGAAGTCGCGGGTCGCCTGTCCGTCTTCGCTTTCGTCGCCCAGCCAGTACAGAACGACGGATGAGTAGACGGCCGAGAGCGTCAGCCGTTTCGTGTACCAGTTGTAGTCGTCACTGCTATCGCCCAGGCCTTTCCAGATCGTATCGGCCGTCTGCCAGACGGCCCGGCCGCCATCGGCCGCGTAGACCGGGAGCGCGAATAGCGCCGCGCCGCGCCGGACGGCTTCCTTGTGTTGCGCGACCTGTTCAAGCCGCATCTCGATGGCACGCGCCACACGTTCAGAGTATCTGAGGTGGCTCAGATCCTCCTGTGCCAGCCTCTCCGACATTTCGGCATCGCCGCGGGCATGGAAGGCCAATGCGAGGTCCACGCCACCACGCGGAAAGGCCAGACGGGAAATACCCGGTTCGGCGCCACTGTCCCGGACCGCTTCCGCCAAAGTGTGGTCTGACCAACCGTCGAAAACCACCAGCGGCAGCGCCGCCTCCAACACCTTGGCCCGCACTTCGGCGATATGCTCCGCCTCCGACATCGTCTTTTCCGCCATGAATACCTCATTTTCTTCACAAGCAGGGAGTGGACAGCCCCGCGTGTCGTTGCTATATAGCGCCCTCCTGCGATTTTTCGAAACACTCACACAGGAAAGGTGGTGACTATCCGTGCAGGTACAGGTTCGCGATAACAACGTCGATCAGGCGCTCCGCGCTCTGAAGAAGAAACTTCAGCGTGAAGGTGTGTTCCGGGAGATGAAGCTCCGGCAGCATTTCGAAAAACCTTCCGTCAAAAAGGCCCGTGAAAAGGCCGAGGCTGTTCGCCGCGCCCGCAAACTGGCGCGCAAGAAAGCGCAGCGCGAAGGACTTCTCTGAGAGGCTCGCGAAATAACGGAAATTCAGGCCAAGCCCCGCGCATCGCTCGGGGCTTTGTCATGTGTGAGGGAACAATTTGGCAGTCGGCACCAACAATCGACGAATCTACGCAATCGGCGACATCCACGGCAGTATCGATGAACTTGGCAGCCTGTGGGCCAATATTCAGGCTGATCTCTCTGCCCGCCCGCACGATGCGCCCCTCGTTGTCTTCCTCGGGGATTACACGGATCGTGGCCGCGACAGCCGTGGCGTTGTCGAACAACTGATTGCCTGGCGTGACGACACGGCGCTCGAAACCCGCTTCATCTACGGAAATCACGATCACTGCTTCCTCACCTATCTGTCGGAACCGCTGACCAAATCCACGCCGACACTCCACTGGCTCAATCCACGCATGGGGGGCGACAAGACGCTCGCTTCATATGGCATTGCCGACTGTTCGGACGAAGACCCCCTGGCGGCGCATCCCGCCTTCACCGCAGCCGTTCCCCGCCAGCACGTCACCTTCCTGCGCACGGCAGAACGGATGATCCGTGTCGGCAGCTACCTCTTTGTCCACGCCGGCATCCGCCCCAACGTCCCGCTGCCGGAGCAGGAAGAGACCGATCTCATATGGATTCGCGCGCCTTTCCTCGATGATAAAACCGATCACGGCTTTATTGTCGTCCATGGGCACACCCCGGTGAAAGAGGTCGAACACCACGGCAATCGCATTGCTGTCGACACCGGCGCCGTTTTCGGTGGCCTGTTGTCCGCCGTGGTACTGGAGGATAACAGCGCATCGGTACTGGATGCGCGCGGCTTGCGTCAGCTTTCCTAACGCTCTCCCCTCAGGGTATCCAGAAACTCGGCAATATCGTTGCTGGCCCCGAATCGGCCGAGATCGATATGCCCACCTTCGCGGTAGATCTTGCTGAACTTCGGCTGCCGCGCCGCATCGAACAGCACACGCCCTGCGGTCAGCGGAATTGTGGAATCCTGCGCACCGTGCAGGAACAGGACCGTTGTATCGATGTCGCCGATGTATTGCAGGTTATCGTAGCGCTCGTCCCACATCAGCGAACATGTCGGCAAGATCACGACACGCTGTCGAAGCAACTCGCACATGCTCGCAAATGGTGCTTCCAGCACCAGCGCCATTTCGTCCACTTCACTCGCCAAGCGTATTGCCAGCCCGGATCCCAGACCGTAGCCGTAGATAACCCTGTCGCTGGCGGCGATCTCCCTGCCGAACAACCCGTCCAGTCCGTCATAAAGCCGCTCCGCATCACGATAGAGCCCTGCCTCTGTCGGCACTCCCGGCTGACCACCACCACCGCGATATGCCATGGCCGCAACGCCGAACCCCCTGTTGGCCAATTCCCGCAGTCGCGGTTCATGCACTGAAAGCGCGCCCGCGTTGCCCATGAAATACAGGATCACCGGTTTGCCGGGCAGCGGTTCGGTAACCCAGACTTCCAGCCGCGGCTCCTCGAAAGCCTCGGGCAGGAACTTCACCTCGGTCCGCGGCATGTCGGCCGGCGGCACGCGTTCTTCCACGAAAAAGTAGATGAAGTCGTGCCGAAAAAACAGGAAACCAGCCAAGGCGATGCCGTAGATCACCAACAGCACCAGAATGAATTTGAGGTACTGGCCCATCAGGCTTCGGGAACCACTTTTCCGGCGTCTTCTTCCACGACATAAGAATTTACAACGCCTGGATATCTTGCAAACTGTCTACGCAGGTTCTCCGGAAAGAACCCGACCTTCAGAAACGCAAACTCCGGCTGATCCTTCAGGATCTGCCCGGTGTGCAATGTGCAGAACATCTTCGGCGACGGTCCCTGGGCCTGCGTACGTCTCAGCACCCGTTCAGCCAGTTCCGCCGTGACATAAATCTTCTGGGTGTGGACATAGTGGGAGAAACGGGCGTGATACCGCTCGTAGTAGTCGACCATCCGATCCGTCGCGCCATAATGTATGTCACCGCGCTCCTGCAGGTCACGGTGCTGAAAAGTACCGGCCGGGTCGTAAATCACCCGTTCGGAAGCATTGATGATCATGGCCGTATGCGCCGCCCGTTCGTCACTGCGGTCCACCATGCTGACAATGGCGATGTAGGGCGGCTCCTCGCTTACGTACCGGGCTCGGGCGACCTCTTCGTAACTTGCATCCACTTCCCGCGCACAACCGGCAACGGCAAGAAGGATGAGAATCGCACCGATCAACCGCAACGCACTACCTCCTCAGCTTCCGCGTGCCATCCGCGTACACTGTGCCACGATCCGATCATAGTCAGAACCATAGGCATCGTTGAAGGAAACTATCGTTGGGTCATCAAATTCCGCGCCCTGTGACAGCACGGACATAAGCGAAAGGACGGCACCAAGTCCGTTCTGACCATGGCGTTCCTCCATAGTCTGTAGAATACACGCCGCACGCAGTCGTTTCTGTGGGGCTGAAAGGTCCAGCACTGCCGATCGCGGCAGCATGCGCTGGAAAGCGTCGGACCTCTCCACGAAACTGCGGATCTGCCCATCTGTTATGGCAAACGCCGAACTCGGTACCGCCGGCAAGGCCAAGACAATCGCGAATGCGAAGAGGCTCTTCCGCATCCAGTTCAGGAGTTGAAGATCGCCAGAAAGATCAGGATTACGGCGCTTGCACCGAACAGCCAAATCCAGAACTTGATGAAACCTTCGAACATCCGCTCATGTTCGGTGATGTCCATCTTGCCATGCTCGTGTTCGGCCATATGCGCCTCCTCCGGAAACTGACGTCGCTTGCTCAATCTAGCTGCGTCTGCTCGAAACATCCAGTTATGACATGTTCCGACCACTAGTTGCATTGCTGAATAAAGTTAATGAGTTGTAACCGCAAGCCAAACTAAAGGCTAAACTGCCTGCCACAGCCAGGCCTCGTCTTCTCGCCTCCACCGTTTAACCCGTCCGGATTGATGCAGATGGTTCAGATGAGCATAGGCCTCCACCAGCGCCAGCCCGTATTCTCCCCCGCCGATCTCGCGTTTGAACAACGGTGGAAAACAGTCGCCAGCCGTCTTGGGTTCATCCAGGAACGCTTCCAGCCGGGCCAGTGCGCCGTGGTGATTATCTATCAACTGCGTCAACCGGGCGCTCAGTCCGTGGAAGGGCAACTTGTGCCCGGGTAGAACCAGATGTCCCGGTTCGGCCAGCGGCAGCAACCGTTCGCAACTTTCCAGCCATTCCGCCACCGGATCGGCCTCCGGCTCCGTAGGATACACGCCGAGATTGGACGATATGCCCGGGATGATCTGATCCCCAGCCAACACCAACCCGTCATCCGACCAGAAGGTCGCATGCGCCGGCGCATGGCCATTGCCAATATGAACCTGCCACCGCCTGCCACCCATCTCCAGAACGTCATCCTGGCGAATGCGGCGAAAACCCAGCGGGATCGGATAGACGACATCGGCGAAATTGAACGGCCGGGTCTCGGCGCGGTAACTGTAGATATCCGGCTTCATACCCGCAGCACGATAAAACATCAGGGTTTCCGCCGTCGGCCGGTCCTGCTCGTCAAGGGTCAGCATACGCGCCATAAGCCATGCCGTCCGCGTCGCCCAGATCTCCGCACCGCGCTCGGCCAGCCATCCCGCCATACCCACGTGATCCGGATGATGATGTGTCAGCACGACGCGTGAAACCGGCTTGCCGGCCAGCGGACCGGCCAGGATGCCCTCCCATAGTGCCTCGCCCCGCCGGGAGTGGAAACCCGTGTCCACCACCGTCCATCCGTCACCGTCATCCAGAGCATAAATGTTCACATGGTCGAGCTTCATCGGCAACGGCAGACGCAGCCACAGAATACCTGGGGCAACTTCGACAGCCTCGCCTTCGCCCGGCGGCATTTCGAACGGAAAGGTTATCGGTCCACCGCTTCCATCCATGCTCACCCCGCCAATGCCTCCGCATCGAGGGCATAAAGGTCCTCCGCCCCTTCCCGCGCCACAGCACACAGACCCGGCACTTCGCACAGAAGCCGCCGCACCGCGTAACGCGCAATTTGCATGCGCTCTTCCTCGCCATTGGCCAGCGCAGCCTTCGTCAGGTAGTGCGCCCCCAGCGTCAGTCCCAGCGCCCGCAGGAATGGAACGGCCCCGGCAAACCTGTCGTTGAGGTTGTCGGTAGCCAGCATCCAATCCAGTGTTTCCATCGCCGCCGCGTGGGCAGCGCTCAGGCCGTCACCGAAACCTTCCGGTACCGCCGCGGCCGTCTTGGCAATCTCGTCCAGCAAGGAACGCGCCGCCGCGCCACCATCCATCAGCTTGCGGCCGACAAGGTCCATCGCCTGTATTCCGTTGGTTCCTTCGTAGATCGTCGTCACCCGCGCATCGCGATAGTACTGCGCCGCCCCCGTTTCCTCGATGTATCCCATGCCGCCATGCACCTGGATACCCATTTCCGCCACCTGACAGCCGACATCGGTACCGAATGCCTTCGCAATCGGCGTCAGGAACGCCGCCCGTGCCTGCCATGCCGCTTCTCCTGTGGCCCGTGCCATGTCGATGCTGAACGCAAGATCCAGGCAGATCGCCCGGACGGACGCCGTCAGCGCCTTCATCGTCAACAGCATCCGCCGCACGTCCGCATGGTCGACGATGGTACCTTTGCCGCCTTCGACGGGTGAGCGTCCCTGCGTGCGTTCCAATGCATAGGCCACGGCCTGCTGCAGTGCCGCCTCTGCCTGCCCCAGTCCCTGCACCCCGACCCCTAGCCGGGCGTTGTTCATCATCGTGAACATGGCAGCCATACCGCCCTGTGGTTCCCCCACCAGCCAGCCTGTCGCGCCCTCATAGGCCATCACGGCAGTGGGCGATCCGTGCAGTCCCATCTTGTGTTCGAGCGACACGGCCTTCAGGCTGTTGGCAACGCCCGGCTCACCATCCTCGGTCGGCAGGTATTTGGGCACCAGGAACAAGCTTATGCCCTTGGTTCCCGGCCCGCCATCCGGCAGCCGCGCCAGAACCAGGTGGCAGATGTTTTCCGCCATGTCGTGATCGCCCCACGTTATATAAATCTTCTGCCCGGTGATCGCATAGGTTCCGTCACCGTTCGGCTCCGCCTTCGTCCGCAGCGCTCCGACATCGGACCCCGCCCCGGACTCGGTCAGGTTCATCGTTCCGCACCACGTTCCGGAAATCAGCTTTGGAAGATAAAGCGCCTGCAACTCCTCGCTGGCATGATGTTCCAGCGCCTCGATCTGCCCCTGCGACATCAGCGGGTTCAGCGACAGAGACAAACAGGCCCCGGACATCATCTCGTTGACACAGGTCGTCATCACCATCGGCAGCCCCATGCCCCCGTGCTCCGGATCGGCGGAAATGCCAACCCAGCCGCCCTCGGCAATTGCCCGATAGCCATCCGCGAATCCGGGTGAGGTACGCACGACACCATTTTCAAGCCGTGCCGGCGTCTCGTCGCCCGCCCGGTTCAGGGGCGCCAGCACTCCCTCTGCCAGCCTTGCCGCCTCTGTCAGGATAGCCTCGGTCATCTCGCCGGTTGCCTCGGCAAAGCGATCCGTTTCGGCCAGCCGTCCGGCACCCAGCACATGTTCGAGGTAGAATTGCATTTCTCGGACCGGTGCGCGGTATTGCATCGAAAGTTCCTCCGGGTCGGCCCTTGCCGCAGGACCATAACCATCTTTATAGATTTGCCCTCAAACTAGAGCGCTGCCGGACGGCAAACAAGTTAAACGAAAAGGTCGGGACGCCACGTCATGACTGCGTCGGAAAAGAACACCTTTCGCCTCTCCGCGACGGACAGGGGCATTCGAGCAGCGTCGTCGCTGCTTGCACAGGGCGGCCTCGTCGCCTTCCCGACGGAAACGGTATATGGCCTTGGCTGTGACGCCCGCAATGATCGGGCCGTGGCCGGCGTCTATGCCGCCAAGGGCCGTCCCAGCTTCAATCCGCTTATCATTCATGTGCCCGACACGGCGTCGGCGGAGGCTTTTGCCGATTTCACCCCTCGGGCCCTCGATCTTGCGCAGGCATTCTGGCCCGGCCCGCTGACGCTCATCCTGCCTCGCAAGCCGGAAAGCTCCATCAGTCCGCTTGCCTCGGGCGGCCTGCCAACCGTCGCCATCCGCATACCCGCCCACCCTCTGGCCCGCAAACTGCTTGCCGCATTCGGCGGCCCGGTCGCCGCTCCCAGCGCCAACCCTTCCGGACGTATAAGCCCGTCAAATGCCGATCACGTCATGGAGGGCCTCGCTGGCAGGATTGACGCCGTTCTCGATGGTGGTCCCTGTGCCGTCGGCCTTGAATCCACGATTTTGGACCTGACGAACGAAACACCTATTCTCGCCCGTCCGGGCGGCATCCCGGTCGAAGCGCTTGAAAAGGCCTTAGGGACCCCACTCGCCGCTCATGGCACCAGCACAGGCATCACCGCGCCCGGACAACTCTCCTCGCACTACGCGCCCGGCGCAGCCCTTCACTGGCCACAATCACCGGTCCACCCCGCTGATGCCCTTTGGCTCGCCTTCGGCCCACTGGGCACCCGCCGGGGACTCACGCTCTCCCACTCAGGTGATCTTGCCGAAGCCGCCGCCAACCTCTTCGGCCACATGCACGCGCTGGATAAACTCGCGGCGGAGCAGGGACAGACATCCATTTTACTAGACAAGATCCCCGAAACCGGTCTGGGTCTTGCCATCAATGATCGTCTCCGCCGAGCCTCCGCGCCGAGAGACGACGCTTAACGGCTCAATGTCCGGGCCACGGCATCTTTCCAGCCAGTGTATTTCTCCTGGCGCGTGCCATCCTCCATCTGTGGCTCGAACCGCCGTTCCAATGCCCATCGCTCGGTAAAGCCATCCATATCCGGATAGATTCCGACCCTCATCCCCGCCAGCCAAGCGGCACCCAGTGCCGTCGTCTCCAACACTTCGGGCCGGTCAACGCTTGCGCCCAGCATGTCCGCGAGAAACTGCATCGTCCAATCAGAGGCCGACATGCCGCCATCCACCCGCAAAACCGAGGCTTCTCCGCCATCCCAGTCCGCCTGCATGGCCTCCAGCAGGTCGCGGGTCTGGTAGGCCACGCTCTCAAGCGCCGCCCGCGCGAACTCCGCTGGTCCCGATCCACGTGTCAGGCCATAGATCGCGCCCCGGCATTCCGCATCCCAGTATGGCGCACCCAGACCGGTGAAAGCCGGCACCAGGTACAGTGGCTGGGTTTCGTCCGCCGCTTCCGCCAGCGGCTGAGTTTCGGCTGCATCGCGTATGATCTTCAATCCGTCGCGAAGCCATTGGACCACCGCTCCGGCAATGAAAATGGACCCCTCCAGCGCATAGGTTGGCTTGCCGTCCAACTGATAGGCGATCGTCGTCAGCAGCCGGTTGGAACTGGCTACCGGGGCATCACCCGTGTTCAGCAAGGCAAAACATCCCGTCCCATAGGTGGATTTCAGCATCCCCGGCTTGAAACACGCCTGCCCGACTGTCGCCGCCTGCTGATCCCCCGCCACTCCGAGGATCGGAACCTCACGGCCGAACAGATCACCCCGTGCCATGCCGAAATCGGCCGCGCAATCTTTCACGTCGGGCAGCATTGCCATCGGAATGTCCAGCAAGGCACAGATATCCTCGTCCCACGCGCCCTGGTGAATATTGTACAGCATTGTCCGCGCCGCATTGGTCGCGTCGGTCACATGCGCCGCTCCGCCAGTAAGCCGCCAGATCAGAAAACTGTCCACCGTGCCGAAGGCCAATTCGCCCGCTTCGGCCCGCCCGCGAGCACCGTCAAAATTATCCAGAATCCATTTTAGCTTGGTGGCACTGAAATACGGGTCCACCAGCAATCCCGTACGCTCGGTGATCAGGGCCTCGTGCCCCGCATCCCGCAGTTCTGCACAATACCCCGCCGTCCGCCGGTCCTGCCAGACTATGGCATTGCCGACGGCCTTTCCGGTCTTCCGGTCCCACACCACTACGGTTTCGCGTTGGTTGGTGATACCGATTGCGGCGATCTGGTCCGGTGCCAGTCCGGCCCGCTCTATGGCCCCCCGGCACACGGCAGCGGTAGAGGACCAGAGGTCGGCCGGATCGTGCTCGACCCACCCCGATCTCGGAAAGTGCTGTGGAAACTCTTCCTGCGCACTTGCCACCACCCGCATCTCCCGATCGAATACGATCGCCCTGCTGGAGGTCGTGCCCTGATCTATCGCCAGAATGTGCGTCATCTTTCTCTCCCCGCACGCAGTTCTTTTTCCCGGCAGACTGCACCAGCTCCGGCATACCGGCAACCCACTGACTTGACGCAAGGTCGGTTGTCCGCGACGCTGAGAGCATTAATTCTCCGGGGGCAACCCGCATGATTTCATTTCGTATACTCGAACCAGCAGATTATCCGATGATCCGCGAATGGCTGGCACGTGCGCACATGAAACCGTGGTGGGACGAGGAACTGAAGACGGTCGCGCAGGTTGCCAGCGCCTATTCACGCAACCCCGCCAGCACGTGGCGCTACATCGCGCAGGAGAATGGCTGCGATATCGGCTACTTTCAGTACTGGCGCGAGGACGGACTTTGCGGCGTCGATCAGTTTCTGGCCGAGGGCGACAGGCTCGGTCAGGGCCTCGGCACCGCCACACTGTCCGCCTTCATCGCCTATCTGGAGAACCTTGGCATCACCGATCCGCTGACCGCGGATCCCCACGTATCCAACACCCGCGCGATCCGCTGCTACGAAAAATGCGGCTTCATCCACGATCCCGACCGCTCGACAGAAACGCGGTATTTTATGGAGCGCCCCCGCCCGGCGAGTTGAAGCCGTGGGCCAGAAACGCGAAAGGGCGGCCCAGACAGGCCGCCCTTTCGAATTGGATTTAATTGTGCGCAGCGCCCTCAGGCTGCCGCACGCCGTTCGCTTTCCTCGCGGCTCAGCGCCACGGACGTACGCACACCACGTTTCACGAACTCCATGAGCCCGGAAACACAGCGCTCCGAAGGGTCGATGCCGGCGCAGCTCAATACTTCACGGCCATCACGCGATCGCGCCCAACGCGCGATCACCTCAGGGCCGTTACCGTATTTCTTGTCGTCGGCAATGGCATCATCCAACGCAGCCAGCACCACGGCAGCGAAAAGCTTCCGCGCGCGCGATCCCTGGTCGTTGGCGTAAGCCGTTGCATCTACGTAATCGAACACTACGCTCTCCCGTATTCTCAACATTTTGCGAAGTCTGGCGTAATATGTCAGGTTTTTGACACTGGAGAAGTGTCGAAAACGCATGGCTGGGTTGCATCATGCGCATAGCCTGATCGGATTACTCCATGCACCAGCATTACACCAGCGCGACCTGCGTCAGCCGGATGTATGCTGTTTACGCAGTCGATCAAGGGAAAACCTGCGTCAAGATGGCAAAAATATGGCAGTCATCCGGTGTCTGCAATCGGTGCAACGGTTCTACTGTGCCAAAGCTCACGCCACGTAAATCATTTCCTTGGCCCATTGCGGACAGCCGGTTAACAAGAAACAAACAACCGGGAGTTTCCAGATGTGCCGTCTCTCAGCAACAATTTTCGCCCTCGCCGCACTCGCCCTGCCGCTCTCGGCCCAGACAACGCCCCCTGATTCTCCCCAGAAAACGATCCTTGTGCTTGATGCCTCTGGCTCGATGTGGGGGCAGATCGACGGCACCGCCAAGATCACCATCGCCAAGGAAGTAATCTCGAACCTTCTCGATAGTCTGCCCGATACCACACAGCTCGGCCTTTCAGCCTACGGCCACCGTCAGAAAGGCCAGTGCTCCGACATCGAACTGCTCGTCGAACCCGGCGCCGGCACGCGGGAGGCGATCCGAAGCGCAGTCAATGCCATCAACCCCAAGGGCAAGACACCGCTCTCGCAAGCCGTCATCGATGCAGCTGAAACCCTGAAATACGAAGAGGATGTCGCAACCGTCATTCTCGTTTCCGATGGAGTCGAAACCTGTGATCTCGACCCATGCGCCGTCGGCAGACAATTGGAGCAGACGGGTATCGGCTTCACCGCCCACGTCGTCGGCTTTGACGTCACTGCCGAGCAGGACATCGCCCAGCTTGCCTGTCTTGCCGAAGAAACCGGCGGCCGGTTCCTGTCCGCCGCCAACGCCACCGAACTTTCCGAGGCGCTGGCCCAAGTCGCCGAGCAGGCGCCGCCGCCGCCAGCAAAGACGGATGCCAGCTTTATTGCCACCGATGGTGAAGGCGGTCCGACGATCACCTCCGGCATTCTCTGGACGCTCGCCCCGGAAGCCGCCGATGGCACCAGTCTGGAAGAGTTCGACATCGGCCAACTCCGTCTCGCCATGACGCCCGGCAAGTACACCGCCACAGTCGACCGACCGGCGACAGAGGATAGCGTCAACCTCACGGTCACCGTCACCGCAGACCGACCGAATGACTTTACCCTCGCGCTACCGCCCTCCATACCCGATGCAACCATATCCGGTCCGGCTACGGCCCCGCTCGGCAGCAGCATTCCCGTTACCTGGGATGGCCCGGCGGAGGACAGCGACTATCTGACAGTGGCGGAGCCGGACGCCGCGCCGCAATCCTACATCAACTATGCCTCCGTTGGTGATGGCTCCCCCGCCACCCTGCTGCTGCCACCGAAGGCCGGCACTTACGAACTGCGCTACTATCACAGCGCCAGTAACAAGGTCATCGCCTCCGTACCCATCGAGGTCACGCCCGTCGAGATCACCCTCAGCGCACCTAAGTCCGCGAATGTCGCCGAAATCATTGCCGTCGAGTGGACAGGGCCGGACTATCAGAACGACTACATCGACATCGCGGCAGAGGCTGACGCTGGCTATGAGACCTACGCATACACCGGTGAAGGCTCGCCCCTCAAACTGACTATGCCGGCTGAACCGGGTGATTACGTCATCCGCTACGTGCTGGCACAGGATGCCACCGTTCTCGCCACCTTGCCGATCACGGTCACCGATGTCAGCGCCACCATCGAAGCGCCGGAAAGCGCTGAGGTCGGATCAACAATAGCCGTCATCTGGGAAGGTCCGGACAACGACCGGGACTACATATCCATCGCAGTTCCGGATTCGCAGGACAGCCACTATAATGGCTACACCTACACGAGCGACGGATCGCCCCTGAAACTGGTCCTGCCGTCAGAACCCGGAGAATACGAACTCCGATACGTGCAGGCCGTCGGCCCCCGCGTCATCGCCCGCAAACCGATCAATGTCGTGCCAACGACCGCGACCATTACCGCGTTGGAAGAGGCAGCTGCCGGCTCGACGATAACTGTTGAGTGGACCGGCCCTGACAACGCGCGAGACTACATCTCGATCGCCGAGGCAGGTGCAGATGAAGGCCGCTACGAGAAATATACCTACACCAGCGAAGGCTCACCGCTGAAGCTGTCCATGCCCGCCGAACCCGGCGACTATGAACTCCGCTATGTACTGGCGAAGGGCAATGCCACCGTCGCCACCCGTCCGATCACCCTGGTGGCATCCAATGCTAGTCTCGATGGCCCGGAAGAAGCAGAAGCGGGCGGCAGCATAACCGTCACGTGGGAAGGTCCAGACAATGCGCGGGACTATATCTCCATCGCCGAGACAGGTGCGGATGAAGGCCGCTACGAGAAGTACACCTACACCAGCGACGGCTCACCGCTGAAACTTGCACTGCCGCCGGAGCCGGGCGACTACGAGTTGCGCTACGTCCTTGCCACCGGCAACAAGACACTTGTCTCCCGACCGATCACCCTGGTTGCATCGGCGGCCAGCGTTTCCGGCCCGGCGGAAGCCGAAGCAGGGTCTCTCATCACCGTCACATGGGAGGGTCCGGACAACGCGCGAGACTACATTTCCATCGCCGAGGCGGGCGCGGCTGATGGCCGTTATGCGAAATACACCTACACCAGCGACGGCTCGCCCCTGAAACTCCAGATGCCGTCCGACCCCGGAGACTACGAATTGCGATACGTTCTGGCGCAGGGCAACAAGACCATTGCCACCCAACCGATTACCCTTGTCGGTGCCACCGCCAGCGTAGACGCCCCGTCCGAGGCGGAGGCCGGGTCGGTGATTGTTGTCACTTGGGAAGGGCCGGACAATGCCCGCGACTATATCTCGATCGCGGAGTCAGGCGCGGATGAAGGCCGTTATGAGAAATACACCTACACCAGCGACGGCACTCCCCTGCGCCTGCAGATGCCATCGGACGCTGGTGCTTACGAGATCCGCTACGTTCTCGCCACGGGTAACAAGACCCTCGTCGCCATGCCGATTACGATCACGGAACCCGCGGCTTCGCTCGACGCGCCCGGCAGCGTCGGCTCGGGCGGAAACATTGCCGTCACATGGCAAGGCCCGGACAATAAGCGCGACTACATTTCCATCACGGTACCGGATGCGGACGACAACCGCTATGAGCGTTATGTCTACACATCCGATGGGTCGCCTCTGATCATCAAGGCTCCTGATGCCCCGGGCACTTATGAACTGCGCTACGTACTCGGTGAAGGCCCGCGCGTCATCTCACGCCGGGAAATCATCGTCGAATGATTCGGGATGCGGCATCGTCAAAGATGCCGCATCCGGAACCTCTCCGACCTCCGTTCCGCACGGTTACGTAGCAATATTCACATACTCCGGTCGATTTTCTCACACGTGATCGCCAATCGCGTTAACCTTTGGCCAGCCCGGCCAGTGAGCACGGCTTGAATACTGTCGGTAGCAATTTTCAAAAGGGGAATGAACCATGCCAGTCGTCTATACGGGAAACGATATCAACGGCATATCCGCCGGCGGCACCGATAATATCTACGTCACGCTGGCGGATGAATACGTGTCCAACACGGGTACGGCCTTCACGTTCGGTGCGAGCTTCGGCAATCAGTACATCCTGCATGGATCGGTCCTGGCCGCCGGATTTTCAGCATTTGGAGTGGAGACCACCGGGTCGAACGCGCTCCGCGTCACCGAATCAGGCAGCATATCCTCCACCGGCAACGGGGCGAACTGGGTCGGCAGGATAAGCAATGAAGGCTCGATTTTCGGGGAGATATCGGCCGTCAGACTGGACGGAGCCTTCGCTCGCCTGACAAACACCGGCCTGATCGATGGCGACAGCTATGGTGTCTATCTCGCTGGCACCAATGCCCGCATACTGAACGAAGGCACCATCACCTCGGTGAACAGAGCCATAGCAATGAGCCCCTTTAACGAAGGTGAAAACCGCATCGTCAATACCGGCGTCATCGACGGCCGCTACGCGGCGCTGGAAGGCAGCGCCGCCGTCGAACTCGTCACGAACCAGGGTCTGATTGTCGGCGACATCTTCCTCAACAACGGCAACGATGTCTATTGGGGCGCTGAAGGCACTGTCCGCGGTCTTGTCGATGGCGAATTCGGAGACGATCTGCTGGTCGGCGGCAGTGGCGTCGATGATTTCCAGGGCGGCGGCGGCAACGACACGCTGCGCGGCGGCGACGGCGACGACATCCTGCGCGGCGGTTCCGGCGATGATTCCCTTCGCGGTGGGGGGGGCGATGACGAAGTCCTCGGCGGCGGCGGAAATGACATCATGCACGGTGGCCTCGGCGACGACGTACTCAACGGTTTCGGCCATGACGACGTCCTGAACGGAGGTCAGGGTGACGACTTCCTTGTCGGCGGCGGCGGCGATGACATCTTCCAGTTCAGCCGCAACGCCGGATTTGACGTCATAGCCGATTACAAGGACGGCAGCGACATGATCGACCTGTCCGACTTCAACGTTTTCTTCTCCGACATCAACGGCGCGATCACCAACCGCTGGGGCAACGCCGTGATCGACCTCGCGGAACTCGGGGGGCATGGCTCCATAATCATCCGCGGCGCCGCCGGAATTCTCGACGCCGGCGATTTCATCCTCTGACACGACAAAAGACGACATAACCACTTAGGGAGACACACATGGCCATCAGATTCATCGTGAACGACACCGACGGAGTGGACGCCGACGCCAACGGCGATCTCTGGATCCTTCGCAGTGGGTTCTACATGTCAAACACCGCCGACACCTTCGACTTCGGTGGTTTCAGCAGCGGCGAGCTGCTGGTCGAAGGCTCCGTCTTCTCACAGACGGACGCTATCGACAGCGACTCCGGCAGCACCAGCAATACGGTCACCGTGGCCAGCTCCGGCACCGTCTACGGCTCCAGCGACGGGATCGAGATGTCCGGGAACAACCATGAAGTCTACGTCTACGGCGAGGTCACCGGCCTCAATGACCGCGGTGTTCAAATGATCGGCGACACGGGTACCGTCGTGATCACGGGCATAGTCTATGGCCAGTCGGATGGTATCTCGCTGGAAGGAGACAACAATCAGCTGATCAACAGCGGCACCATCAGCAGCGAAAGTGACGGGGTGAACGTCGATGGGACGGGCTCCAGCGTCTTCAACTCCGGAACTATCGCCGGAGAGGGCCACGGCGTTGAGTTCAACACCCTCGCGGGTGAAGAGAACACACTGCGCAACAGCGGCACTATTGTAAGCACTACCCCGCCGGGCGGGTCAGGGATGGCCGTCCTTGGCGATTTCGGCAATGAGACCGTCATCAACACCGGCCTCCTGATCGGCGACGTCGATCTTCGCGACGGCAACGATTTCTTCACGACCCGCCACGGCACACTCGTGGGCGACGTCTTCGCCGGTGCGGGTGACGATATCGTCTGGGGAGGCGACGGCGACGATTTCCTTGATCTCGGCTCGGGCAATGACACGGGTGTCGGTGGCGCCGGTCAGGACGAATTGCGCGGCGCCGCAGGCAACGACATCATCTCCGGCGGTCTCGGTGACGACGAACTGGTAGGTGGCGGCGGCGCCGATACACTTCAGGGTGGCGCAGGCGACGATATACTTCGCGATTTCGGCGGTGACGATCTGCTCAATGGCGGGACAGGCGACGACAGCCTCGCCGGTGGCGCCGGAACGGACACGTTCCAGTTCTACCGCAATGCCGGCAACGACATCATCTGGGATTTCCAGAACGGCACCGACCTGATCGACTTCACCGCCTTCAACGTCTTCTTTTCCGACATCAACGGCGCCATCACCACGCGCTGGGGCAACGTCGTCATCGACCTCGCCGATCTCGGTGGCAACGGCAGCATCCTGATCATGGGGGCGGCAGGCCAACTGGACGCAGGCGACTTCATCCTCTGAGCAGGAGGCCGGTCAGCCCCACAAACCCGGGTCCGGCGGCAACACCGCCGAGCCCTCGAACACCAGCGGCGGCTCCCTGTCCTCTGCCAGCAGCAATGGTCCGTCCAGATCGACGAACTCCGCCCCGTCCGCCAGCAACAATGCCGGTGCCATGGCAAGGCTCGTGCCGACCATGCACCCCACCATCACTCCGAACCCCTCCGACAATGCCTCCCGCCGCAACGCCAGCGCCTCGGTAAGGCCGCCGGTCTTGTCGAGCTTGATATTGACGATGTCGTACAGGCCCTTCAATTCCGCCAGCGAGCCCCTGTCGTGGCAACTCTCGTCTGCGCACACAGGCAGAACCCGCGCCAGTTCAGCCAATGCGCCGTCCTCGCCCGCCGGGAACGGCTGCTCGACCATCTCGACGCCCAGTCGCACCAGCACCGGCGCAAGTTCACGGTAAACCTCGGGTGTCCAGCCTTCATTGGCATCTACGATGATCCGCGCATCCGGCGCTCCTCTGCGCACCGCCTCGATTCTGGCCACGTCGCCATCACCACCCAGTTTGGTCTTCAACAACGGGCGATTAGCTTCACGCCGCGCCTGTGCTTCCATGGCCTCAGGTGTGCCGAGCGAGAGCGTGTAGGCCGAAATCACGCGCGAGGGCGCAGCCACCCCCGCCAGATCCCATGCACGTCGCCCCGCAACCTTCGCCTCCAAGTCCCACAGAGCGCAATCGACAGCGTTCCGGGCTGCACCAGCCGGCAGTGCCGCCTGCAATTCCGTGCGGGAAATATCAGACGCCAAGGCCCGGATCTGCCCGGACACGCTCTCCAGTGTCTCGCCATAACGGGCATAGGGCACACACTCGCCCTGACCCACGCCACCGTCCCGCGACACCCGAACCGTCAGCACATCCGCATGGGTCTTCGATCCGCGAGAAATGGTAAAGACTTCTCGCAGCGCAAACCGCTCCGCCGTCACTTCCAGCATCAGCGCAACCCGTCCACCAGCCGCCCCGCGCCTTGCCGGAAAGGATCCACCGCCGGCAGACCCATCCGCGCCTCGACCCCGGCGAGGTACTCCAGTGCCTCTGCCTCGTCCAACGCCGCCGTGTTCACCGAGATACCGGCGACGTACACATCAGGGTTAACTACCTGCGCCAGCCGCAGCCCGACATCGCGCAGCTCCTCCAGCGACGGTAGCTGGTAGTCCGGCAACCCGCGCATGTGGGTGCGGGTCGGTTCATGCGCGAGGATCAGTGCATCCGGCTGGCCGCCATGCACCAGGGCCAAGGTCACACCGGAAAAAGAGGCGTGGAACAAGCTCCCTTGCCCCTCGATCAGATCCCAATGGTCTGCGTCATTGTCAGGCGTCAGGTCCTCCACCGCCCCGGCCATGAAATCGGCGACGACCGCATCCAGCGGCACGCCGGACCCGGTGATCAGTATACCGGTCTGCCCGGTCGGCCGGAATGTCGCCTTCATCTCCCGCGCCCGCATTTCCTGTTCCATGGCGATGGCCGTATACATCTTGCCAACGCTGCAATCGGTTCCGATCGCAAGGCACCGCTTTCCGCTCCGCCGCTTGCCATTGGCGATCGGGTACGGTTTCGGCGGCAGGCGCACGTCGTGCAAGGTCCGCCCGGCCGCCTCCGCTGCCGCCACCAGTTCCGGCTCGTCCCGCAAGAGGTTGTGCAACCCCGATGCCACGTCCATCCCCGCCGCCAGCGCCTCCTTCAACACTGCTATCCAGCCCTTGGAAATGACACCTCCCCGGTTGGCGACGCCGATGACCAGTGTCTTGGCTCCCGCCTCCACAGCCTCGGCGATCTCCATGTCCGGCAGCCTCATGTCCGCCCTGCATCCTTCCATGCGGAACTGCCCCACCGCGTTCTCCGGCCGCCAGTCACGTATTCCCTGCGCCACTTTTGCCGCCAGCGGGTCAGGCGCATCGCCAAGAAACAACAGGTAAGGGGTGGGTATCATGAACGGCTCCTTGGAATTGTCGGCTCGAAAGTCAGTCTAGTCAGCTTCTGAGGCAGCACGTCCCAAATACAAGGCCGGAACGCAATGTAGCGCAAGGATTCGCGCCAAACCCTTCCGTTCACCGCAGAAACTCCTGCCGCTGCCAATTCCCTGAACATCTGAAATTCTTTGCCCACCCATTTTTTGTTGCCGAATTGGGAACAGTGTTCTCCGCTCGCGCGTATTTCCAACCGAGAACACCGCAATATATGCCGTTCACAAGCAAAGGGAGCACGCACCGCATGGGACGACTGATCGACGGCGAATGGAAAACTGACTGGTACGACACGGACTCCAACGGCGGCCATTTCAAGCGCAGCGAGGCCGCCTTCCGCAGTTGGGTCACCGCCGATGGCACCCGCGGCCCCTCGGGCGAAGGCGGTTTCAAGGCCGAGAGCGGTCGCTACCACCTCTACGTTTCATACGCATGTCCCTGGGCACATCGCGCTTTGATGTTCCGCGTCCTCAAGGCGCTGGAAGACCACATCACCGTCAGCGTCGTCCACCCGCTGATGCTTGATGACGGCTGGACATTCGAGACGGATTTCCCCGGTGCCACCGGCGACACCCTTCTCGGGAAAGATTTCCTGCGTCAGATTTACCTAGAGGACAAGCCGGGCATGACCGGCCGTGTCACGGTGCCGATCCTCTGGGACAAACACCGCGGTACCATCGTCTCCAACGAAAGTGCGGAGATCATCCGGATGTTCAACAGCGCTTTCGACGACATCACCGGCAACGTCGATGACTACTGGCCCGAAGCCCTGCGCGAAGCGATCGAACCGGTCAACGACCGTATATACAACACGCTCAACAACGGCGTTTACAAGGCCGGCTTCGCCACCAGCCAGAAGGCCTACGACGAAGCGGTAACCGCTCTCTTCGATACGATGGACTGGCTCGAAGACCGACTGTCCTCACACCGCTACCTGATGGGAGAGCGGGTGACGGAAGCGGATTGGCGGCTGGTCTCGACCCTCTTCCGGTTCGATCCGGTCTATCACGGCCATTTCAAATGCGACCGCAACCGCCTGATCGACTTTCCCAACCTCTGGGCCTATGCGCGCGAACTCTACCAGTGGCCGGGAATCGCGGATACGGTCCACTTCGACCATATCCGTCACCATTACCATCGCAGCCACGAAACGGTGAATCCTCACCGCATCCTGCCCATCGGTATCAATCTTGACTGGAATGAACCTCACGGGCGCGATTCTGCGAAGAAACTCGCGGCGAGGGCGTGAGACTGCCTACGGTCATGCCGCGCCGGATGTAACCTCATCCTCCATCCGCTTGGGTTTGAACGACCCACGCGGTGCAAAATGCTCAAGGTAGGCGACAAGGTCATGTGGCCGTACCGGCGTGCGCAACAGCCCACAGGCATTGGGGATCATGGCGAAGATCGAGCCGTCGGCAAAGAAGGATGATTTTGTCACGGCAATAATCGGCATGTCAGGATGACGGAACGATGCCAGATCGGCGATGCAAAGCCCTCCGCCGCTTTCCAATACCGGTTCCAGAACAAGCACATCGAAATGCTCGTTCTCCAGCGCCAGCGTTGCCTGCTGTTCCGATGTCGCAAGCACGGCCTCCAGTCCCTGCCGCTCGAGGAACTTGCACCACACTGAACCCAGATCACGATTGTCTTGAACAACAAGCACACGCATCAGCTGACTTCCCTTTGCAAGAAGGTTCCCGTCCGAGGGGTCGGCCATTCGCAACACCATCACTCAGAAAACTTTGCCACCACCTTTCCGAAAATTGACCGAAGTTCCTTAACAAACGGTTAAGCATTTCGGCTCCTCGGCAAGCTGCCGCCTCCAGCCCGATCATCTCGGGTGAATGCACGAAGGTGAGTATTAGGGATTATTCAACGAAACGAGCCTTACATGCTGCCAAAAGTCGAGGTTTGGCCATGGTAGAAGACCCACGCATCGAAAACCCCCGGTTCGAGGAGCAGCGTCGCCTTGCCGAAACCGTAATCCAGATCGCCGTCGATCTGCGCCTCCCCATCAGCCCTCCCGTGTTCGAAGTGCTCTTCAATCACGTACGAGGCATGGATCGCGGCCTGTCTGAGGAAGTGGCGGGTGTACTTTCCGGCCCGCCCACCCGAATCGAGGAAAAGCTGTGCCACATCTACGACCGATGGTTCGGTCCGGAAGCGCTCCAGAAGGGCCTCAGCCGGATCAAGAAGAAACTCGACAACGAAATCGCCGAGGTTTCAGTCCATGTGAGTGACAGTCTTCGCGGCAACCAGCAACTCAGCAGCAACATGCGTGAAAGCATCCGCTCGCTCGCACAGCAGGTTACGAAAGACGACCTGCGCTCGATCTGCAAGGGGGTCGCGGCATCCAACAAGCTGCATCTGGCCTCTGTTCAAAGCATGTCGCTGCAACTGGAACGAACCCAGTTCCAGTTGACAGAGATGCAGAAGGAACTCGTCATCCTGCGGAAGACCTCCTCGACGGATCATCTTACAGGCCTGCCCAATCGCCGCTATCTGGATGAGAAGCTTCAGGAACTGGTCTCACGGCGTGCAAATTTTTGTTTCGCGATGATCGACCTCGACCATTTCAAATCCGTGAACGACCGATGGGGCCATTCCGCCGGTGACAACATTCTTCGCCGCCTTGGGGCGTTGCTGCGCGAAAACACGAAAGGACGTGATATCGCCACCCGAATCGGAGGCGAGGAGTTCGGCCTCGTCCTGCCGGAGACGGAACTCTCGGGCGCTCGGCGCCTTTGTGAACTGATTGCCGGCGAATTTCGAGACATCAACTGGATATCGCAATCCACGGATGAGGATATCGGCATGCTCACCCTGTCCGCGGGAGTTACCGCCTTTGACAGCGCAGACACGCCCGCCTCGATCTACGACCGCGCGGACAGACTGCTCTACCAGGCCAAGAACAACGGCCGTGACCTGGTGATTTCGGGCTGAGGGTAACGCCACTTCCCGCGCCCCTCCCACTTGCCACTCCCCGCCGCTGCCCGCAGGATGGCGGCAAAGCGCTTGAGGGAGAGAGATCATGAACGACATCGTAATTCTGGACGGCACCCGCACCGCCATCGGCACTTTCGGCGGTGCCCTTGCGGCCACGCCTCCCATCACCCTTGCCACAGAGGTCACCCGCGCCGCGATGGAACGGGCGGGCGTGGAACCGGGACAGATCGGTCACGTCGTTTTCGGTCATGTCATCAACACCGAACCACGCGACATGTACCTCTCGCGTGCCGCGGCCATCGAAGCCGGTATTCCCGACGCCACTCCCGCCATGAACGTCAATCGCCTCTGCGGATCCGGCGCACAGGCCATCGTCTCCGCAGCCCAGTCGCTAATGCTCGGCGACGCCGATTTCGCCATTGCAGGCGGTGCCGAGAGCATGAGCCGCAGCCCCTACATTCTGCCAGCGGCCCGCTGGGGGCAGAAGATGGGTGACATCGCCAGCCGTGACATGATGCTCGGCGCCCTGAATTGCCCCTTCGGCACGGGTCACATGGGCGTCACCGCTGAAAACGTGGCGCAGGAGCATGACATCACCCGCGAGCAGCAGGACGCCTTCGCTCTGGAGAGCCAGACACGCGCGGCCAAAGCCATAGCCGATGGCCGGTTCGACAGCCAGATCACCCCGGTCGAGGTGCGCATCAAACGCGACACCGTGGCTTTCGCACGTGATGAACACCCCAAGGCCACCAGCGCCGAGGCCCTCGCCGGCCTGCGCGCCGCCTTTCAGAAGGACGGCACCGTCACGGCCGGCAACGCTTCCGGCATCAACGACGGCGCTGCTGCTATTGTGCTGGCCACCGCATCTGCGGCCGAGACTGCAGGCCTGAAACCGAGGGCCCGCCTGCTGGGTTATGCCCATGCCGGCGTCCGCCCCGAAGTGATGGGGGTGGGCCCGATTCCGGCAGTGGAGAAGCTGCTGGCCAGAACCGGCCTATCTGCGAGTGATTTCGACGTCATCGAGTCGAACGAGGCCTTCGCAGCTCAGGCCCTGGCCGTCAACAAGGGCCTCGGCCTGGACCCGGCCCGCGTCAATCCCAATGGCGGTGCCATCGCACTGGGACACCCGGTCGGCGCCACGGGTGCCATCATCACCGTCAAGGCGCTCTATGAACTGGAACGGATAGCGGGCAAACGCGCCCTCGTGACGATGTGCATCGGCGGCGGACAGGGCATCGCCCTCGCTTTCGAACGCCTCTGACGATCAGTTGACGAGCCGCCAATAAGGTGCCGTGAACTCCTGATCGGCATCGCCGTCACACAGGCCGAACGCACTGTTGGAAGTGACCTTGATGTCGCCCCCGGCCTGCACCGACGTCCCCTGAATGCCATTGGCCTGTGCGGCGAGCATGACATCGCCCGCCGCAACGATCTGGGAGCCGTGAAATTCCATCTTCGCCGCGAAATGCACGTTTCCGGCCGTGAGAAGCTGCGCCCCGCCGCCCTCCGCGCAGTTGTCCGGGTAGCCGATCCGCGTACCGGCACTGCCGGAAAATGACTGGTTGGACGTGTTCGACGTCGCGATCGTCACGTTGCGAAGCGTCATGTTCTTGCCGAAGGAAACCTTGCATGTCGTCACGATCACCACGTCCTCCATGACAGCGGAATCCCGCAGGCTGAGCCCACTGTTACCCTTGCAAGTGACCAGGTAGATCGTCCCCTTATCCAGGTTTCCCGCATCGAAATCCTTGGCCATGACGCTCACCACACGCTTGCCATAGGGCGCCATGTAACTCGGCTGCAGGGCCGAGTTCGGATCGGAAAGCTCACTGATCATCTCACCGATCCGATTCACCAGCCGCGGTTCCAGAAACTGCTCGGACAGGGCCGTCGCAAGTCCGGGGTTCCGGTCGAGATTGCCGGCGGGCACCTGCAGACTATCCAGGTCGGGCATACCGACGGTAACGCCATCAGCAAAACTGTTGTGCTGGCTCATCTTCACGCCACCCTGCCCGTGCACGCAGATATCGCCCTCAAAATCGTTGTTCGACGACAGTTCCACGACGCCATAGGCGATCAGTCCATCCTGTACGCAAGCCGGAGAGAAACGCTGGACGGCGGACTGCGCACGCAACTCCCAGAAGTCGAAGAAACCGAGCGTCAGGAAAAACGTCCGCTGCGCATTGGCCTTCGCCCGCGTCCGACTTGCCGTAACCCGTACCGTATCCGGCGCGGCAGCCGATGTGTCGACCTCGCCCGACGCACTGTTCCACCGCCCGATATCAATGTCGCTTTCCTGAATGACATTGCCGTAGAACCGGCTGGGCATGTTGATTTCCGCCACGCGCAGGGCCTCTGCCATCGCGGTGCTGCGGCCGGAATTCAGGGCAACCGCCGCCGCGTGGGCCGATGCATCGGCCGTGGCCTGCATCATTGTCCGCATACGCCACGCATTGCCGCCATCCACCGCCAGACCGCCGATAAGGATGAACATCGCAGACCAGAACAGAGACCAGATCATGGCAGACCCGTCTTCTTCGCTAGCCTTTGCACTGAGCCGATTGAACCACATATCGTTCTCCTAGCGCGGTTCGCTGACGAGCGTGACGCGCGCAACCAGTTCATTCGATGTCAGTGGATTGAGCACGCCGAAAAGGTCCACGTCCTCCATCGGCACGGAGACCTCCACCCAGATATCCAGTCCACTGTCGTCTGCCGATGCCGAAACCCGGTCGCCCATTGTCGCAAGGCTGCTTTCCACGTGGGCCTGCGCCTCGCTTGCCGTCATCTGATGCATGGAAACCCGCCGTGCCGTGTCACGGGTAACGGACCACATGTTCGCATGGTTCAGGAAGATGAAGCTGGCATCGACAATAACGGAAAGAACCAGCAGGAAAACCGGCACCCAGAGAACGAACTCGACGGATGCGTTGCCGCCTTCATTTCGCAACACACCGCCCGGTCCAGCGCGGTGACCACCAACCTCAAGATTCCCCCGATTGCGTTCCATTTTGTCTGTTCGCCCTAAACATCCATTCTGGGCGATATAGACAGACGCATTCGGCTGAAAATGGTTTCGATTGTGGTTAATTGAAGGTGACGCACCGGCGGTAGAGACAAAGCCATACCCTGCGCCGTCCCGGGGATTTCGGCCCTATGTTGCCTGCCGCTTCAGCGCGCACCGGACCATCGCCTCGAAACCACGGGGGTCCTCGGCATGCAACCAATGGCCTGCCCCTTCCAACACGTCGAACTCCGCCAGCGGGAAAAGCTCGCGGATGCGGCCGTGGTAGTCGTCCTTCACATAGTCGGATTTCGACCCGTGGATGAATCGTACCGGCCCGTCGAAACTGCCCTCGACAGCCGGAAAATCCAGGATTCCGTCCATATCTTCGGCCAGCACGTCCAGGTTCAACTTCCAGCGCGCCTTGCCGTCTGCCAGCGAGAGGCTTTGCAAAAGGAACGCCCTCAACATCGGATCGGCCACTCTTTTGGCCAGCCCGGCATCCGCTTCGCTGCGACGGGTCACGCCGCTTAGGTCAACCGCCCGCATCGCCTCGATGTACTCGATCTGGCTGTGTCCGTAGGCCACAGGCGAGATGTCCGCCACTATCAGGTGCGCCACCCGGTCGGGCCGGGTCAGCGCCAGCATCATCGCCGCCTTGCCGCCCATCGAATGCCCCAGCACGTCCGCCTCGCCGCCAAGGCTGCCGATCACCTCCGCCAGGTCCTTGGCCATGTCCTCGTAGGTATGGCTGTCGAACCAGGGGCTGTCGCCGTGGTTGCGCATATCTACCGTTACCACGGTGCGCGTGTCGCAAAGGCGCTTGGCCAGTACCCCCCAGTTGCGCGCAGAGCCATACAGCCCATGTGCAATCACCAGCGGCCGCCCCTCGTGTTCGGGCGCATATTCGATGTAGTTCAGCATTTCAGCCCCTTGGAAACCCGCACCTCTTTTGCCACAGGCCGCAGGGGCCGTCCATCAGCCTCCGCGCCATGCCGGATCTTTCGCAACCAGTTCCACGGTGTTGCCCTCAGGGTCCTGCACGAACACGCCGCGCCAACCGATCCACGGAAACTCCTGCACCACCGGTTCCAACCCGTGTCGGCGATACCAGGCTACCGCTTCGTCCTGCTCTCCATAGTCCACAGTCAGCGCCAGGTGGTGCAGCGACGAGTGACTGCCCGCTGTAACCGCCCCGGTGGTACCGGCAAACGCCGCCGCGCCCGCCTCGGCGGCAAACAACGCCAGCACACAGGTATGACCGGCGTAGCCCGTGCATATCCGGAAAAATCCGATACCGGACTCCGGCGCCCGCAGAACCTCCAATCCGATGATATCGCGGTAGAATGCGAACATCGGCCCGATCTCGCCACAGCGGATCGCCACTTCGCCGAGGTCCCGAATCGTGAAGGGCGGCTTCACCATGCCGCCCTGTAGATGGCCAGTGCGTCCGCCTCTTTGACGGTGCGCGGGTTGTTCACCAGCAGGCGGGTCTGCTTCATTGCATCCCGCGACATGCGCACCAGTGCATCTTCCGGAATGCCAACATCGCGCAATCGATCCGGCAGCCCAAGGCGCCGCCCCAGTGCCTCCAGCGTTTCGATCAGCGCCATTCCCCGCCCCTGCGGCCCGGTCTCGCCGAGGTCAGGGAAGATATGCGGCGCCAGTTCCGCGTAAGCCTCGCCGCATTCCGGCAGGTTGAAGCGCATCACTTCCGACAGCACCAGCGCGTTCGACAGGCCATGCGGAACATGGAAAATCCCGCCGATGGGATAAGCCAACGCATGCACCGCCGCCACCGGGCTGTTGGCAAAGGCCTGTCCGGCAAGCATGGAGCCGAGCAGCATCTCGCTCCGCGCCCCCAGATCGCTGCCATCGGCAACCGCCTGCTCGATACTGCCCCCCAGTTTCTGCAACGCCGCGACCGCCAGCGCTCGACTCACCGCGTTGTTGTTCACACTTTTCGATGTGTAGGCCTCGATCGCGTGCACCATCGCGTCGACACCGGTAGCCGCCGTCACGTCCGGCGGCAGGCCCAGCGTCAATTCCGGGTCCAGCACCGCAATATCCGGCAGAATCAGTGGCGAAACCACGCCGCGCTTCTCGTCGTCCCCGACCGTGATGATGCTGACCGGCGTCACTTCCGAACCGGTTCCCGCAGTCGTCGGCACCAGCACCAGCGGCAATCGCGGTCCCCGGGCCTGCCCCACTCCCCAGGCCTCGTCGAGGTCCTCGCCAGAGCCGAGCAACAGCGCCACCAGCTTGGCCACATCCATCGAAGAGCCACCGCCGAAACCGATCACTCCCGTCGCCTCATGGGCACGCCCGGCTGCGACCGCCGCTTCCAGCGTGGCACGCGACGGGTCCGCCTCCACCGCATCGAACACGGCCACCGCGTCGCCGAGACTTTCCAGTACCGGTTCAGTAAGGCCCAGTCGCGTCAGCCCCGCATCTGTCACGAGGAACGGGCGCGGCCCCAGCAACGCGCCTGTCCTCGCCCCCATTTCCATTGCCCGACCCGGGCCAAAAACCACCGAAGGCGTCGTGTGAAACAAGAAATCCAAAGCGCAGCCCCTCCCGCCCGCAATAAGATTCCAGATTTTCCGCAAAGAAAAGCCAAACTGTTACGCCAGAACGCAAATGCGTGAACTGTGCGGAACGTAACAGTCGGGCAGGCGTTGAGTGATTACATGTGACCTATTGGTAAAGAGGTACAAATGCTGTCCACGTTCATCCTCCTCATCGCCGGCTGCGGCCACGATGCCTACGACTGCCGTGAAGTCCACCGCATGGAAGTGGAAGCGGCTTCATGGGAGGTGTGCGATGCCCGTCTGGCCGAAGAGATGGCGAACAGCCGAATTGAATACCCCGTTCTCGAAGGCATCTGCCTGCCGGAGGGTAAATTTGCCGATGCGCCGCTCTGGGCTCAGGAGGGCAGCCGCCTTGTTTCTTCCGAAAAAACGCACCTCTCCGGTCAACTGTGATATTTGATACATTTGCCGGGTCTCAAAACCACTAACATCGCGTTAATGGCGAGCGTTGGAGGCTGCGGCACACTCCCGGACCACTGATCCTTCGCATCTGCCGCGCAAGCGGACGCCAGAGTAATACTGCCGGCTGCGTTCCGCCGGGCGCTTTTTGGGGGGTGGACGAGAGGGCTATTTGCCCGAGACAACATCTTGAAAGCCCGAAAGGGCCCGGTCCTGACACACTGGCCGGGTCCTTTTGTTTTAGGGCACTCTTGCAGCTAGCCCTCAAACGCAATACGCCTCATCCGCGATCAGAAGCGGAAGAAAACCATGTCCAAGCCCAGCCCGAAAAAAGTCGTCCTCGCCTATTCCGGCGGCCTCGACACCTCGATCATCCTGAAATGGCTCCAGACGGAATACGGCTGCGAGGTCGTCACCTTTACCGCCGATCTCGGCCAGGGCGAGGAACTGGAGCCCGCGCGCAAGAAGGCAGAACTGCTCGGCATCCCGGCCGAGAACATCTACATCGAGGATGTGCGCGAGGAATTCGTCCGCGATTTCGTCTTCCCGATGTTCCGCGCCAATGCCGTCTACGAAGGTCTTTACCTGCTCGGCACCTCCATCGCCCGCCCGCTCATCTCCAAGCGGCTGGTCGAGATCGCGGCCGAGACCGGCGCCGATGCCGTCGCCCACGGGGCCACCGGCAAGGGTAACGATCAGGTGCGGTTCGAGCTTTCGGCCTACGCCCTCAACCCCGACATCAAGGTCATCGCGCCCTGGCGCGAATGGGATCTGACCTCGCGCACCAAGCTTCTGGAATTCGCCGAGGCGCACCAGATCCCCATCGCCAAGAACAAGCGCAATGAGGCCCCCTTCTCCGTCGATGCCAACCTCCTGCACACCTCCTCCGAAGGGCTGGTGCTGGAGGATCCGTCGCAGGAAGCGCCCGAATACGTCGTCCAGCGCACCACCCCGCCGGAAAAGGCGCCCGACACGCCCGAATACATCGAAGTCACCTTCGAGAAGGGCGATGCCGCCGCCATCAACGGAGAGGCGCTCTCTCCCGCAATGCTGCTGACGAAACTGAATGAATACGGCAGCAAGCACGGCATCGGCATCCTCGATCTCGTCGAGGGCCGCTTCGTCGGCATGAAATCCCGCGGCATCTACGAGACACCGGGCGGCACGATCCTGCTCGCCGCCCACCGCGGCATCGAATCGATCACGCTCGACCGCGGCGCGGCCCACCTGAAAGACGAACTCATGCCGCGCTACGCCGAACTCATCTACAACGGCTTCTGGTTCAGCCCCGAGCGCGAGATGCTGCAAGCCGCGATAGACAAGAGCCAGGAGCACGTCTCCGGCACCGTCCGGCTAAAGCTCTACAAGGGCAGCGCCACGGTCGTCGGTCGCTGGTCCGAGCAGACGCTCTATTCCGAGAAGCACGTCACCTTCGAGGATGACGCTGGCGCCTACGACCAGAAGGACGCGGCAGGCTTCATCAAGATCAACGCCCTGCGCCTCAAACTTCTGGCCGCCCGCAACCGGCGCTGACGGCGTTCGGCTCACTGCGCGAAACCCAGCGCCGGTTCGCCGACCGGCGCGACAAATGCATGACAAAAAAGTGCATGCGCAAAGCCGTTAACCAAAGTTAAGGCTTCCTAACCGCCATTAATGCGTTAGTCTGTCCGGCGGCGTCTGCATGACGTACACGTCAAACTTTGACCGGATGGGAAAATCGTGAAGGCAAAACAACACGCGGACCACCGCGAACGCCTCTCGGCCCTCTACAGTTACGAGGTGCTGGATACCGACCCGGAAGACGAGTTTGACGATATCGTCAAACTCGCGGCTGCCCATTGTGGTGTACCGATAGCCCTGATCTCCTTCGTGGAAGAGGAACGCCAGTGGTTCAAGGCGGAAACCGGTCTTGGCATCTGCGAGACCCCGATCGAGAACTCCATTTGCGCCCACGCCCTGCTCGAAGACGATTTTCTGGAAATCGAGGATACGCTGGCAGATGAGCGCACCGTCGCCAACAGCCTCTGCACGCCGGAAAACGGCCTGCGATTCTACGCCGGATGCCTTCTCCGCTCCGCCGACGGCCTGCCCCTCGGCACCCTCTGCGTGCTGGATTACAAGCCCCGCCGCCTGACACCTCTGCAACGCGATACCATGCGCGTGCTCGCCCGCCAGGTGATGTCGCAACTGGAAATGCGCAAAGCGCTTACAGCGGCTGATATCCTCCGCAAGGAAGTGGATCACCGCGTCAAGAACTCCCTCCAGTCGCTCTCCTCCTTCGCGCGCCTGCAAAGCCGCGCCTACAAGTCGAGGGAAGCAAAGACAGCCCTTTCCACCGTACTGGCCCGTATCGACGCCATGACCCGCTTGCATGAGCAACTCTACATGAACGACGACCACATGCATGTGGACCTTGGCAGCTACATCCGGACGATCTGCGACCAACTCGCAGATATGGCACCGCGCGGGGTCACCTTGGAAATCGCGACGGAATCCGCCTCCGTCAATTCCCAGCAGGCAGCCGCAGTCGGCACATTCCTCAACGAATTTGTCACCAACTCCTTCAAGCACGGCTTTCCGGGCCAGCGCCCAGGCCGGGTGAAGGTTCACCTTGCGCGCCAGCCCGAAGGCACCCTGCGACTCGTATGCTCGGACAACGGCGTGGGCATGTCGGAAGGTGCCACCGACAACAAGGCCGGCCTCGGCATGAAAATCGCGGAAATCATCAGCCTCGAACTCGATTGCGAGCATGATCTGCGAAGCAGCGATGACGGCGTTGTCAGCACTCTGGTCTTCCGCCCCTCACGTCTGGACAATGCGGCAGCAAATGCTGCTCGCCCCAATGGCCACACGACCAACTTGGAAATCAAAATTGAACCGACGGCGGCCATTCGCAAACTGGCAGCGTCCGAGGCAGTCGGCGAAGCACGCTGAAGGCGCACGCCTTCAGGTCTCGCCGAAATACGCCTCTCGCTGCAGGTGACCGGCCAGCTTTCCGGCAACCACCAATCCGGCAGCCTCGTTCTCACCGATCAGCACCACGGCATCGCCGGCAAGTTTCAGCGGCCCAAGGACGGAGCGAACCGCCTCTGCGCTCGCCCGCCAACCTGTTGGCGCCGCCACTCCGGCCGCCGCGAACCGCAGGCCGGAAACGTCTTCCAGCTCTGCGCGAAACTCCTCCGGCACTTCGCCCTCCGGCGCCAGCGCCAGCAGATCGGTACGGATCAACCCGCCCAGTTTGTCCCGCACAGGCTGTGGCATCTCCAACCGCCGCCGCAGGCGCAGGCCAAGTCCGTCACAGGTAAACAGGAACGCCGTTACATCACGGCCAGTGCCACGCAGGATCGACGCATACTGCGGGTAGGCCAGACCAAGCTCCTTCGCCCGCCGCATTCGCAGCCTCACGATTTCCAGCGGCACCGCCTCCTTCATCAGCGATTGCCGCGCCCGTTTCCAGGCATACCGCCGCCAGCCCGCTCCGGGCTCCAGCGAAGGGCCCTTGTTGTGTCCGATTCCTGTCATGCCGTCTCCTGATCGATCAGGTCATCAAACCAGCAAAATCAGGTGGCGTCACCCCCGTTCAGTCGCTCGTGTCGCGCGGCGTTCCCGGCGGTGCGTCGCCATTGGCCTCGATGTCGGCTATATAGCGTTTCATCTCGTCGATTTCCTGAAGCTGTGTCTCCAGGATGGCATCGGCGAGAGCTCTTACTCTCGGGTCCGACAATTCGGCACGCTCGCTCGTCAGCACCGCGATCGAATGGTGTGGGATCATCGCCTTCATCCATGCCAGGTCTCCCACCGTCGCCTGACTACGCACCAGTGTGAGGAAGATCACGAAGGCGATGGCAACCCCGCCGAAGATCGCCACATTTACCCGCCGGTTTCCGTACATGTTCAGCATGAATGCAAGCATGATGATCGTCATCACCGATCCCATGTACAGCGCCATCCACAATCGCGTCTGCGAAAAGAATACGTGATCCAGCGCATAGGTGTTCAGGTACATCAGCCCGTACATCACCACGGTCGACGTGATGATCATCGCCGCAAAACGGCCGTAACCGGCCATGCCTTTGGTTTCGTTCTTTTCTGCCATATCGCCCCTTTTCCGTTCACGCGGCCATCAGTGGCCCAACGGAGGCACCGGTGGTCGGGTTCCCGGTCAGTGCTGCGCTTTCATGCCTGAGCGAAACACTCGCAATACGGTTTCCATACCAAACCCATACCAAACCCGGCTTTCACAGGAGGGCAGATTTCACTCTGTCGCGTCCGCCGCGATCTCGTCAAAAACCGTGTCGAGTTCTCCCGCGATCTCCTCCAGCCTCGCCCCGCCTTCCTCGAAATAGGGTGCCAGCACCAGGCTCGGCGTCTTGTAACTCAATGTCGCGGTTTCATCTTCATTTTCAGTAACATACAGACGGATCGGCGCCTCGATCATCGCTGCCGTACTCAAGCCCAGCACCTCTACCGCCACAATGTTGTTGAACACCCCGATCACTCGATTTCCTGGTATATCGACACCTCGCGCCTTCGCCGCGCCCGTAGGCCCGGCCTGGGTAACAACCCCCATCCCGTTCCCCTCAACCGCCGCCAGCACATCCTCCACCAACGCATCAAACCCCTTGCCAGTAGGCATTATCTCCCAGCCGTCCCGCTCCGTCAGCGGCCCCGAAAGTGCGGGTCCCGCACAAAAAGTCAGCACAAGAAATATCAATCGTTTCATCAGCTTGCCCCCTTTGCCAGTGCGTGGAGCCTAACACGCCCCGTCCTCCGCACCTCTGACAACTGCGTGAAGCCTGTGTGCTGGCCTTGCAATGGCCCGGACTGGGAACCAACCTGCCATCAACCGCCGCAACAGGAGCCCACATGCGCACCACCGCCCTCACTGCCCTTGCCCTGCTCACCCTCACCTCCGCGGCCAAGGCCGAAGACCTTCAGAAGGCCGTCGTCGCAGGTGGATGTTTCTGGTGCGTGGAAAGCGATTTCGACGCAGTCGAAGGCGTAACCGAAACAATCTCCGGCTACGCCGGTGGCACGGTCGAGAACCCCAGTTACAAGCAGGTTGTTCAGGGGGGCACCGGTCATGCCGAAGCTGTTGAAATCACTTACGATGCCGACATCATATCCTACGAGGATCTGCTACACGTCTTCTGGCGAACGGTCGATCCCACCGACGCCGGTGGCCAGTTCTGCGATCGTGGCGATAGCTACCGCACGGCAGTTTTCATCACCGACCCGGCCCAGAGAGCGATCGCCGAAGCTTCCCGCGCTGAGGCGGAGGCTGCCCTTGGCCAACAGGTCGTGACCGAAATAGCAGAGATTACAACGTTCTATCCGGCGGAGGACTACCATCAGGACTTCTACCTCAAGAGTCCGCTACGCTACAAAACCTATCGACAGGGTTGCCGCCGCGATGACCGGGTAGAGCAACTTTGGGGTGACGAAGCGCGCAACCACGGCAGTTGAGGCAGCGTTCATATGCTGTCCACAAAGCAATTGAACGGTATTTTAACGTTTCCCGTTCATATTGTGCTCGTCAACTCCAGCAACAGCCCTGACGCCACGCCCAAGCCGATCAACCAGAGGATCGGAATTTTGCGCCAGAACGCCAGCAATACAAAACCGGCAAATAGCAGGATCTTCGGCCATTCCGGAGCCCCCCAGCCGGCGGGCAGAAACGCCGCCTGCCCCAGATAGACTGTCAGATTCAGGATCACGCCGACAACTGCGGCCGAAACACCAACCAGCGCCCGCCGCATTCCCGCGGCCTTCTGCAGCACCTCCACATAGGGCGCGACCGCAAGGATCAGCATGAAACTCGGCGCGAACGTGTAGAAACAGGCCAGCGAAGCCGTCAACACTCCCAGCCCCATATCGTACCCGGCAAAGAACCCGGCATAGACATTGACGAGGATCAGCGGCCCCGGCGTCGCCTCTGCAATCGCAAGCCCATTCAGCATTTCCGCAGCCGTCAGCCATCCATAGGTTTCCACTGCGCGCTCGGCCACATAGGGCAGCAGCGCGTATGCGCCGCCGAAGGATACAAATGCGGCGGAAGTAAACAGCGTCGCCACACCGTCCAGCGGCTCGGGCCCGAAGACAAACCGAAACCCCAGAAAAACCAACAGGATAACAGCCGAAAATCCTCCGACGATCCGCATCAGATAGCCTCGGTCCACGGGCGCTGTCATGCCTTCGGGCCCGCTGTCTTCATGCGGCATCATCCAGCCAGCCAGTGCCGCCAGAGCCACGATCAGCGGAAACGGCAAGCCGAACGCCCACAGCCCGAGGAACGCAGCGCCCGCCAGAGCCCAGTGAAACGGCCCCGTCAGTGCGCGATTGGCCACAGCCCACAGCGCCCGTAGCACCAACACCAGTACCGCCGGCTGAATGCCGTAGAATATCGCCGCCACAAATGGCACGTCCCCGAACCGCGCAGCGATCCAGGCGAGGAGGATCATCAAAATTGCACCCGGTACAATGAAAGCCAGCCCTGCCGCCAGGCCGCCGACCACGCCGTGCAATCGCCAACCCAGCCAAGTCGCCAGTTGCTGCGCCTCCGGCCCCGGCAGCAACATCGCCACATTCAGCCCGCGCTGGAAGCCTTCCGGCGAAACCCAGCCCTTCCGCTCGACGATCTCTTCCTGCATCAGCGCGATCTGCCCTGCAGGCCCCCCGAAAGACAGCAAACCGATCCTCAGGTAGACCGACAATGCGGAACGCAGCCCCACCTCTTCGCTCACATTTGCCCCCCCGCATCAAACAGCTTCACCGGCTTATCCGCCATAAGTGACGGAAATAAAACAATGTATGCAATGTTCATTTCTCCAGCCTCCGGATAAAATCAGACCAGAACAGGGAGGCTGGAAATGCTCAAAATCGATCACTTCGTTTTCGCCTGCGGGGAACTGGAACAGGGCCGTGCATGGATGGAAGATGCGCTCGGTCTGCCGCCCGTTGGGGCTGGAAAACACGCGCGGATGGGCACGCACAATGCACTCTGGCGCGTTGGCGACGCCTATCTCGAAGTCATCGCCATAGACACATCGGCGCCCGGACCGGATCGCCCGCGCTGGTTCGGCCTTGACGAGGCCTCCATCCGGGAGCGGACCGCCGTCACGCCCCAAATGGTCACCTGGGTCGCCGCCACCGACAACATGGATGCCAGTCGGGCGGCCGCGCCCGAAGCCGGTCCAGCCCTCTATTTCACCCGCGACAGCCTCCACTGGCATCTTACCGTGCCAGACGACGGGGTTCCTCCCATGGGTGGAACTTTCCCTGCACTGATCGAATGGCCCGAAGGCATCACCTCTCCGGCGCAATCTCTGCCCGATCAGGGCATTGCCCTCACCGCATTCACTCTTGCAGGTCCGCCCAGCCTGCCGCAGGCTCTCGCTCGCATCGGCGCCGATCACCTACCGACGCGGATCACTGAGAGCACGATACCGGCCCTTACCATTTCCGTTGAGAGCCCCACACGGGGAACGGTCACGCTCGGTTGATCAGAAGGCGTATATGTTGTTGCGAATAATGATCCGCAGCGCCGCGATGACGAGGATCACCACCAGAGGCGTGAAATCCAGCCCCCCCATCGGCGGAAGAATCCGGCGGATCGGAGCATAGATGGGCTCTAGGATCCGCTGCAAGCCGGACCAGATCTGGTAGACGATCGGTTGCCGCAGGTTCAGCACCTCGAACTGTACCAGCCAACTCATGATCACTTGAGCCAGCACGAAGAACCAGACCACATCAAGAACGAGCAGCAGAATTTGCATCAAAGAGCCCACGGCATTCTCCCGGATAGCTTGCCGGAAACACCTAATCCGCCGTGTCCGTCCTCGCAAGAGGCAGCTTTGCCAGTTGGTTGACGCCACGGCCACTCTTGCACTCTGCCATCCACACAGGAAGCTGACGTCAAAGGAAACTGGCGTTATGTATCCAATCATCCGTACTGCCCTCGAAATGCGCGCGGCCCGCAAGGCACCACCCCTGCCGCTTGACGGCACCCATGTCACACGCGTCACCTGCTTGCCGTGGGACCTCGACTACTTCATGGAACTCAACAACGGCAGGACCCTCACGCTGATGGATCTCGGCCGTACCGGTCTCGCCATCCGCACCGGAATCATTTCCGCGCTCAAGAAGCACGGTTGGGGTTTCACAATGGCCGGTGTCTCCGTCCGTTACCGCCGTAGGGTAGTTCTCTGGGATAGGCTGGAACTGCACACAACATTCCTCGGCCACGATGATCGCTTCGTTTATTCACTCCAGAGTTTCAGACGCGGCGGTGAGACAACCAGTTCCTCGCTCGGCCGCGCGGCCCTCGTGGGCAAATCTGGTATTGTTCCTCCCACCGAACTGACCACAGCCCTCGGCCAGCCGGGTTGGAACAGGCCTCTGCCGGACTGGGTTCAGTCGTGGATCGCTGCCGACCATTCACGTCCGTGGCCGCCTGAGCACTGACGAACTGACTGACGTTTAAAAATATTCCTGGAATGCGTCTTTCATTTATCACCCGGCGGGCATACAGCGATGGCCATGTCTGCTGCCACCGAATCCTCCGATACAAACAACCTGCGCGGCGCCACTTTCATGGTGTTCTCGATGGCAGGTTTCTGTTTCAACGACGCACTGATCAAGGCTTTCGCGCCTGATATCGGGCTGTTCGCGGCGATCTTCTGGCGTGGCGTCATCGCCTCTCTATTGATAGGCGTACTGGCGGCACGCCAGGGCGTTCTTACATGGAGACCGCAGGGCGGCGACCGGCTGGCACTCGTATTGCGCGCATCAGGAGAGATCGTCGGCACGTTCCTATTTCTCACCGCGCTTCTGCACATGCCCCTCGCCAATGCGACGGCAATCATGCAGTCGCTACCGCTTGTCGTCACCCTCGGTGCGGCCCTATTTCTGGGAGAGCCGACCGGTTGGCGACGCTATCTTGCAGCGGTCATCGGTTTTTGCGGAGTCCTTCTGATCATCCGCCCCGGAACCGATGGCTTCACCGGCTACGCGCTGCTGGCGCTCGTCGCCGTTTTTGCCGTCACGCTGCGTGATCTGGCGACGCGAACATTTACCGCCGCGGCCCCCACGTTCTTCATCGCCTTCTTTGCCTCGATTATGCTGACGATTGCCGCGGGCATTGCCATGCTGTTCGTCGAATCCAGCTTACCTACTCCCGGCGCGGCCCTAGGCTTGGCGGGATCGGCTTTGGCACTAACGACAGGCTACATCTTCGGCATTCAGGCAATGCGCACCGGCGAAGTCGGCTTTGTTTCGCCGTTCCGTTATTCCGTTCTCGTCTGGGCACTGCTGCTAGGCATTTTCGTCTTCGGAGAGCGCCCCGACGCCTTCACTCTCATCGGATCGGCGATCATCGTCGGCACTGGTCTCTTCACCTTCGCGCGGGAGCGGGCACTCCGCCGCAAGCCGCCGGTGGACAGACATCTTCGCTGAAAGCCCTCAGGGCCTGTAGACAAGTACCGGCGCCCGGCCGATAGGCACCGGACCCAGCTTCACGAAGCCGCCTTCAAAGCGCAACGGAAGGTCCAGTGTACTTGTTTCACCTGTTGTCTGCGCCAGAATCGAGAGCCCCCTCTCAAGCGTCCGCGACAGATCAGCACTGATCAGGTCGGCCGTCACCGCCAGTTGCAGCATGTCCGGCCAGTTTCGCGCCACAAGGTTCAGCGAACCTTCCGGGCGCCCAAGTGTGTCGATGTCGAGGCTGCCGCGCATCTGCATCTCCAACTCGCCCCATGTCACGGAAAGGTTCTGGATATTGAGTGCCGTCAGTGCCGGCGTCGCTCCCTCCGCCGCCAGTCTGTCCCACGGCGCGTCATAGACGGGCGTCATACGCAGGTAGATGGGCGTCACAGCTACGGGGTAAAGGCCCGCCGGGTCGATGGCCTTGCGCAGCGGCTCCGGCAGGCGGAAATCGGCGGCATCGAGCGCGACATCATAGCTGAAATCCGGCGCATTGCCCTCCGGGCTTCGCCGCACCGACAACTGGCCGCTGCTGATGGCGGTTGCCCAGCCGGAATCGGACGTTATGCCAAGACCGTCTATCGCCAGTATCGCCTCTTTCAATCCCAGCAGCGTGTTGGGTTCCAGATGCACGCTGGCCCGCAGATCCTGGCTGACCACAGTCAGAGTCTCGACGGGTGTCCGCACGACCTGCTCGGGCGGAAAAACCGTGATGACCTTGTTGGGCTGGTAGCTCAATGCCAGAATGTTGAAATGCGGTGCTTCCCACGCCCAGCCGGTGCCCGGGTCGGCCAGATCGAGGCCGGTAAACCGGCTGTCGAAGCGGTTGGGGAACCCTGCGACGCTCAAATCCTCGTACTCCGCCACCCATCCAGCCTGCCGCTGCTGCGCGAACCAACTCTCCAGCGCCGCCCTCTGGGCTGTTGACCCCACGAACCAGTAGGCGGCCCAGCCGGCGGCCAGCAGGATCACGAGGAAGAACAGTTTGCGCATGAAGCGGTCCCTTCGGGGCTTGGGTTCACGTTGCGCGCAAGATATGGGTTTCGTGCAGGAAAGAAAGGGAAAGCGATGGATTTGGCGGATGGCTTCTGGGTTTTCGGCTACGGCTCCCTTATCTGGAACCCGGGTTTCGAACCGGACGAATCCGTCCTCGCTACCCTGTCAGGCTACCATCGGTCCTTTTGCATGGCCTCAATCGTCTACCGCGGTACGCCAGAGGATCCCGGCCTCGTCTTGGCGCTGGACCGGCAGGACAGCGGCACCTGTGAGGGACTCGCATATCACGTACCGGCCGCAACAGCCGAGGAAGTGCTGGCCTATCTGCGTGAGCGGGAACTCGTATCCTCTGCCTACAAGGAGTCGGTGGAGACGCTGGAACTTGCCGATGGCCGGGAGGTGCAGGCGCTGTGCTATGTTATGGACCGCGAGCACGACCAATATCGCGGCCACCTGACCCTCGCCGATCAGGCAGAAATCATCGCCCGCGCAGCTGGCCCTGCCGGCAGCAACCGTGACTACCTTCTGAACACGGTCCAGAGTCTTTCCCGCCTGGGGCTCAAGGATGCCGAATTGAACTGGCTGGCGGATGAAATCGGGCGTACCACCTGACGGGTTCAATTCACCTTTGCGCGGTCTCCCCGCAAATGTCGGCTGACGATCCCGAACCAGCGTCCATCTTCACTGAGAACCTGCAGGCCGGCATTGATCCGCGTCATTCGCTCGTCCGACTCCGGGTCGCCCCGCAAAGCCAGCACGCGCAGCCGGTCGACAACGGTAAGGTTCTCCAGAACGACGATCGGATTGCGGATTTCGATACGATCCACGAGCGCCCTTGTCACCGCCGCATCCATGGAAGCAACGTCCACCTCGCCGGCATCCAGAGCCCGAAGGCAGGCCTCCGGATCGGCTGCCTGTACCAATGTCAGACGCCCGGGCAAGAGGCCTGATGCCACAAGGTCCTTCAGCGGATGTCCTTGTGGCCGGCAGAGGCGTGTGTCGGTCAACCCGCCCGGCAGCACCACGGAGGAAAATTCGCTGTCCGCACGCGCATAGAATTCCGTGACAAATTCATAGAACCCGTCAGAAGCCACAAATTCTTTGCACAGTGATGCGTCTCGCGCCTCCAGCACTTCAGCACCGCAGTCGGGAAAGACCCACGGCAAGGCCAGTCCGAAACCACCTTTCGGCAATACGAAGTCAAGTGCTGCGTCCCGGTCATTGACGAAGCCCAGCGTGTAATCTGTTTCGCCGGATACCTGCAGCACCATTTCCAGCAATTCCACAATCATGCCGCCGCCCGGCAAGTCTTCACCCGCAAACGGTGGAAACGGCCCTCCAGCGAGAATTGTGAGCACGTTGCTCGGCGCCTCGTCCTGCACCTGCTCTTCAGTTTCCCCAACTGCGGCTCCAGTCCCGGCAGCATCATCGAAAGAAGCGGAAACCACATGTTCCCCGCTCGAAGCTGCAGCAGGGTCAGGCTTTTCTACAGCGTCGATGTCTGCCGCATCCGACAGCAGCCCGGAATCGTCATCACAGGGCAGCAATAGCCTCTGCCCGGGCGAGATCCGGTTCAGGTCCGGGCCGATGATGTTTCGATTGCGATCGTGAAGCAGCTTCACCTGCGCGCGCGTGCCGTAGTAGCGGAGCGCCACATTGCCCAACGTGTCACCGGGTTCGACGACATGCGCCGGGCAGGCGTCGTCAGAGGCTGCCGGAACCACGGCAGCCAGAAACAGCATGATTGCCACAGAAAATGCACGCATACCCGCCTCCGAAGCCTTCGCGTCAGCAGGTACCCTTCGCAGGTTCACACAGGGTTAACAGCATTCGAAAATTGAACGGCAGTGTCAGGCGGAGGCCTGTTCCTCCGGCATCAGACGCACGACTTGCAACGTGCTACCTTGCGTTGCCGAAACTTCAACAGCGGCTCCGGCCTTCATCCCGATTGCTGCCGGGTCGGCCTTTGCCTGCCAATGCACGCCGTCGATCTCGACCGTACCGTGCCCGTGGGAAAAGGAAATAATTGTTCCCGTCCGCCCGACCATCCGGGCGGAACGGTCATTCAGTCCGTGTTCAGGTTGCTCGTTCTGAATTCGGTGCCGCAAGGCCTGAAAAGCAAACGTCAAAGCTACGGAAATCGCGGCGAACATAGCCACCTGAACCGTACCCGGCATGGTCGGTATCAGAACCAGCAGAACGGACATGATCAACGCAGCCAATGCCGGACCTATCAGGAAAAACGCCATTGAAAGCATTTCCAGTGCCCCAAGGACGAGGGCGAATGCCACCCACCACCAGGGTGAAATACTTTCCAGAACCGCAAACAAGTTCATGGCCTACCCTCCGCTCTTGGCCGCCTTGGCCAATTCGCTGATGCCCTGAATGGATCCGAGCAGGCTGGAAGCCTCCAGCGGAATCATGATCGTCTTGGAGTTCGGAGAGGCGGCCACATTCTGCAATGCCTCTGTGTACCTCTGCGCCACGAAGTAATTCACGGCCTGAACGTCGCCTGCTGCGATTGCTTCGGAAACCATCCGCGTCGCTTCGGCTTCGGCCTTGGCCTGCCGTTCCCGTGCCTCGGCATCGAGAAATGCCGCTTCGCGTCTTCCTTCGGCTTCACGGATCTGGGCCTCGCGTTCACCCTCTGCTTTCAGAATGGCGGACTGCTTCTGCCCTTCCGCCATCAGGATTTCCGCCCGCCGGTCGCGCTCGGCCTTCATCTGGCGGCCCATCGCTTCGGTGATATCCATCGGCGGGGCCAGATCCTTGATCTCCACCCGCGTCACCTTCACCCCCCACGGGTTCGATGCCTGATCAATCACTGTCAGCAGCTTGGAATTGATGACATCACGATTGGAAAGGCTTTCATCGAGGTCCATGGAACCGATGACCGCGCGGATGTTGGTCTGCGAAAGGTTGGAGAGTGCCCGCTCCAGGTTTCTTACTTCGTAGGCCGCCCGCGCCGCATCCACCACCTGGTAGAAAGCGACGGCATCGGCCACGACCATCGCGTTATCCTTGGTGATGACTTCCTGACTCTCGATGTCGAGAACCGTCTCCATCATGTTGATCCGCGCGCCCACCTTGTCGATCAGCGGTATGAGAAAGTTCAGCCCGGGCTTGAGCGTGCGCGTGTATCGGCCGAACCGCTCCACCGTCCAGTCCTCGCCCTGCGGGACAGATTTGACCATCATGTAAAGGAGGATCAGGGCAAAGACTAGCAGCGCTGCTGCCGGGGCGAAGAAGGCGTCAAGCATGGAAAATTCCTTCACAAATTCGTTATTGCTTATATGGCCCGTGTCGCCATCTGTTGCAATATCCACGCCTTCGCTTGTCGCAACCAAATGTGGTGCAATTGAGTGTTGGAATGCGCAATAACCCTGCGTAGTGTGTGAAAAAACACTAAAATAGTGCATCCGAGGATCGAGAGCCGCCATGCTGATGGACCGCGAACAAGAGCCGCAATTCTCCCAGCCGATCCGCCAGATCCTGATCATGGTCACGATCCTCGGCCTGGTCGCAGTTGGCAGTTTCTTCGCCTATTCGTCCATCGCGCCGATCTTCCTCGCATCACCCTATCTCAACGGTGTAATTCTTGCCGTCTTCGCAGTCGGCGTCCTCGCCTGTTTCTGGCAAGTCCTCACACTGACCTCGGCAGTAAACTGGATCGAAGGCTTCGCACTCGACCGTCCCGGACATGAATTCTCCGCTTCTCCCCGTCTGCTCGCTTCTCTGGCAGCGCTTCTGCGCGACAACGAGGCCCGACGCTCGCTGACGTCCACGTCCACCCGTTCGATCCTCGATTCCGTCGGCACTCGGCTGGACGAAGCACGGGACATCACCCGCTACATCATCAACCTGCTCATCTTCCTCGGTCTGCTCGGGACCTTCTACGGGCTCGCGATCACCGTTCCCGGTGTTGTCGAAACCATCCGTTCCCTGGCGCCGCAGGAAGGCCAGAACACCATCGACGTCTTCGATAACTTGATGAGTGGCCTCGAAAAGCAACTGGGCGGCATGGGCACAGCCTTCGGCTCCTCGCTACTTGGCCTTGCCGGTTCGCTGGTCGTCGGCCTTCTGGAACTGTTCGCCGGTCACGGGCAGAACCGGTTCTATTCCGAACTGGAGGAATGGCTGTCCTCGATCACCAAGGTTTCGCTGTTCACCGGTGACGACGATGCCGTCTCCGGACGTCGTGGCGCCGATCAAGCCGCCGGCAACCTTGCCAGTTTTCAGGCCATGCTCGTACAGTCGGAACAATCCCGCATCGAGAGCGATGCCAAGATGTCCCGCCTCACCGACGCCGTGATGGCACTCGCACAGCAACTTAACGAAGCACCGCGCGGCGGCGGCGGCAGCGATGGCGCAGCGCTGGAACGCGTCGCCGCCGGTCAGGAACGCATCGCTCAGTTGCTGGAAGCACAGGGAGAAGAGGGCGGAGCCCTCGATCCTGACAGCCGCATGCGCCTGCGCAACATGGATACGACAATGCTGCGCATTCTCGAAGAAATGGCCGCTGGCCGGCAGGATAGCGTCGCCGAGTTGCGGCAGGACCTCAACGCATTGACGGATATCATCCGTCAGGCGCTGCGAGGCTGATCAATGGCGCTGACGCGACGATCAGGTTCCCGTTTCGAGGCCAACATCTGGCCCGGCTTCGTCGATGCGATGACGGCCCTGTTGCTCGTTCTTATGTTTGTCCTCTCGATCTTCATGATCGTGCAGTTCGTGTTACGCGAAACCATTGACGTGCAGGAAAACGAACTGAATGACCTCTCGGGCCAGGTTGCCACTCTCGCCGATGCCCTCGGACTGGAGCAACAGAGTAATGACCGGCTCGAAACTCAGGTCGGCAGCCTTTCGTCCCAACTTTCCGATGCCGAGGCACAGGCTGCCGCCCAGGCCGCACTGATCTCCACCCTGACGGACGAACGTGATGCCGCATCCGCCCGCATTGCGAGCTTCGAAGAACAGGTTGCTAGCCTGCTCGCCCGCAACGAGGACCTGACGGCAGATGTCGCGGCGCGCGACACCCAACTGGCGGAGGCCGTCAGCGATGCCGAAGCCCTCGAAATCGCCCTCGCTGCCGCGCGCACAGAGATAGACGCCGGAGCCGAAGCCGCCCGCCGCGCAGCAGCCGAAGCCGACGCGATGGAAGCTCTCATTGCCGATTTGCGTAGCAACGCGGAAGACTTGCAGGCCGAAGTCGACGAAAGCCAGTCCGCCCTCTCCGAAGCTGAGCAGTCCCGCCTCGTGGAAGCCGCCGCAGCCGAGGCGCTGCGCCAGCGACTGGCAGACTCCGATGCCGAACTGACCGCCATGTCACTGCGGCTGGAGGAGGAACGCAAGGCCGCCCAGGAAACCCTCACGATGCTTGCCGCGGTCGAAACCGCCCGCCGCCGCCTGGAGGCCGCTCAGCCGCAGAATGAAAACGTCGAGGAACTCGTCGCCGAAAAGGATGCTGCCCTCGAACAGGCGCGTGAATTGTTATCTCAGGAAAAGGAAATCTCCGCCGAAAGCCAGCGTCAGGTCGCCCTCCTCAATCAGCAGACCCGGGAACTCAACCGTCAGCTAAGTTCACTTCAAGCATTGCTGGATCAGGCCCGCGAACAGGACGAACTCGCGCAGATCCAGATCGAGGCACTAGGTTCCAACCTCAACACGGCTCTCGCACGGGTCGCTTCCGAAGAAAGACGCCGTGCTGCGCTGGAAGAGGCAGAACGCAAACGGCTGGAGGAGGAAGCAAGAAACCTCGAGAACTACCGCTCCGAGTTCTTCGGCCGTGTGCGCGAGATCCTTGGCGATCGCGAGGGCGTAGAAATCGTCGGCGACCGCTTTATCTTTTCGTCCGAAGTCCTCTTCGAACCCGGTTCCGCCTTCCTTGGTTCCGAGGGTCGCAATCAGATCGCCGAAGTCGCAGAGGTCATCCGCACGATCCGCGGTGAAATTCCACCAGAGATCAACTGGATTCTGCGTGTGGACGGTCATACCGACAACATTCCGACCAACTCCAGCCGGTTCGCCGACAACTGGGAATTGTCTCAGGCCCGTGCGCTCTCCGTGGTCAAGTACCTGATCGATTCCGAAGACATTCCTGCCGATCGCCTTGCCGCCAACGGCTTTGGCGAGTTCCAGCCGGTGGACCCGGCGAACACGCCTGAGGCTCGCGCCCGCAACCGCCGCATCGAGTTGAAGTTCACAGAGCGCTGAGATGACAGCGGCTGCGCCTCAGCCTCCGCGTACGGCAGCCAGTGCGTCAGCAAAACCCGCCCCCTCTGCCATCCGGGACACCACTGCGAGTACACCTGTGCGGCCGATTTCGTCCAGAATTTCCTCCACCAGCGTCGTTGCGCCTGCATAGGCAACGCGGGAGCCATGCGCCTCCACCAGCGCATCCCATTGCCACCACGCGTCGCGCGCACGCAGATCAGCAAGCACGGCCTTGGGAACCGGGGCGTCGAACCGGGTGTCCCCTGACACCAGTACCGCCAATCCCTCGTCGAACCAGGCCGGGAAGGCACCAGCCGCAACGCGCAATAGTCCGACCTCGCGCTTGAGTTCCGTATGGGTGAATTCATGCGCCGCGATCACGGGCGTCATGCCGCTGTCTCCCAGGCGCACGGCGAAACTGCCATATGCTGCACCGCGCCGGCCGTTGTCTCCAAAGGCCGCATCGCAACTGTCACCAGGACAGAGCACGACCATCGGCCGCGTGAACGGCCTGCCGAACCATGCCTCGACAACCGTCTCGCCCGCATCCAGCGCCGCCAGTGCGCGACGCCGTGCGTCATCTGTCATTGACGGCGGCGCGAATACCGCCGGTGCCACCTCTTCGAACCCGAACGCCTCCGGCAGCACCATCTGTTGTGGTCCCGGCAGGGCCGCCCCGGCGAACCCGACAATCAGCGCGATGGTGATCACCCACCGCATTCAGAAAAAGCTCTGCGGGTCGATGTCCAGCACCACCCGCACGTTCGGCGGCAATTTTACCGACGCCCGCCATTTCGAAAGTGCTGGCTGGATCACGCGCCCCTTCGGGGCCTTGACCAGCAACCGATAGCGAAACTTCCCGCGAATCCGGGCAATCTGTGCAGCGGCCGGACCGAACACCTGCGCCCCTTCGGCCAGCAACATGTCGCTGCGCCGTCCCAGTTCCCGCGCCACGTCGACGACGCGGGCCTCGTCCGGCCCGCTGACAATGACACCTGCCATCCGTCCGTATGGCGGCACGCCCGCTGCCTCCCGAGCCGCGGCTTCCGCCGCCCAGAATTCTTCCTCGTCACCGGAAAGGATGGCCGCGATCACCGGATGATCCGGTACGCAGGTCTGAATCAACGCGCTGCCCCGGCGTTCTGCCCGCCCCGCACGACCTGCGACCTGGCGCACCAGTTGGAACGTCCGCTCCGAAGCCCGCAGATCGCCACCCTGCAGGCCAAGATCAGCGTCGATCACGCCGACCAGCGTCAGGTTCGGGAAATTGTGCCCTTTGGCAACGATCTGGGTACCGATGATGATATCGGCACCGCCCGCGGCAATCGCGTCGATCCGTGCCTTCAGCGCCCGCGCACTTTCCGTCTGGTCGGAACTCAGTATCTCCACCTGTGCCTCTGGAAACAGCGCAAGCGCTTCCTCGGCCAACCGCTCAACGCCGGGCCCGATGGCCGCCATCATCCCTTCCTTGCCACAGGCCGGGCAGGCCGTGGGCACCGCCCGCTCTGCCCCGCACTGATGGCACATCAGGATTTTGCGGAACCGATGCTCAACCATCCGCGCATCGCATTCATGACAACCGATCTGCTCACCGCAGGCGCGGCACTGCGTTACCGGCGCATAGCCGCGACGATTCAGAAACCACAAGACCTGTTCGTTTGCCGCCAGCCGCGCCTGCGTCGCCGCCCGCAAACCTTCCGCCACCCAGCGCCCAGGCTCCGGGCGGTCAGACCGCAGGTCCAGCGCCGCCATTTCCGGCATTTCCGCCACGCCGAAACGCTCCGTCAGATCGAGCCGCGCGTATTTTCCCGCTCTCGCGTTTGCCCAACTCTCCAGCGCCGGCGTCGCCGACGCCAGCACCACCGCAGCCGAAGTCATCGACGCGCGCAGCACCGCCATATCCCGGGCATGATAAAGCACCCCGTCTTCCTGCTTGTAGGAGGTGTCATGCTCTTCATCGACAACGATCAGCCCAAGATCGCGGAACGGCAGGAACAGCGCCGACCGGGCGCCGACGACAAGCCTTGCTTCGCCGCTGGTCACCCCCCGCCAGCAGCGGCGCCGGTCGGCCTGCGTGACCCCCGAATGCCATTCCGCCGGTCGCGCGCCAAATCGCGCCTCCACCCGCTCCAGAAACGCGCCCGTCAGTGCGATCTCCGGCAACAGCACCAGCGCCTGTCGCCCTGCCCGCAGTGCCTCCGCCACTGCCTCGAGATAGACCTCCGTCTTGCCCGAACCGGTCACACCTTTCAGCAGCGTTGTCCCGTAAGCCCCGCTTCTTACCGCCTCGCGCAACGCTGTGGCCGCCCGTTGCTGATCCTCATTCAACTCCTTGCCTCGCAGGTCAGGTTGAAGAATGTCGAATGGCGCGTCGCGCGGTGCCGCCACCCGGTCGACCACACCCTGCTTTTCCAGCCCGGAAATGACCGATGCGCTGACCCCGGCCAGCGCACTCAACTCTCCCGGAGCGAATACGCCACCACTCTCGAGTACCTCCAATACCCGCGCCCGCGCGTCCGTCAGCCTGTCCGGCTCGCCCACGCCACGACGCAGTACCTTGCGCATCCCAGGTGGTGCACCTAGGTCCGGCACCCGCGTCGCCAACCGCAGCATCGCCTCCAGCGGCGTCAGCGTATATTCGGCAGCACGGGTCAGGAAGGCGCGCATCGCCTCTGCCATCGGCGGCACATCAAGCACTGCATGCACCGGCCGTATTCTGGCAATGTCGAAGTCGCCCGCTCCCGGCCCCCAGACGACTCCCAGCACCCTGCGCGGCCCCAGTGGCACGCGTACGAAGGAACCGAGTTGCACGCCGCCTTCCGGCGCACGGTAGTCCAGGAATCGGTCCAGCGGCTCCGACGTCAACACCGAAATCAGTGCCCCTTGAGCAAAATGGGTCTCCGTCATTGCCCGCTGCCCGGAAGGTGTTTCCCTTCGCCAAGCCATGCGATATGGTCCGGCCAAACCCACCCCAGGACCGGATAGGATGCCATGAAATTCTTCGTAGACAGCGCAGAAATCGACAAGATCAGGGAACTTGCCGAGTACGGAATGGTCGACGGTGTCACCACGAACCCGTCTCTCATCCTGAAGTCAGGCCGTGACATCCTCGAGGTGACGAAGGAAATCTGCGATCTCGTCCCCGGCCCCGTCTCGGCCGAGGTTGTGGCCACGGAAGCCGACGACATGATTTCCGAAGGCCGAAAGCTGGCAAAAATCGCCGACAACATCACCGTCAAGGTCCCCCTCACTTGGGCTGGTCTCAGGGCCTGCAAGGTTCTCTCCGATGAAGGCCGGATGGTCAATGTCACGCTCTGCTTTTCCGCCAATCAGGCGCTGCTCGCAGCCAAGGCCGGCGCCACCTTCATCTCACCCTTCATCGGCCGACTGGACGACATCAACATGGACGGGATGGAGTTGATCTCCGACATCCGCACAATCTACGATAACTATGGCTTCGAGACGGAAATCCTCGCCGCCTCCATCCGGACAGTCAATCACGTTACCCAGTCAGCGCTGATCGGCGCCGACGTGATCACCGCACCGCCGGAAGTGCTGATGAAACTGGCCGATCACCCGCTGACGGACAAGGGGCTCGACGCTTTCCTGAAGGATTGGGCCAAGACCGGGCAGAAGATTGTCTGACGAGGCGCCCAAACCGACGAGCGCGCTGAAAAGCCAGATTCTCAAGGATCCGAGCGTGATCCTCGAGGATCGGGAGCTCATGGCCGCTCTGCTGGAGGCGGGGGGTACTTCCTCCGCCGGGCGCAATGTCGTGGATCTGCGCGGAAAACTGGTCGACAGGCTGGAGGATCGGTTGGACAGGCTGGAGGAAACTCACCGCCACGTCATCGCCGCCGCCTATGAGAACCTCGCCGGCACACAGCAGGTTCATCGCGCCGTGCTGGCCTTGCTGGAAGCCGCAAGTTTCAAGGAATTCCTCGCCTCGCTCGGGCAGGATGTAGCCAATATCCTGTCGCTGGATGTCATCCGACTGGGGCTGGAAACCGCCTCCGCCGCACCGGGCCAGGCGCTTGGCCCCGCCGGTCCGCTCGCCACAACCGTCATCGCGCTGCCCAAGGGCAGTATCGACAGTTATCTGACCGGCAATCCGGAGGTCGCGCCCCGCCGCGTCACGTTGCGCCCAACCCGTGCGGAGCTCGACGGCCTCTATGCGGACCAGCCGAAATGGGTTCAGTCCGAAGCGCTGATCAAGCTTGATCTCGGTCCGGGAACCTTGCCCGGCCTGCTTGCCCTCGGAGCGGAGGATGCCCAGCGCTTCCACCCCGAACAGGGCACCGACCTGCTTAACTTTTTTGGCCTGTCCTTCGAGAAAATGCTACGCCGCTGGCTGGCCTGAGCTGGCGGCGCTTTGCCATCACAACCAATTGAGCTAAACTGCGGCGGGCAGAAAAGATCAACAGGCATGGTAGACTCCGCATTCGAGCTTTCCGCCGGCGCGTCCGATCTCCTCTCGCGCTGGCTGGAGGGCCTCAAAGGCCTGCGCGATGCCAGCCCCCACACAATCGAGGCCTACCGCCGTGATGTCGCTGGTTTTCTCGGCTTTCTCGCCGGCCATTGGGGTGGCCCGGCCGGGCGCGAGGCGCTGGGAGAGATAACAACGCGGGACATGCGGGCCTGGATGGCGTCCGAGCGTGGGCGCGGCATCGAAGCCCGCTCCCTCGCCCGCGCGCTCTCGGCGGTAAAATCCTTCTATCGCTGGCTGGCAGAGACCGAAGGTATCGAAGCATCCGCCGTGACCGCCACCCGTTCGCCCCGTCTGAAAGCCCGCCTGCCACGCCCGGTAACCGCAGATGCCGCCCGGGCGATGATTTCCGATGTACCGCTGATGCACGACGAACCTTGGATCAACGCCCGTGACGCCGCCATCCTCACCCTGCTCTACGGTTGCGGCCTGCGCATATCCGAAGGCCTCGGCCTCACCCATGCTGTCCTGCCACTTGGAGACACCCTTCGCATCACAGGCAAAGGCAACAAGACCCGCATCGTCCCCGTCCTGCCCGCCGTGCGCAACGCCCTTGACCGTTACCTCACCCTCTGCCCGCATCCCGCGACCCCCGACAGTCCGATTTTTCGCGGCCTGCGCGGCGGCCCGCTGAACCCGGCCCAGGTGCAGAAACTCGTTCGCGATCTCCGCGCCCTCTCCGGCCTGCCGGAAACGACGACGCCCCACGCGTTGCGCCACAGCTTCGCCACTCATCTTCTTGAAGCCGGCGGCGACCTGCGCACCATTCAGGATCTTCTGGGCCATGCTTCACTTGCAACAACCCAGACCTACACGGGCGTGGATCAGGCACGGCTGATGGAGATCTACAGCGCCAGCCATCCCCGCCAGCGCAAATCCTGAAAAAATTCAAAGGCTCCGAATAATTCTGCGGCTTCCTGCGTAAGCGATGGGAGGCAGGCACAAAGCCTGTCCGAATTTCAATCAAGGAACCTGCGTTCCCAATCCCGGAGTTGAGTCCATGCCCATCACACTTATCGAAAGCACAACCGATCAGGTCACTCTTGATGCCGCCGGCGAAACCTTCAAGCTCGCAACCGGTGAGACCGTCGACACAACCGTCGCAGGCAACGATGCTCTGATCACATCTGCAGCCGACATGACCGTCTTCGTCGACGGCACCGTCATCGCCGGATCCGATGGCATTGAAATCGGCGGCCTCGACTCTTCCCTCCAGATCGGTACGACCGGCACCGTCGAAGGCGAATCCGACGGCGTCCGGATGCTGAACGACAACGCGTTCTTCCTCAACAACGGGTCCGTCACCGGCCTGTTCGATCAGGGCGTGGAGATGGAAGGAAACAACTCCGTCTTCATCAACAACGGCACCATTTTCGGCGAAAGTGACGGCGTCACCAACGACAACAACTTTGGCCAGTCCTTTTTCAACAACGGCAGCGTCAGTTCCAACCTCGAAGGCTTCGACCTTAGCTCTTCTGGCAGCCTGAACCTCGTCAACGCCGGCTCGATCTCCGGTGGGCTTAATGGCATCCGGCTCGACGGCACCGGCGCAACTGTCCTCAATTCCGGTTCCATCTTCGGCGGCGAATTCGGCATCGACCTCTTCAGCGAAGGCGCAATGCAGGTCATCAACTCCGGTTCGATCACCAGCGACGAGATCGCACTCAGCGTCAACGGGACGGGCGCAACTGTTCAGAACTCCGGCACGATCGAAGGTGTTCTGGAAGGCGTCTTCTTCCAGTCAGACATTGCACAGGAGAACATCAACACCCTCATCAACTCCGGCACGATAGCCTCGAACGGCCCCCGCGCCATTCAGGGCAGCTCCGGCATCGAGAACATTTTCAACACAGGCACCCTCAACGGCAACGTCGCCCTCGCCAATGGAGATGATGTCTTCGACGGACGCGGCGGCACGGTAAACGGTTCCATCTTTGGCCAGGGTGGCGACGACACGATTTTTGGTGGCGCTGGAGACGACGATATCAACGGCGGTGCAGGCAACGACACACTTTATGGTCAGCGCGGTGCCGACACATTGGCAGGTGCCAACGGTAACGATCTTATGTTCGGCGGTCAGGGCAACGATGACATGTCGGCCGGTGGTGGCGACGATGTTCTTGATGGCGGCGCCGGCGGCGACTTTTTGCGCGGCTTCGGCGGCGACGATATCCTGAACGGTGGTGCGGGCAATGATACGCTTAACGGCGGTGCCGGCTCGGACGTGTTCGTTTTTGAACTGAACGCTGGAGAGGATCGCATCTTCGGTTTTGAAGATGGCAGCGACCTGATTGACCTGACGGCCTTCAACATCGCCAGCGAAGCGGAACTGGAAGCCGCGATTTCTACCAACGGAGCTATCGCCGTGGTCGATCTCACAGCCCTTGGCGGCGACGGCCAGATCGCCCTGCACGGCTCCGCAGGTCTGATCGACGCCAACGACTTCCTGATCTGAGCCCCTCGATCAGAACAGCCGCAGCGGGTCCCCTCCCCGCTGCAGCTCGCCGCGGCCTCATGGGCTCCGGGCCGCGGCACTTTCTAAGGATAAAAAAGGTTATTTTACCAAGAATAATTTCCGCAGCTGGCGCGTAGACCCTCTGAGACCCGCAGAACTTGAAACTCAAAAACACACAGGACAGCCCAATGAGAACGATCGTTTCCGCCCTTGCACTCTCCCTGGCCCTTTCCGCCTCCGCTTTTGCTGCCGACCATTCCGTCGCCATACGCGGCGGCAAATATGTCCCGGCAGCGCTGACGGTCGCATCCGGCGACACCATCACTTTTACCAACGAGGGTCCGGCCCCACACACCGCCACAGCCAATGATGGCAGCTTCGACACAGGCCGTCTCGTGCGCGGCAAATCCGCTACCGTCACAGTCACTGGCTCTGGCGACATTCCCTATTTCTGCAGGGTCCACCCGGCCATGAAGGCTGTCGTCACCGCCAACTGATCAGCCAATAGCGGGACAATGGGGCGTACCAATGGTGCGCCCCGTTGTCGTTCTGGCGCAAAATCTCGCAAGTGCGATCAAGCGGGCGCCTGACTGTCGCGCCCCCCAAGAGCCCGCCAGATGGCGGAGAACAGCGTGTTGGCATCGATCGGCTTGGCGATGTACTCGTCCATGCCCTTGGACATGTAATGCTCCCGGTCGCCAACCATCGCATTGGCGGTGATTGCCACGATCGGTGTTTCCGCAGACAACCCCTCCATCGAACGGATGGCCTGTGCCGCCATGGTCCCATCCATTTCCGGCATGAAAATATCCATGAGGATAAGATCGTACTTCTTTTCCTCCGCTGCCGCGATGGCCATCACACCGTTCTCCACGACGTCCACCTCATGTCCGGCCCGCCGCAAAAGATGCTGCAGGTGGAATCGGTTGGTCTCGTTGTCCTCCGCCACCAGCACACGCAACGGCTGCACAACGGCTGACGGTAGGACGCTGTCGTTGACGCTCGCCCTCTGCGGTGCGGAGTCGATCCTGCACCGTACCGAGAAACGAAAAGCGCTCCCCTGACCGGGCTCACTGGTTACGTCGATCCGCCCCCCCATCAACCGCACCAACTGGTTGGAGATGGCAAGCCCCAGCCCGGCCCCGCCGTATCGCCTCGTAACGGATGCGTCACCCTTGAAAAACTGTTTGAAAAGCTGCTTCTGAAGCTCCCTTTCGATGCCGATACCGGTATCGCGAACCGAAATATCGATGCGGCACTCGTCACGTGCAACCTCGTCATGAGCCATGCGCACGTCCACACGCCCCGCTTCCGTGAACTTGACTGCGTTGCCGATCAGGTTCAGCAGCACCTGCCGCAACCGGGCACCGTCACCGATCAGCATTTCCGGCACATCCGGCGAAACGGTAGCCGACAGTGTCAGGCCCTTTTGCAGCGCTTTTGCCTCCATCAGGGAAACCGCGCCATCCATTATGGCACGCGGCGAAAATCTCTGGTTCAGGAGTGTCATGCGGCCTGACTCCAGCTTGGCATGGTCAAGTATGTCGTTGATGACGGTCAACAGGTTGTCCGTGGCTTCGCTTGCCCGGTCTACGATTTCCGCCGAAGCAAGCTCCATGCCATCCGCGTTCAACAGTTCCAGCATGCCCTTGACGCCGTTCATCGGAGTCCGGACTTCATGACTGACGGTGGCCAACAAGTCGGATCTTGCAATGTTCGACCGTTCGGTTTCCGCCTGGGCCTTCATCAGCGCATCATTTCTTTCCTCCAGATCGCGCACCCTGTCCATCAGCCGAGCATCAGCGGCGGATCGACTGTCCCGCAACTTCCTCTCGGCCTCCGCCCGCTCTTCTACCTCATGGGCAAGCGCCCGGTCCTTTGCATCCATGTCAGCCTGCGTGGGCAATTTCAGAAGTCTTGGCGCTTGCCGATACAGGACGATCGTGGCCGTCAGGGCAAGAACCGCCACGACCAGTTGAACTATGAACGACAAAGTTTGCACCGGTGCCCAGAGCACCGCGATCAACAGCGCTTCTGCAAACCCCAACATCACCAGAAAAATCGCAAAGACGGCGACGGGCACCACGTAGCCGGCACCTTTGTGCTGGGCCGCGACATGAAGAAGGATAATGGCGCAAGTGGAGCAGGACAGGAACGTCACGCCCTGCGCAACGACAGCCACCCAGAAGAGATCCGATCTCTCCAGCAGCATCTGGCCATAGGGTAGAAACCCTATGGCCGAAAGAATATCCCATAGCGCCGTCTGCACTGCAGTCTCCCGGCTGTGTCTGGTATACCATCCGCAATATGGATTAACATTCCGTTAACAATTTATCAGCCGTCAAGGTCTATGCCTTCGAAGCTGCCGGTAGCGCATTGAAAAATGGGATCACGATGAGCGAGATTTCCGAACGATACGAGACAGGTGACACAACTTCACTCAAGTCTCGCGTTACGTGGGCAGATTGCGCCAAAGGGTTCGGCATCGTGCTCGTAGTGTTTGGCCACGCCTGGCGCGGCCTCTATGAGAAGGGCGTCATCCCCCCCCTCCTGTTTGAAGCGGTCGACAGCCGCATTTACGCCTTTCACATGCCGCTGTTCTTCATGCTCTCGGGTCTCTTCTTCGCACATGGTCTCGCCAGGGCGCGCGGCATACCGTTTTTGCGCAGTCGCGCCCTCCGTCTGCTATGGCCACTGGTTCTCTGGACCTATCTTTTCCTGGCCTTCAAGGTTCTGGCAGGCTCGCTCAGCAATACTCCCGTAGGTCTCGGCGCCTTCCTCGAGTCTCCCATTCCCGGCCGGTTCCATTTCTGGTTTCTCTGGGCTCTCTTCCTCATTCAGGTGGCCCTGCTGCCTGCCAAACCACTATTCGCCAACCAGGGTAACTGGTTGCCGGTTTCACTGGCCCTCCTTACCGGATCGCTGGCCCTTCTGCTGATCCCACTGCCTCCGGCAGCCTTTGCCTGGATCGGATTGGCACTTTATCACCTGCCATTTTTCCTGCTCGGCGTTGTCATTGGCCGGTTTCAGGGCCGAATGCAGGTATCCGCAGTCGGCGCAATCCTCGCAGTCGGTCTCTTTGCCGCCCTTCTCGCGATTGCTCCGCAAGTCACAGGTCTCTACAACACGGTCTTTCTTGCAGCCGCTCTCTCCATCGCCAGCGTTGCCGTTTTCGTCTGGTTCGGTAACGGTCCCGGCAGTGGCATCCTTGCCTATCTCGGCACGGCGTCCATGGCGATCTTCCTTGCCCACACAATCTTTTCTGCCGGTCTGAGGGAGGTTCTTTTCAAGCTTGGCGTCACCAACCTGCCCGTCCATCTGGTACTGGGCACAGGCATCGGACTGATCGCGCCAATCATCCTCTATGAAATCGCACGCCGTTTCCGACTGACGAAACTTGCCGGCTTCTGAACCGCATTGTTTCAATTTTCCGCCAAACCATAACGCAGTCGTGTGAACTTGTTGGGCGACGGAATGGCCCCGGTCGTGGCATTGTCCCAATGCTGAAAGCAACCGGAAACGCCACGGAAATAGGAAAACGATAATGATCCGTTCATCGCTCACCGCAGCCATCGGCTTCACCGCACTCATATTTGGCCCGACGACTGCCCATGCGCAGGATTGCGACGTCCCCGGCGCGGACCCTTGGGAATTCACCGAAGAACAGGTCACTGATCTTTACGCCTGTATGGAAGACGCTATGCAGCAAGCCTACTCCAGTGGCGACAACGAAACCGCCAGTGCCTATCGTGACTGGACCGCCACATCTACCCGACCGGCAGTGGCCGGCGCGCATGGCGAAAGGTTCCTCTACACATTCGCCAATGATGTCGCCGCCGAGCAGTACCTGAGATTCGCAGAGAATGGCGTCACCATGCCCGTTGGTTCCATTCTGGCCAAGGAGAGCCTGAAGATCACCGCCAAGGGCGAAGTCCGCATTGGTCCGCTCTTCATCATGACGAAGGGTGATCCTGGCACCGCTCCCGAAACGGCGGACTGGGTCTATTCCGGCGTTCAGCCCAATGGCCAGCCGATGAAATTCAAGCAGAGCTTCTGCCACGATTGTCACGCCGCCTTCGAGGGTCAGGATGCACTTGGCTACCCGCTGCCGGAAGTTCGCGTTACCAACTAACGAGATTTGTTTGAAGAGGCGCAAATTTTTGTGTCCGCGCACGGTTTGGCAATAGTGCTCACATGCCAACATGCGCCGCATTTACCATGGGTATTAACATCGGCGGCAAAAACCTGCTGCCGATGAACGAACCCGCCATGATCGTCGGCCGCCTCGGCCGGCAGGACTTGCAAAGCTAATCCAAAGCGGGAGCTGTGTTTTCCGCGCGGAAGGAAACGCAAAGAAACCTGCGGCAGACCCTCCTGACTCCATCTGACGCGCAGAACTTCTCGCCCTGCCGCACTTTTGCTCTCACCGACACAATTGGATTGGACCGTTTCCAACTGCCGATTCAGTACTGACGACGATGCTTACAACTGCATCCACATCTTGCTTTCGCTTGCCGGTACGCTGACGCCAGATGAAAGCGTAATTGAAATGCTTTTCGCCACTTTAACGCGCTGCGTCCCATACCGCCTCCGACTGCCGCAACCGGGACTTTTCCTCGTCAATCCAGTCGCGACGGATCGGCACGCGGTCCTGATGGCGGCACAACTGGAAATGGCCGACATAGATGCGATCATGGCGAAAACCCAAATCCGCGCCCACAAGGTAGACTTCCCACATCCGCAGAAACCGTTCGTCGTAGAGCTTCAGCACCGCATCCCGGTTTGCATGGAACCGCTCGCGCCAGTGTCGGCAGGTCTCGGCATAGTGCAGCGGCAGAACTTCCACATCCTTGACCAGAAGCCCCGCTTTCTCGATGGCCGGCAGCACCTCGGAAAGTGCCGGCACATAGCCGCCCGGAAAGATGTACTTGTCGCCGAACGGTGCCGCATAGGGCTGCGGGCGGGGCTGTATCATCGTATGGATCAGGGCAGTACCGTGCTTGTCCAGAAGCCGCGCGACAGTTTTGAAATAGGTCTTCATCTGCGGCAGGCCCACATGCTCCAACATCCCGATGGATGTAATGTGGTCGAATGTTCCCTGAACCTCCCGGTAATCCTTCAGTTCGAATTTTAGTCGCTCCGCCACGCCACGCTCTGCCGCCCGCGCATTTGCCACCCGCTGCTGCTCCACACTCAGTGTCACACCCGTCACGTCGTGTCCGCAAACGCCAGCGAGATAGAGCCCCATGCCGCCCCAGCCCGACCCGATATCAAGCGTCCGCGCACCCGGCGCGCTCAGCAGTTTCGCCGCGATATGCCGCTGCTTGGCGCGCTGCGCATCCTCCAGCCCCTGCCGCTCGTGCTCGAAATAGGCACAGGAATAATTCATGTCGTCGTCGAGAAAGAGCCGGAACAGCGCTTCCGACAGATCGTAGTGATGCGCGATGTTGCGCTGCGCCAGCCGCACCCCGGCGCGCTGCCGCACCCCGTTCTTCGCCGCCCGCATCAGATGGTTGACCACCGCGCCGGGCGTCCACCCCTTCGCCACGCCACCTTTCTTCAGGAAGGTCAGCAAGCTGAAGAAGTCTCCCTCCTCGAAGGTCATCTCGCCGTCCATATACGTCTCGCCGATGGCAAGCACCGGATCCCAGGCAAGCTGGCGCACAGCCTTCTCGCTCAGCCGCACCACCACCGCCTGCCCTGTCGCCGTGACATCCCCGTCGCCCAGCTTCTGCACCCGGCCCGAAGGATAATGCACGGTCACATCCCCCTCCCGCATGATCCGCGCGAACGCATTGGCAACGGTATTTTCCATCGGTGTACCTCTCCGGCTTTTCCGGTCTTTACGCGGGCTTTCGCAGCCCGTCCACCTCCGGCCCTTGACAATGCGCCGCCCGCGCGGTGTATCGGCACCTGTTCTGAAACCCGGAGTCACCGATGCACGTCTATCGCAGCCACACATGCGCCGAGCTTACCAAAGCCGATGTCGGCAAGTCGATCCGCCTCTCGGGCTGGGTCCACCGCGTGCGCGATCACGGAGGCATCCTGTTCATCGACCTGCGCGACCATTACGGCATCACCCAGGTGCTGGCCGACCCCGACAGCCCGGTGTTCTCGGAGGTGGAGAAGGTCCGCTCCGAATGGGTGATCCGCATCGACGGCGAGGTGAAGGCGCGCGACGCCGAGCTTGTGAACCCCAACATCCCGACCGGCGAAGTGGAAGTGTTCATCCGAGACATGGAGGTGCTGGGCGCCGCCGAGGAACTGCCGCTGATGGTCTTCGGCGATCAGGAATACCCCGAGGAAACCCGCCTCAAGTACCGCTTCCTCGACCTGCGCCGCGAGAAGCTGCACGCCAACATCGTGATGCGCTCCAGGGTCATCTCCTCGCTGCGCCAGCGGATGACCGATCAGGGCTTCATGGAATACCAGACGCCCATCCTCACCGCTTCCTCCCCCGAAGGCGCGCGCGATTTCCTCGTGCCCTCACGCCTGCACCCGGGCAAGTTCTACGCCCTGCCGCAGGCCCCCCAGCAGTTCAAGCAGCTGCTGATGGTCGCGGGTTTCGACCGCTATTTCCAGATCGCCCCCTGCTTCCGCGATGAAGATCCGCGGGCGGATCGTTCCCCCGGAGAGTTCTACCAGCTCGACATGGAAATGAGCTTCGCCACACAGGAAGACGTCTTTCAGGTGATCGAACCCGTGATGCGCGGCATCTTCGAGGAATTCGGCAAGGGCCGCCCCGTCACCCCCGATTTCCCGCGCATTCCCTACCGCGAAGCGATGCTGAAATACGGCTCCGACAAGCCGGACCTGCGCAACCCGCTGGAAATGCAGATCGTCTCCGAGCATTTCGCCGGCTCCGGCTTCAAGATCTTCGCAAGCCTGCTGGAGCAGGACGGCACCGAAATCCGCGCCATCCCCGCCCCCGGCGGCGGCTCACGCAAGTTCTGCGACCGCATGAACGCTTTCGCCCAGAAGGAAGGACTGCCCGGCATGGGCTATATCTTCTGGCGCGCCGAGGGCGACAGCATGGAAGCCGCAGGCCCGCTGGCCAAGAACATCGGCCCCGAGCGCACCGAAGCCATCCGCCAGCAGCTCGGCCTCGGCGTAGGCGATGCCGCCTTCTTCCTCGGCGGCAAACCCGCCAGCTTCGAAGCCGTCGCCGGCAAGGCCCGCAATCAGGTCTGGGCAGAGACCCAGCCGAACGAGGACTGGAAGAACGAGTTCAAGTTCTGCTGGATCGTCGACTTCCCGATGTACGAGCGGGACGAGGAGACGGGCGCGCTCGACTTCTCCCACAACCCCTTCTCGATGCCGCAGGGCGGGCTGGAGGCGCTCGAAGGCACCGACCCGCTCGAGATTCTTGGCTACCAGTACGATATCGTCTGCAACGGCGTCGAACTCTCCTCGGGCGCCGTCCGGAACCACAAGCCGGAAATCATGTACAAGGCCTTCGAGGTCGTCGGGCACGACAAGGCATTCGTCGATGAGAATTTCGGCGGCATGATCTCCGCCTTCAAGTACGGCGCACCGCCCCACGCCGGCATCGCACCGGGCGTGGACCGCATGGTCATGCTGCTGGCCGATGCCGACAACCTGCGCGATGTTATCCTCTTCCCGATGAACCAGCGCGCCGAAGACCTTATGATGCAGGCCCCCGCACCGGCCACGAACGCCCAGTTGCGGGAGCTCGGACTGCGCCTGATCCCTCAGGAATAAGCCCCCGGCGGCATCCTCGATACGACCCAACGCCTGCGTGACGGATTCTCACGCAGGCGTTACATGCACCCCATACTCCTGATTTAATTGAATTAATCTATCACGCTCCGGAAGGCCGCGCCCCTTCCCTCACGCCTCGTTCACATTTTTCCGGAACGATTCCACACACCGCGTGTTGGGTCTCCGTAACGCCGGTGCGAACGAATATGAGCGACCGGCGAGAGCAAAAGGAGACTATGTTATGAAACAGACAACCAAAGCACTTATTGCCGCTACAGCCCTTCTCGGTACCACAGCAATGGCACCGTCCGCCTTCGCAATGTCCGACGAACTTACGCAGCTTGAAGAAGCCGCTGCCAACGAACTGGACGTGCTCGGCATTCCCTCGGAAGGCGTTGACACGCTGACCCTTGGCGAACTCGCGCTGATCAAGCAGATCTCCGAGAGCGAAGAGACAACTGCTCAGAAAACGCAGCAGATCGAGCAGATCATGGGCATGTCCGCTGAGCGCAGCGACATGTGGGATTTCACGACTGACCTGAACGGTCCGTCCAGCCTTCGTGAAGGCGTGATGGCCGGCCTGATCGAGCTTGACGTTGAAGTCGCCAACCCCGACGCCCTGTCCACGGCACAGCTTGCTCAGTTGAAGGGCGTGCTGGAAAGCGAAGCCAACGAAACCAAGAAGAAGGCTCGCGCCGAAGCCATCATCGACTAATCGTTTCAGAGTATCCCCTTGGGGATGAGTACACGGAGAGGCCCGCCGCACGGCGGGTCTTTTCGCGTTCAGGTGTCAGCGAAGACAAACACCCGTTTGGGATGAAACTGTCCGGCGACGGCCTCGCCTATCGCAACAGGTGCCCCATCCACACTGGCAAACGCAAGCTCACCGGTTCCGGCCTGGCATTCCAGCATCTCGCCGGGATTGCCGTGACGCAGGGCATGCCCCCCGGCAGTACTGCATCTGCACTCCGGTAAAATCGCCAACCCATCCACCAATGGCCGAACCAATGCATCCAGCGCCGGCGTCCGCTCAAGTTCCTCTATCCGCGAGAACGGCACGGCGTCGGCTTCAGTCCAATGCCCGGTTTCCACGCGTCGCAAGTGCTGAACATGGCCAAGGCAGCCCAGCGCCGCGCCCATGTCCCGTGCAATTGACCGCACGTAGCCACCCTTGCCACATGTCATCCGCAGCGTCACCTGATCACGGGAGGCGGAAACAAGTTCAAGCGTCTCGACAAAGAGTGGTCGGGCAGCCAGTTCCATGACCTCGCCCTCCCTCGCCAGATCATAGGCGCGCTGACCGTCGACCTTGACTGCAGAAACCTGCGGCGGCACCTGCATTATATCTCCGGTAAAATCAGGCAGCATCGCCCGCACGTCAGCTTCTGAAGGCCTTGCCTCGCACTGCTCCAGAACTTCGCCACTGGCATCATCGGTGCTCGTTGCGGCCCCCCAGTTGACAGTGAACTCATAGGTTTTAAGCGCATCCGTCAGTGCCGACAGCGCCTTTGTCGCCTCACCGAGCGCCACGACCAGAAGTCCGGTGGCATCCGGGTCAAGCGTTCCGGCGTGCCCGGCTTTCTGCGCTTCCAGCGCCCAGCGCACCTTGTTGACGACAGCGGATGAAGTGATACCCGCGGGTTTGTCGATCACCATCCAGCCGGTGATGGGCCTGCCCTTCCGCCTCCGCGCCATACGCTCAGTTCTCGACGTCGCGGCGCACACGCTCCTCGGACAGAAGCCGCCGCGTCTCGTCCATCTGGTCGAAGGTGGTATCGGGCACGAATTTCAGGTCCGGCGAAAACTTCAGCGTCATGTCGCGCGTGATTTCCTTGCGCAACTCGCTCTTATTCCGGTTCAGCGCCTCGATCACCTTGTCAGCGTCGCGGCCGCCCAGCGGCATGACATGAACTCTCGCCTGTTTCAGATCCGGCGACGTCTGAACTTCGCCAACGGTGATCGACACCCCCGCCAGATCGGGATCGAACAGATCGCCGCGCGCCAGCACGTCCGAAAGTGTCCGCCGGATCAGTTCGCCCACGCGCAACTGGCGCTGGCTCGGGCCGCGGCTTGGCATATGATCACGCTTTGACATGTCGGAGGCTCCTTTGCCCGTCGATGTAAGACCTTTGCCGCGGATTGCCAAGCGGCGGCGGCTGTCTCCTGATGCTTCCCGCAAGAATTCCCGGCTCGAACCGTTCTGATCGGCATAATTTGCCATCAGGCGGTAGGCAACGCTGTGTCATGGCGTTAATTGGATGGAAAACGAGGGAGAGCGTGATGAGCGAAGCAATGCGCATAGCGGTTCTGGGTGTTTCCGGCCGAATGGGCCAGATGCTGGTCCAGGCCATCGGCGAGAGCGAGCGCTGCATGCTCTGCGGCGCTACGGAGCGTGCCGGCCATGATTGGGTCGGCCGTGACCTCGGCGAGGCCATGGGTATCGCCCCCCGCGGCGTGACTGTATCCGATGATCCACTCGAAGTGTTTGCCGGGGCCGAGGCAGTGATCGACTTCACCGCCCCGAAGGCCACCGTCGCCCACGCCGAACTCGCCGCGCAGGCCCGCGCCATCCACGTTATCGGCACAACGGGCATGGAGGCGGAGGATCTCGCGAAGCTCGAACCGGCCGCCCGCCATGCCGTGATCGTGCGCGCCGGTAACATGAGCCTCGGCGTCAATCTTCTGACGCTGCTCACCCGCCGGATCGCCGCGGCTCTCGATCCCGATTACGACATCGAGGTGGTGGAGATGCACCATCGTCACAAGGTTGATGCCCCTTCCGGAACGGCCCTGATGCTGGCCGAAGCCGCAGCGGAAGGCCGGGGCGTGAAGCTGGCGGATGTCTCGGACAGGGGCCGCGATGGCCAGACAGGTGCCCGCAGGCGCGGCGATATAGGCATGGTCGCCCTGCGTGGCGGCGACGTCACCGGCGAGCATGACGTGATTTTCGCAGCCGATGGCGAGCGTATCATCCTCCGCCACGTCGCCACCGACCGGATGATCTTCGCCCGCGGTGCCGTCAAGGCAGCGCTCTGGGGCCGAGGGCGTCAACCGGGCCAATACGACATGATAGATGTGCTGGGCTTGCGGGACTGACAGCGCACTCATGCGTATGCCGCGAACGGCCACGCAACGGTGAGACAGGGAACGGAAGCATGATCACACTCTGGGGCCGGTCCGACAGTTCCAACGTGCAGGCCGTGCGATGGTGTCTGGAAGAATTGAGCCTTGACCACGATCGAAAAGACGCCGGCCACCGCTTCGGCGTCGTCGACACACCCGCCTACCGCGCCCTCAATCCCAATGGCACCGTACCGACCCTGCAAGACGGTGACGGTTCACCGATCTGGGAGAGTGGTGCGATCTTGCGCTATCTCGCCAACCGCTACGCCAAGGCACCCTTCTGGCCGGAGGATCCGCTCGCACGCGCACAGGTGGACAAATGGGCGGAATGGGCGAAGGTCAACATCGCCACCCGCTTCACTGCCCCGGTTTTCTGGCGGGTGATCCGCACACCACCCTCCCGCCAGGAACCCGCAGCCATAGCCGAGGCCATGCGCCTGCTCATCCGCTACATGGAAATTGCCGAAGACCGGCTCGCCACCCGACCGTTCCTTGCCACGCCAGAATTCACCCTCGCCGACATCGTCTTCGGCCATGTTCTCTATCGCTATTTCACGATACCCGTGGACAGGCCGCACCTGCCCCATGTCAGCGCCTACTATCAGCGCCTGACGGAGCGTGAGGCATATGCCCGCAGCGTCATGGTCTCCTACGAGGCGCTGCGCGAGACCGATTAGCCTGCCACTGCTGATTGTCACACCACCCGCGCCGGGCTGCCAATCACTCTCGCACCCGCAGGGACATCCCGAGTCACCAATGCACCGGCAGCTACAATTGCATCGTCTCCGATGCTGACTCCGGCGAGGATGATGGCACGGCCACCGACCCATACATTGCGCCCCAGCGTCACCGGCAACGCACATTCCAGCCCTTCCGCGCGCAACTGCGGATCCTTGTGATGCTCGGCGCAATAGACATGCACCCCCGGCCCCAGCATCGTGCCCGCACCGATTCGCACCTCGGCTGTGTCGAGGATTGTGCAGCCGGCGTTGATGTAGACGCCCTGGCCCAAGTACAGGTTGAAACCGTAGGCACAATGGAACGGCGCCTCGATCATCGCCCCCGTGCCAAACTCACCCAGCAAGGCCTGCAGCGCCGCACCGGCCTGCGGCCGCGCCACAGGCTCTGCGTGATTATGTGCATGGACAGCCTTCCGCGCCCTCTCGCGCAGCTCATCAAGTTCCGGATCCACGCAATTGTACCACGCGCCGGCGGCCATCTTGTCCCGTTCACTTGTCATCGCAGCAGACTGGACGCATCCGCGATCGCGCTCAAGTCCCCGTTACTTGTCGCGCAACAACCGCAGCAGGGAACCAAGCACGACATTCACCACCGCCCCCGCCGACGCCGCCAGAACAAAGGTCATGATCAGTGTCATGAACTGGTCGATCGAAGCCGTCAGGAAATCATCCAGTATAACCCAGCACAAGGTTCCGGCCAGCAAACCCACGGCAACGCCTGCCACGCCACGCAAGCAGCGCCCGGGAAACATCCCGGCCACCGCGCTGGCGCCGATGCCACCGGCTATGATACTTATAATGAACAACATTTTCCTGACCTGCTCTCGTCCCATTTTCCGGGCGAACTATGGCGGGAATACGGCGCAGGTGTAATATCCGCGACCTTGACGTAAACGGAGGTGAAGAACATGACGGCATGGCAGGATTTGTTCTCGGTCAGCGGCAAGACGGCTCTTGTTACAGGTGGTGCCACCGGCATAGGCCGCATGGTCGCCGAAGCACTCGCCAACGGCGGGGCACATGTGCTCATCGCCTCCCGCAAGGGTGACACCTGCGAACGCGTTGCCACCGAGATCATGGCAACAAGCCCTTCCGGCAGCGTCGAAGGCTTTGCAGGCGATGTCGGATCCGAGGCCTCGATCGCCACCCTTTGCGACGATGTCGCCGCTCGCTGCGACAGGCTGGATATCCTGGTCAACAATGCCGGCATATCATGGGGCGAACCGCTCACAACTTTCCCCCACGCACAGTGGGAACGTGTGTTCAACATCAATGTCGCTGGCCTGTTCACGCTTACCCGCTCCCTCCTTCCGCATCTGCAGGCGGCAGCCACGGAACAGGACCCAGCCCGCATCCTCAACATCGGCTCGGTAATGGGGACGGTCCCCGTCGCCGAGGGGGCCTATTCCTACACCATGTCCAAAGCTGCCGTGCATCATCTCACCAAGGTTTTTGCAGCCGAATTCGCAGGCCGCCACATCACTGTCAACGCGCTGGCACCCGGCCCGTTCCCCAGCCGCATGACGGCTTTCGCCACGGGCACCGACAAAGGCGCGGCCCAGGTCGCCGCCAACGTCCCCCTCGGTCGCCTTGGCACCGCCGAGGATATCGCCGGTGCCGCACTCTACCTCACCTCTCGCGCCGGAGCCTACGTGTCTGGTGCCATTCTGCCAGTTGATGGCGGCATGAGCGTCGCAACTCCCGTGACACTCTTTGCCAATGTCACACCCTGAAAAATCCCCCTCCGCTTGCCACCATCCGGCCGTCCAAGCACAGGCTCTCACCGATAGCGCGGGCACATCCCGGCGAGAGAGTATTGCCATCGTCACCATCGGTCGCCACCCTTGCCTACCAACACTCTGTTCCTTCACAGGTTCACGCCACTAAAGGCAGGTGTCAGAGAGACGGTTTTACCCGGAATTCGGGCGCGGACGCCAATTCAGCCTCCCTTTTGTCCCAGCCTCCCCCACATCGCACCCCATCCCCCCTTGCCTCCCCCGTCCGTCCCCCGTATCACACCGCCAATTTGCGCGATTGACCGACGGGGCCCGATATGCCGAAAAGAACCGATATCCAGTCCATCATGATTATCGGTGCAGGCCCAATTATCATCGGGCAGGCATGTGAGTTTGACTACTCCGGCGCGCAGGCGTGCAAGGCGCTGCGGGAGGAAGGCTACCGGGTCATCCTCGTGAACTCCAACCCTGCCACGATCATGACCGATCCCGGCATGGCCGACGCCACCTATATCGAACCGATCACGCCCGAGATGGTCGCCAAGATCATCGCCAAGGAGCGACCGGACGCACTGCTGCCCACAATGGGCGGCCAGACCGGTCTCAATACCGCGCTGGCACTCGACGATGACGGCACACTCGCCAAGTACAATGTCGAACTGATCGGCGCCAAGCGCGCCGCCATTGAAATGGCCGAGGATAGAAAACTCTTCCGCGAGGCGATGGACCGGCTCGGCATCGAGAACCCCCGCGCCACCATCGCCACCACGATGGAAGAAGCTCGCGCCGCAATCGACGAGGTGGGACTGCCCGCCATCATCCGTCCCGCTTTCACCATGGGTGGCACCGGCGGCGGCGTCGCCTACAACCGCGAGGATTACGAGAAGATCTGCAAATCCGGTCTGGATGCCTCGCCCGTCTCCCAGATCCTGATCGACCAGAGCCTCCTGGGCTGGAAGGAATACGAGATGGAGGTGGTGCGCGACACCGCCGACAACGCCATCATCGTCTGCTCGATCGAGAACGTCGATCCGATGGGTGTCCATACTGGCGACAGCATCACCGTCGCCCCGGCACTCACGCTGACCGACAAGGAATACCAGCGGATGCGCAACGCCTCCATCGCCGTGCTGCGCGAGATCGGCGTGGAAACCGGCGGCTCCAACGTGCAATGGGCGGTTAACCCCGCCGATGGCCGCATGGTCGTGATCGAGATGAACCCCCGCGTCTCCCGCTCCTCGGCACTGGCGTCGAAAGCCACGGGCTTCCCCATCGCCAAGGTCGCGGCCAAGCTCGCCGTGGGCTACACCCTCGATGAACTCGACAACGACATCACCGGCGTCACTCCCGCCTCCTTCGAGCCCTCCATCGACTATGTCGTCACCAAGATCCCGCGCTTCGCCTTCGAGAAGTTCCCGGGCGCGAAGGACGACCTTACCACAGCCATGAAATCCGTCGGCGAGGCCATGGCCATCGGTCGCACCTTTCACGAATCGCTGCAAAAGGCGCTCCGCAGCCTGGAAACCGGCCTCACCGGCTTCGACGAGATCGTCCTCGACGGCATGCCGGCAATCGAAGACGTCCGCCGCGAACCCGGCACCGAACTCTCGTCGATCATTGTCGGCATCGGACCGGAGGACCAGCAGGCCATCGACAAGGCCATCACCAAGGCTCTTTCCCGCCAGACACCCGACCGGCTGCGCGTCATCGCCCAGGCCATGCGCCATGGCTTCTCCGATGACGAGATCAACGCGATTACCAAATTCGACCCATGGTTCCTCGCCCGCATCCGCGAAATCATCGCCGAGGAAGAAACGCTCCGTCAGAACGGCCTGCCCCTCACCGAAAAGGGCCTTCGCCGGCTCAAGATGATGGGCTTCACAGACGCCCGCCTCGCCGCCCTGACCGGCCGCGATGAGGCGCAGGTCCGCCGTGCCCGCCAGAACCTCGGTGTCATCGCCGTGTTCAAACGCATCGACACATGCGCCGCAGAGTTCGAGGCCCAGACACCCTACATGTACTCCACCTACGAAGTGGACGCCGGAGGTTTCGCCGAATGCGAGGCCCGCCCGGCGGACCGTGAGAAGGTAGTGATCCTCGGCGGCGGCCCCAACCGCATCGGCCAGGGCATCGAGTTCGACTATTGCTGCTGCCATGCCTGCTACGCCCTTACCGATGCGGGCTATGAGACAATCATGGTCAACTGCAATCCGGAGACCGTTTCCACCGACTACGACACGTCCGACCGGCTCTACTTCGAACCACTGACGCTGGAGCATGTGCTCGAAATCCTGCGCGTCGAACGCGAGGCAGGCACCCTGAAAGGCGTGATTGTCCAGTACGGCGGTCAGACTCCCCTGAACCTCGCACGCGGGTTGGAAGCGGAAGGCATTCCCATTCTCGGCACCACACCCGATGCCATCGACCTCGCCGAGGACCGGGAGCGTTTTCAGCAACTGCTCAACCGGCTCGACCTGCGCCAGCCCAACAACGGCCTCGCCCGCAGTGCCAACGAGGCGCGCGAAAAAGCCGAGGAAATCGGCTACCCACTGGTCATCCGCCCGTCCTATGTGCTCGGCGGCCGCGCAATGGAAATCGTTCACGACACCGCCCAGCTGGAGCGTTACATCACCTCCGCCGTAAAGGTTTCCGGAGCCTCACCTGTGCTGCTCGACAGCTACCTGACAGGCGCGGTCGAGGTGGATGTGGATGCAATCTGTGACGGCACCGATGTCTTCGTCGCCGGTGTCATGGAACATATCGAGGAAGCGGGCGTGCATTCCGGCGACAGCGCCTGTTCCCTGCCGCCTTACTCGCTCTCCGACGCCACAATCGAGGAATTGAAGAAGCAGACCCGTGCCCTCGCGCTCGGCCTCGATGTGCGCGGGCTGATGAACATCCAGTTTGCGATCAAGGGAGACGACATCTTCGTTCTGGAGGTCAACCCCCGCGCCTCACGCACGGTCCCCTTCGTTGCCAAGGCCACAGGTGTCGCCGTGGCCGCCGTCGCCGCGCGGGTCATGGCGGGCGAAAAACTATCGACTTTCACTTTGCCGGCAGAGGCCCCGAAAACCTACGCGGTGAAAGAGGCCGTCCTGCCCTTCGCCCGGTTCCCCGGCGTCGATACGCTGCTGGGGCCGGAGATGCGCTCCACCGGTGAGGTCATGGGCGCGGATGCGACGTTCTCCCGCGCCTTCCTCAAGGCGCAGATGGGCGCGGGCACCAACCTGCCGACTTCCGGCACCTGCTTTATCTCGATCAAGGATGCGGACAAGGGCCCGATGATGGAAGAGGCCGTGCGCACTGTAACCGACCTCGGCTTCCACCTTCTGGCCACGGCGGGCACCGCGAAATGGATCCGCTCTCTTGGCCTGGAGGCGGAACAGATAAACAAGGTCTACGAAGGCCGCCCCGACATCACCGACCGCCAGAAAGACGGCGGCGTGCAGTTGATCTTCAACACCACCGAAGGCACGCAGGCCATCGAGGACAGCCGCGAAATCCGGGCCACCGCCCTTTACGACAAGACACCCTACTACACCACCGCCGCCGGCAGCCGCGCGGCCGCACGCGCGATGAAGGAAATGGTCGAGGGCGGACTGGAAGTGATGGCGTTGCAGGGTTGAGGGCGTCCTGGCCACGATGCCAGCAGCGCAACCGCGCCTCTTGACTTCCTTCGTCTCAACTTCCCGCAAACCGATCGGCAGCTGGGCGGTTGGACCGGGTTTTCCACCCGGGAAACGCCCGATCTTTCACACATTGATACCCATTATCGATGTAGCGTCATCGGCTGGTGCAGGCCCATCATAATTCTCTCACAGTCATCGCACTAGATGCACCAACGCCTCCATCTAAGAGCCCGGTCTCCACAGCCCGCGCCGATTGGGCAGCGAAAAATCGTGCGACCTGTTACCCGAATGCCTGCAAATCGGCACATGAGCTGCGAACTGCGCTCAAACCGACTACACGAAGTGCTGCGCCCGCACTTCTTCCGGCAGAGTGAGCGCTGATCAACCCGTTGAACCGCCGCTTTAACGGCAATGGAAGTCAATGCGCGGCCGAGTTCTTCCGGCTGGCATCCACTCTGTTGGTCGAACGGGCATGTCTTGTCACGTCGTTGGGCCATAGCCGTCGGGGTCGGCTTCATATGTCCGTGCTCATGAGGATCGCCGGAACGGAACAAAGCTTCGAAGACCTCCCACCCTGTCAGGCCTTGGCCTATGAGAGGTTTCAGCTCTATCCGTCTCCCATCGAAAAGTCGCTGGCCTGAACGAGATCACTCCCTGTGGAATGTCACTTCTCAACATTATCACGGACTGGAGACGACGGCTTCATCGCTTCATTCGCGCGTGTTGATCCATCAGAAGGGAAGCGTTACCGCAGCGGCCTTTCGCTTTCCCGGTCGTAGCCGCCAAATGGCTGCGCCACCTTCGGTCAGCACTTAGGCGACCCCTCACCGGACCGGGACAACGCGCCTGTCGATTGTCACCAGAAATGGTTTCTCTGAAAGAAGACTTCATCCAAATGTTCGCGCACCTAAACCATGAAACCAATATTCCGACGTCGGCACCCGCAAATAGGCAGCAGAAATGTAGCGACGACAATACCCTCGGACGGCAGGGCTATCCAAGCCCATTTCGCACGCATCGCTCGCCTTCCTGCCCGGACGAATCTCACCGTCGGTTGCCGACAGTCCCATCACTGCCCGGTAATAGTTCCTCGAAGCGGTGACGGCGCAATCCAACACGTAAGAAAGCACGACTCCGTCAACGCAACCAATGGGTCCGGCTCAACCAACATTGGAGCATTGTTCCCATAATTTCCCGGTGCGCTTATTCGACAGTCTCGGGTACCGGGCGATTCTGGTCTGGCAGGCATCTTCAAACTAACCAACCGCACCCTTCGCTCCCAGCCCAACAGTTTGTTGGACAGCCACGCGCCAACTCCGAACGATCCGTCTCGTGATACCGGTCCACCATTGGCTGTGAGATGCTTTCATGATTTTACCGTTCAGACATCCGTTCCATCATCATGCATCTCATTCACCTTGATAGTCCTGCTCTCGGCTTCATGAACTTTCGGAAACCTCCATTCCAGTGCGATTAGCATCTCCAAATAGCAGGTCTTGATTAACCGATGGTTGCCATCCACCGGCCACTCCCCTATCCCGCAGCGACATAACCGAAAAGGCCATCCCAATGCTTCGTATCATCGTCCTCCTCTCACTTGTCGCACTTGCTGGTTGTGATGTGCCCCTCGTGCCATTGGTCTGATCCCGCCCTCCGGCGCGATGCCATACCGAACCCATACCAAATCCATACCAAATCCATACTTGCCCCACCCCGTCGGCCGTTTTTCGCGCAAACGGCCGATTTCTGGGCGAAAATCTACATATTTGGGCTCAGTTCAGCCGTTTTCTGAGAATTTGCTTGTTTCCGGAACGGTGACAGGCGCATCGTCCACTTACACAACTTGCAGGAGACTTTCACCATGGCCACCGATGCAGAATCCCCGAAGAAAGAGCGCCCGGGCATGCGCCGATTCTACCTCCGCACACGTATCGCGGAATTGAAAGCCGAACTCGACACGCTGAAGGCGGAACTCGCTTCTCTGAAGCCCTCCAAGGAGTCCGAAGACGCCTGATCAGGCTTGACGCAGCGCCAATGTCCCGGCACATCCCCGGGGCATGGCAAAGCTCTATTTCAACTACTCCACGATGAACGCCGGCAAGAGCACCGTGCTGCTGCAGGCGTCCTACAACTACAACGAACGCGGGATGGAGACCTATCTTCTGACCGCAGACTTCGATCACCGTTCCGGCCCCGGCCGCATCAAGAGCCGCATCGGCATCTCAGCAGAAGCCGACACCTACAACCAGCAGACGGATCTGTTCAACCTGATCGCGACGCGCCTAAATCTCGGTCCGGTCGCCTGCATACTCGTCGACGAGGCCCAGTGGCTGACGGAGGAACAGGTCTGGCAACTCGTTGATACTGTTGATGATCTTGGCGTTCCCGTCATGGCTTACGGATTGCGTGTGGATTTTCGCGGCAAACTCTTTCCCGGTTCGGCGGCGTTGCTCGCCCTTGCAGACGAGATGCGCGAGGTCCGGACGATCTGCCACTGCGGCCGTAAGGCCACCATGGTCGTCCGCCTGGATGCAGAGGGCAACGCATTGCAAGAAGGTCCCCAGATTCAGGTTGGCGGCAACGAAACCTACGTCTCGCTCTGCCGTCGTCATTGGAGAGAGGCCGTCGCTCACACCACCCGCGCAGGGTAGGGCCGACCCGCGAAATGGGCTTCGAGATTGTCGACAGCCAGCATGCCCATCGCCGTTCTCGTTTCGAGTGTCGCGGAGCCTAGGTGTGGCAAAAGGCTGACATTGTCGAGCAAGCGGAGAGCCTCCGGCACTCGAGGCTCATGGTAGAAAACGTCCAACCCCGCACCGGCAATTCGCCGCTCTTGCAGGGCGGCAACAAGTGCGTCCTCGTCAATCACATCGCCCCGCGCCGTATTCACAAGGAAAGCCGTGGGCTTCATCAGCGCGATTCGCGCAGCGGAAATAACCTTGTCATTGTTAGCTCCGCCAGGAAGGTGCAGGCTGATTACATCCGCCTCCGCCATCACGGCATCAATGCTCTCCACCGCCTGCGCCGGCACACCCGGATCCGCTACTGGTGATCGGTTGAAGTAGATCACATCCATACCAAATCCGTAGTGGCACCGCTTGGCCACCGCCTGTCCGATCCGGCCCATGCCAATGATGCCCAATACCTTGTCCTGGAGGCCGGAGCCCAACATCGCGGTCGGTGCGAAGCCCGTCCACTCACCGCGTCGCAATCTGTTCTCGGCCGGCCATGTTGCACGCGTTACATTGAGCATCAGCGTCAGCGCGATATCCGCTGTTGCATCCGTAAGCACCCCCGGCGTGTTCGTTACGACCACACCCGCTGCCTCCGCGGCCGCAAGGTCGATGTTATTCACACCTACGGCGAAGTTGGCCACGATCCCGGCCCTGCGGCCCTTCACATTCAACAAGTCAGAATCGATGGCGTCCGTCACCGTCGGCAACAGCCCGTCCGCCCCCATCATCGCCACCTCAAGTTCGGCGGTAGAAAGCGGGCGGTCATCATGATTCAGCTTCACATCAAAGAGAGCTTGAAGACGTGCCTCTACAGCATACGGCAGCTTTCGAGTGACCACAACTTTCGGTTTTTCCGTCATTCATGCCCCTGTTCAATGCATTCTCGCGCCATCTGGCGCAGGTTTGTCCGGTGAAAGCAGCACAATCGCACCGTCGGCATCACTTACACCCAACACCAGAACTTCAGACATGAATGGACCGATTTGTCGCGGCGGAAAGTTCACCACCGCCAGAACCTGCCGCCCGACAAGCGATTCTGGCGAATAATTCAGCGTGATCTGGGCGGAACTCTTCTTCTCGCCGATCTCGGCACCAAAATCTATCCGCAGTTTAAAGGCTGGTTTGCGTGCTTCGGGGAAGGGCTCTGCTGCAAGGACGGTACCAAGGCGTATATCCACCTTGGCGAAATCGTCGAAAGTTATCTCGGTCATGCGATGGCTTTGGCGCTCTTACTTGATCTTGTTCATTATGTCCTGCAGTTCCTTTACGGAATCGCCAACCCGCTCCGAGATTGCCTTGTAGGCTTCCTCGTTCGCGGACTGCGCCGTTTCCGCCAGTTCCTGCATATTGGCCAGCGCCTTTTGAAATGCCGCCTTCATCACTTCTGATTGAGCCGTGGCCTTCTTCGCATCGGGCATTCCGCTCGTCATCGTTGCCACCTGCTCACGTGCTTGGGCAATCGTATCCTCAAAAATCTGCAGCTGTTTCCGGTATAGGTCCTGAAAGCCGTTCGCCGCAGCGGCGTTGGCGGCCATCATCGCATCCATATTTTTCTTCTGCGCATCGAACAGCGTCTGCGGATCCAGCGATTTCATATCCAGGCCGCTGAAATGCTTAGTGAAATCGCTCTTCTCCAGAAATTCCTTCATCATTTCGGGCGAAACGGTGAGTTTGCTGAAATCTACCATGGTGGCGCCTCCTCCGGTGCTGCTCTCTGAACCAGAATGGGGCCGCGTGGGCGGAAAACAAGCCTTTTCCGCCCGTGGCGCCGAACTCAGGCTCGGCCGTAAGCTTCTGTCATAGCGATCTCCAGTGCCGCGTCTGGGCTCTCGTCGCCCCAACAGACCATTTGGAATGCGGGGAAGAAACGTTCGCAGGACACGATAGCGTTGCCAACCATGTCCGAAATCTGTGCGGCAGAGGCCGTGGCGCCCCCGGCGAGGTTGAGCGAATAGCGGAACGCCATCATCTGCTGGGAAGGCCAGCGCGTAAAACAGCCTGACCAACATTTATCGTTCGCACGCTCAAGCAGTTCGAACAGGCGCGGAAGGCTGGCTTCAGGTGGGTCCATGTCGAAAGCACAAATGAGCCGCAGGCTTTCGTCGTGGGAAGACCAGGCCAGCGTCACTGAATAGGTCCGCCATGACCCCTCGATCGCCATGGCAATCTGATCGTCGGCCACGCGGTCAAAATCCCACTCGTGGTGTTCTGCCAGCGTTTCTACGATGTCTATGGGGTGAAGATCTTCTGAGTAGAGTTCGTGCTCGACACTGCTCATGCCAGGTCCCTCTTGTTGTGGCCCGCTGGCGGAGTTTAACCCGCTAGGGGCTGTGAGGATGTCTATAGGTCGAGGAACCTGCAGCTCCCCGACCTATATATGGTGGAAGCATTCCCGAATTCTGTAAAGAACTTTTTCATGACATTCGGGAGACGATGGCAGCAATTTCGCCTTCTCCGTGCCATGGAACCAAAATGCCGCAACATTGTGCAATACGCATAGCAATCTGCATCTCAGCTCGATGCCAACCAGAGAGCTTCGGTTTTTGTACTCCCAAGGCGTTCAACGTGGCGTCGTCAACGACACCGGCACCTCAGCCTTTGGCTTCGATTGCCTCGATGCGGGCCCTCAGGGCTTCGTTTTCCTCGCGTGCCTTCTGAGCCATCGCTCTCACGGCATCGAATTCATCACGGGTCACGAAGTTGCGGTCTGCCATCCAGCGGTCCAGCATGCTCTTCATCGCTGTCTCGGCTTCGCTGCGGGCGCCTTGCGCCACGCCCATCGCGTTGGTCATCAACTGGCTGATATCATCAAAGATCCTGTTGCGGGTCTGCATGGCAAATCCTTCCTCTCGCTTCGCTCCTATATGGTGCTTTCGCAAATGTTTGCCAACCACCTGCTTGACTTTGATAGACACGGCGGGGATCAAGCACCCACGCGATTACAAGGCCATCCATGCTCCTCGCCCTGCCCTTTCCCGATATCGACCCGGCTCTTTTCACCATCTCGCTTTTCGGAGTGGAGTTCGCCCTGCGCTGGTACGCCCTCGCTTATGTCGCCGGGCTTGTCCTCGGTTGGCGCTATGTCGTCCGCCTGCTGAAACGCCCGGGCCTCTGGCCCGCCGGCAAGGCGCCGATGGCCCCGAAAGAGGCGGAGGATCTGCTTACGTGGATGGTACTCGGCGTCGTCCTCGGCGGTCGGATTGGCTATATCGTATTCTACCAGCCCGAAATTCTTGCAACCCCCGCCCGCGTCTTGGCGGTCTGGGAAGGAGGAATGTCCTTCCACGGCGGATTTCTTGGCGTCGTCGCCGGTATCATTGTCTATAGCCTGCTGAAGCGAAAAAACATGCTCAGCCTTGGCGACGCGGTGGCGGCAGCTACGCCAATCGGCCTCTTCTTTGGCCGCCTCGCAAACTTCATTAACGGCGAACTCTGGGGGCGCCCTACAACTCTCCCGTGGGGCGTCGTCTTTCCTGATACCCGTGCCCAACTCTGTCCGGAAAGGTTCGGTGATCCCTGTGCACGCCATCCTTCGCAGCTATACGAAGCTGCTCTGGAAGGCCTGCTGCTTTTTGTATTCCTCTTCATCGGGGTCCGTTTTCTCGGCTGGCTCAAACATCCCGGTCGCGCCATCGGCGTATTCCTGCTGGGCTATGGCCTCGCCCGCACCTTCGTAGAAGGCGTCCGTCAGGGAGACATGCAATTTGTCAGCGACGAAAATCCGTGGGGTCAGATCATTCGCCTTGGCGCCGGGCCAGAAGCTTGGGGTCTTACCATGGGCCAGATTCTATCCCTGCCTATGGCGGTCGTCGGCCTCGCGATCCTGTTTGCCACCAGACGAAGCAAATGACGCGACTGACCGACAAATTGAAAGCTGAGATCGCCGTCTCAGGTCCCATCTCCATCGCCCGGTTCATGCAGATTTGCCTGCTCGATCCGGAGCACGGATATTACATGACGCGCGACCCACTCGGTTCGGCTGGAGATTTCACCACCGCACCGGAAATTAGTCAGATGTTCGGCGAACTCGCTGGCCTGTGGCTTGCCCAGACGTGGATGGATCAGGGTGCACCCGATCCGTTTACGCTTGCCGAACTCGGCCCCGGGCGTGGAACACTGATGGCCGACATTTTGCGCGCCACCGCACGCGTTGCCGGCTTCCACGCTGCGCTACGCCTTCACCTTGTCGAGGCCAGCCCCACCCTGCAGGCTCATCAGGCGGCCAGTCTGGCCGATGCGGAGCCTACATGGCTAACGGAAATAACGAATCTGCCTGATCATGCGCCCTTGTTTGTTGTTTCCAACGAGTTTTTCGATGCCCTGCCGATCCGGCAGTTCCAGAAGGCGGCTACTGGCTGGCACGAAAGGTGTATCGGCATCCGCTCCGGCAACCTGGTTTTCGGTCTCGCACCTGCTCATCACGAACCGGAGCTGGATACCCGTTTCCCAGACGTACCACCCCAAACCATGGTGGAACGAAACAGCGCCGCTGAAGCGATCACCGCTCAACTGGGGCAGGTTATAAATCGACGTGGCGGCGCTTTCCTTGCCTTTGACTACGGTGAATGGGATGGCACCGGCGATACTTTGCAAGGATTGCGCAAACACGGCTACTCCGACCCGCTGACAAAACCAGGTGAGGCCGATCTGACTGCCCATGTCGGCTTTCGCTGGTTGGCAGAGTCCTCGACTTTACGGCCTCATTTCACGCAGCAAGGTCAATTTTTAAAGGCACTGGGCATCGATGCCCGCGCGGCCGCGCTGTCTGCCGCCGATCCAGACCGCGCCAACGAAGTGGCCGCCGCACACAGCCGCTTGACTGACGACCGCGAAATGGGGAGTCTTTTCAAGACACTGGCGCTGCTGCCGGAGAGTGCTCATCCTCCACCCGGATTTACTTCATAATGCTCGAAATCCTGACAAGCCCGGACCTGCCTGCATCTCATGGCTTTTTCACCCGCAGGGGCGGCGCTTCTTCAGGTATCTTCCACGGCCTGAATTGCGGCCCCGGCTCCTCCGACCTTGCGGAGGCAGTCAGCATCAATCGAGCCCGGGTTGCAAAGGCGATGGAGATACCGCTCGATCACCTCATTTCGCTGCATCAGCATCATTCCAGCGATGTGGTTGTGCTCACCGCGCCACCGGAAAGCCCTCCCAAAGCTGATGCAATGGTTACGGCCATGCCCGGCCTTGCCTTGGGCATCCTCACCGCTGACTGCGCACCAGTGCTCTTCTGCGACAGGACAGCCATGGTAATCGGGGCAGCTCACTCCGGCTGGCGTGGCGCTCTCGGCGGGGTACTCGAGAACACGCTCGATGCTATGGAATCACTCGGTGCCACGCGCAGTGCCATCACCGCTGTTGTCGGACCGACGATCAGTCAGCGCGCTTACGAAGTCGGCCCGGAGTTTTTTGAGAATTTCGTTGCCGAGGATCGTGAATTCGTTCGATTCTTCGCCGGTGGGCACGGCGACAGGATGCAGTTCGACTTGCCCGGTCTCATCGTCCACCGCCTCCGTAGCAGCGGCATTGGCGATGCATCGTGGACGGGTCACTGCACCTTCACCGATGCCGGTAGTTTCTATTCCTTCCGACGCACCACCCACGCTGGCGAGGCAGATTACGGTCGCCTGATCTCGGTCATCCGGCTCTGATGCTGCATTTTTCCGAAGCAGAGTTCGCCCGGCGCCGTGCCGCGCTTGATGCCGAAAGACGCGCAAGGGGCCTCGACGCGTTGTTGATCTTCGCACAGGAAAGCATGTACTGGCTGACCGGCTATGATACGTTCGGGTTCTGCTTTTTCCAGTGTCTCATCATCACGGAGGCAGACTCGGTATTGCTGACACGTAGCGCCGACCTGCGTCAGGCTCAACTAACCTCCAACATCGCCGATATCAGAATCTGGCCGGATGGTGCGGATGCCAATCCGGCAGAGGATCTGGTTCGGCTGCTGAGTGAATTAGGCCTTCACGGCAAGCGTCTTGGCGTCGAGTTCGACACTCACGGCCTGACCGCGCACAATTATCGCCGTCTGACCGCCGCCATTGATCGTAAATCCGAACTGATCGATGCGTCTGATCTCGTGTCGACGCTTCGGCTCGTCAAATCCGAAGAAGAAATCGCCTGCGTTCGCAAGGCAGCAGAACTCGCTGACACGGCGCTTGACGTTGCCGTTGCCACCATCAGGCCTGGCATAAGCGAGGCTGAAGTTCTCGCGGCGATGCAGGCGGCCGTACTCCGAGGAGGTGGCGACTATCCCGGTAATCCGTTCATAATCGGGTCGGGCGACCACGCTCTGCTCTGCCGCTACAGTTCCGGCCGCCAAGCTATCCGGACGCAGGATCAGGTTACTCTCGAATGGGCCGGTGTCTGGCGGCAATATCATGCGGCAATGATGGCTACGCCGATTGTCGGCGAGCCGACCGACCGTCAAAAACTTCTCCACGCAGCCGCCGAAGAGGCGTTACTGGCATGCGAAGACACTCTCCATCCCGGCGCAACGATGGGTGACGTCTTCTCTGCCCATGCCCGCACGCTTGATGCTCACGGTCTCGCGGCGCATCGCTTGAAGGCCTGCGGTTATGCTTTGGGGACCCGCTATGCGCCTAGCTGGATGGAACACCAGATGTTCTATGAAGACGCACCAACAGTTATTCGGCCGGGAATGGTTTTCTTCCTGCACATGATTTTGATGGATAGCGAGAGTGGCAACGCAATGACGCTCGGTCGCACGTCCCTGGTAGGCGAAGTCGGCAGCCAACCGCTTTCCGGCCACGACACCGCGCTCATCGTGATCTAGAAGGTTGCAAAAAGTGCCCCGGTGACCGGTGGGGGGTAGTGATCGGGGATAGGTCACCGGGGGTTGCAGTGCCGGCCAGACGAACCGACACTGGGGGGACGTCAATTCGATGCGGGCATCGGCATTGCCGCAAACCTTGGTAAAGCTTTGAACTGTTCTTCGGTCATTGGCACCTGGACGATTATTTCGCCCTCGGCATCCGCCTTATCCATCACCGTCAGTTCCTCGACGGGGACGGCCGCTTCGTGGCGTCCAAATCCGAGAAACCCGCCAGCGGCAATCACTGCTGCATCGACTTTGCCGGAGTCCGTGAACACTACATCCGTGATCTGGCCCATGTTCTGGCCATCGGCATCGAATACGTCGGCGCCAGCCAGTATTTCGGCCGTCACGTCGGCCCGAGCGGCCGGCGTATCCGGCACTTGCGCCGCCTCCTGTGCGACAACGCCTACACTGCTAAAGCCCAATGCAAGGGTTACGAAAAGATGTTTCATGATGGCCTCCGCCTCCTCTTCAATACGTCCAACCGGCGAAAGCCACCGGTCGAAAGATTGACGTACGGTGGCCCATTACCTTCCATGAAGGCTTGGGCGGCCAAGGCAGTACGCATTAAATAATTGAAAATACTAACAATTTGACAGGCGCGTTTTCGCCTATGCCTATCACGCCTTGAAGGCCGTTCATCAATTAAGTCGGATTTCAATGCCAAGACTTGCATCCCCGCCCCGCGGTATCAGATAAGAGGCAGCACGCACCGCGCGCACGCAAAACGATGGAGAGTTCCTTGGATACCGAAGAGAAAACAGAAGAAGCCGCGGGCACACCCTCCCGCATTGCCGAAAAGCTCCTGAATGCGCGTCAGGTCGTTATCTGCGAAGAAATCAACCAGAAGATGGCCAAGCGTGTCGTTGCAGAATTGCTCGCCCTCGCCGCCATCTCGGACGATCCGATCACGCTCTTCATCAACAGTCAGGGCGGGCACGTCGAAGCGGGCGACACGATCCACGATATAATCAAATTCATTAAACCCGTCGTAAAGGTGATCGGCACCGGTTGGGTTGCCAGCGCCGGAACTCATATCTTCCTTGCTGCCGACAAGGAAAACCGCGTTTGCCTGCCGAATACCCGGTTCCTGATCCATCAGCCTTCCGGCGGAATAGGTGGCAAGGTTACCGATATCGCCATTCAGGCTGTTCAGATTGAACGCATGCGAGAGCGTCTGGCCAAGGTCATCGCGGATGCCACCGGCATGGATATCGAACAGGTTCGCAAGGATATCGAACGCGACAAATGGCTGACGACCGATGAGGCCATTGAGTACGGCATTCTCGCGCGCGTAATCACGACCCAGGCCGATCTGGCCTGATGTGACTCCTCCGCCGGCCTTCTGTCGGCGGAGTTACTCTTCTTCCGCTGCCGCCCGCGCTTCGAGGATTTCGAACGGAACGCCCGGCTCATCCTTGGCGTTGCGGATCACCAATGAAGTCTTGACGCTCGCCACGTTGTCCGCTGCCGTCAGGTCTTCTGTCAGAAACGTCTGGAAGGTAGAGAGGTCAGGCGAGGCGCATTTGAGAATGAAGTCGATCTCACCATTTAACATGTGGCACTCACGAACAAGCGGCCAACCACGCGCCAGCGTCTCGAAGGCGGAGAGGTCTACCTCAGCCTGACTCTTTAGGCTGACCATTGCGAACACCTGAACTTCAAAACCAAGCTCCCGGGCATTGACGTCGGCATGATAGCCCTTGATAAGCCCCGTCTCCTCCAATGTGCGCACGCGTCGCAGGCACGGCGGCGCAGAAATGCCGACCCTCCGCGACAACTCGACATTGGTCATGCGCCCATCGCCCTGCAACTCCGCCAGGATTTTTCGGTCGATGGGATCGAGTTTGAGTGACGGCAAGACGGTTCTCCCGATTCTTGATTGTTCGTTCCGCTCGAAAAACGAAATAAAGTTTCGATTCTGCGCAACATCTTAAACAATATCACGCTTCCGCGCGCAATGCCCAAAACTACGCACAGGGGCGTGACGCCACGTTGCAAGGGTTTGCACTCCCATTTCCGCGTGCCTATATTCACGGCTCAGTTTTAGGAGCGCACCATGTCCGAATCCCGCCACACCCGACTTCTGATCATTGGTTCAGGTCCGGCCGGATACACCGCCGGCGTCTACGGTGCCCGCGCCATGCTAGAGCCGATACTGGTGCAAGGCATTCAGCCAGGCGGCCAGTTGACGACGACAACAGAAGTCGAAAACTGGCCCGGCGATACTGAAGTACAAGGGCCGGATTTGATGGTGCGGATGGAAGCCCACGCCAAGGCCATGGGAACGGAAGTGATCTCCGATTACATCTCTTCGCTTGATCTCTCCCGACGCCCATTCGTCGCCACTGCGGACAGTGGCACAACCTACACTGCAGATGCTGTAGTGCTTGCTACCGGCGCACAAGCTAAGTGGCTCGGCTTGCCGTCGGAAGAAAAGTTTAAAGGCTTCGGGGTATCTGCCTGCGCCACTTGCGATGGATTTTTCTATCGGGGACAGGAAATCGTCGTCGTCGGCGGTGGCAACACTGCCGTCGAGGAAGCGCTGTTCCTGACGAATTTCGCCTCCAAAGTTACACTTGTTCATCGCCGGGACACCCTGCGCGCAGAAAGGATCCTGCAAGATCGCCTGTTCAAGAATCCAAAGATCGAACCGCTCTGGTTCCACGAGGTAGAGGAGGTCGTCGGCGGCGATAGCCCGCTCGGCGTCGAAGCTGTGCGCGTCAAACACACACAGACAGGCGAAATCACAGAAATCCCTGCCAAGGGTCTGTTCGTCGCCATCGGCCATGCCCCGGCTTCGGAACTGGTGAAGGACCAGTTGGAACTCCACAGCGGGGGCTATGTCAAAGTTAAACCCGGCACTTCCGTAACATCGATTCCCGGCGTGTTCGCGGCGGGCGACATCACCGACCCGGTGTACCGGCAGGCCATCACCTCCGCCGGTATGGGTTGCATGGCAGCACTGGATGCGGAACGGTTTCTGGCCGAACAGGACGCGGAGTTACAGGCGGCGGAATGATTTCCGCGGCATTGCACGCCGTCAAATTCATGCGCACCATGAACCTAACCTGCTGCCTCCAACAGCGCTTCCCGCAGATTCTGTAAGCGCTCCTGCAGCGACTTGGCTTCCGCCAGATCAAGCCCTGTCGCCCGCCCGACACATTCCGGAATATCCTCGGCTTTTGCCTGCAGATCACGTCCCGCATCGGTCAGCTTCACGATTACGCGACGCTCATCCGCAATGTCCCGAAAGCGCGCGACCAATCCCGCCGCTTCAAGCCTCTTCAGCAAAGGCGTAAGCGTGCTGGTCTCCAAGCCGATCTTCCGGCCTATGGTACCGACCGGCAGATTGTCGCCTGTCCACAGCACCATCATCACAAGGTATTGGGGGTAGGTCAGCCCCAAGGGCGCCAGCAGCGGCGTGTAGACCTTCTGGAAGGCATGGGTGGTCGCATAGACTTCGAAGCACAACAGCTGCGCAAACGGGTTTTCCTCTGGAACAACTTCGTCGCTGTCGGAGTTTCGCATATGTCACCCAGTCAAAATTATATCGCCAACGATATGATCGAGTACGATTGACATCAAGTCGGGCCGATTTTATATCGTGCACGATGAAATTTGGGAAGGAGGCTCCAATGCCGACTAAGATCGCTTACTCGACCAGCGCGACAGCCACCGGTGGGGGCCGCGACGGCCACTCCGGGACAGATGACGGAAGTTTTTCCGTTGATCTGGCCGTACCCAAGGAAATGGGCGGGCCAGGCGGCGGCGTGAACCCTGAACAATTGTTTGCGACGGGCTACGCGGCCTGCTTCCTCGGTGCCATGCGCTTCTATGCCAGCCAAAACAAAATTACGGTCCCGGCAGATGCCAAGGTCCATGTCACTGTCGGCATTGGCCCTCGCGAAGATGAAGGTTTCGGGCTCGATGTCGCCATCAAGGTTGCTCTTCCCGGTCTGGATCAGGATGTTGCCGAGGACCTGATCGCCGGTGGCCACAAGGTGTGCCCCTATTCGCACGCCACCAAGGGCAGCCTGACGGTAACGCCGGAACGCGCCTGATATCCATGTTTTGTACCGATTAGCTCGGTCGTATCGAGCAAATGGGCGGCCTCCGGGTCGCCCTTATATTTTCGGGGGTCTGCCTGCCGCTTTCATTCCACAACAATAACTTGCCCGGTTATAGCGCCCTCGACGCTCTTGGCATAGGCAAGACCCACACGTTTGGAAGACACAGGCTCGTGTCCAGGAAACCATTGTCCGTACCGCGGCGCAGAAACTTCCAGCAATCCCGGACTGACAACATTGATCCGCTGGCCGCGCGGCATCTCAATTGCCGCGCCCGTCACGAAACCACCCAAGGCACCGTTGGCTGCCGCCGCCCCGGCCCCCATCCTGATTGGATCGCGATCCAGCACACCGCTTGTCAACGTGAACGAACCGCCTTCAGAGATACGCGCCATCCCCGCCAGGACCAGATTGACTTGCCCCATGACCTTACCGTTCAGGCCAATCATGAAGGTGTCCGAAGTGAAATCTTCAAGTGGCCCAAAGTGAACGTCACCGGCAGTACTTATGACAGCGTCGACATCACCCACTTCCGCGTACATCTTCTCCACAGAGGTGCGGTCGGACATGTTTACCAGTACGTCGCCTTGCGTTCGACCTGCGCGGATGATGTCGTGGCGCGAGCCCAATTCCTCACAGACGACACGTCCGATGTCGCCGGACGCTCCGACCACAATTATCTTCATGGCTCGCCTCTCTCTGTCGTCAATCGATTTGAGTATGCACCAGGCGTGTGCCGCGGCGTCAGGAAAAAGTCACGCCGAGTGAGGCAAGGTCATGCCAATAGTCCGGGTAGGTTTTACCGGTACAGGCCGGGTCCAGAATGGTGATACCTCGTATTTTCAACCCGGCCAGCGCAAAGCTCATCGCGATCCGGTGGTCCGAATAGGTCTCGATCCGCGTTGGCAGCAAATGACCGGCGAGCCCCGGGTCGGATGCGACCACAAGATCGTCGCCTTCCTCCCACGCAAGGCCCTCGCGAATCCGCGCGAGTTCAGTCGACAGCGCCGATACTCGATCACACTCCTTGACCCGAAGATTTGCGATGCCGGTGAACCTGACTGGCGTGGCGTTGAAGGCCGCCAGTACTGCCAGCGTCGGCACTGCGTCCTGCATCTGGCTACCGTCGATCTCTGCCGGCATGTTCGGGAACATGGCAATGATCTTGGCCGCCGCGGCGTCGGGCTGCGTAAAGTCGTTTGCAGCCATCCCGATGTCGATGTCGCCGCCAGTCAGCGCTGCCGCCGCCCAAAGGTAGGTCGCGGCAGACGCGTCCGGCTCCACTGAAAACTCCGCCGGATGGTATCCCGTGGGCTGCACAATCCAGCTTTGCCCATCCAGTGCTTCGACCTCCGCTCCGAAGGCTTGCATCGCCGCGATGGTCAGGTCGATGTAACCACGCGCCCCGATTTCCGCGCCCGTCAGCGCAACAGTAACCGGAGCATCTCCGCAGCCGGCGAGCATCAACAAGGCAGAGACATACTGGCTTGAAAGCCCTCCGTCGATCTCCACCCGTGTGCCGCTGAACCCGCCCGTGGCCTCCACCGTCACGGGTGGGCAGCCGGTAGGCGTGCTAGCCTTGACACCGAGCATCGCCAATGCCTCCACCAGCGGCGCGATCGGCCGTTTGCGCATGTGCTCGTCACCATCAATGACGACTGTGCCCTCTGCAAGCGCCACAGCAGCGGTGAGGAACCGTGTCGCCGTACCAGCATTGCCCAGAAAAAGCGGCTCTTCAGGTGCCGTGAGCCGCGCGTGTGCCTTGACTACGAATGTTGTGGCATCCGGCTCAGTTACCTCAGCCCCCATGCGCCGCAATGCACGTGCCATCAGCGTTGTATCGAGACTTTTAAGCGCCCCCGACATATGGGTCGTACCTTCGGCCAGTCCGGCCAGCAGCAGCGCCCTGTTGGTAATGGATTTCGATCCCGGCGGCTGAACCCTGCCCCTGAGCGGGCCGGACACCGGGGTCACGGTCAGCGCCTCAAGCGCGTGAATGTCGCTCAGATCAACCATGGTTCCTCCGCATGAGACGTGCAGCCTGCTCTGCGGAGCGTTCTGTCAGGCTTCGCACCCGAGGCCAAGTGTCTTCACGAAGAAGGCCCCGACAAACGGCTCAGTGAACACTTACCGGCTGCAATTCATTCATACGCGCCAGCGCAAACGCGCGCGTACGATCATCGACCAGCGCAATAACGCGGCCGTCAGCATCAGAAACAGAGTAGATCGCTTCCATGCCTTCGGCCTGATCCTGCACTTCGCTCGGCAAATCGGCCACTTTCACGGCGCGCACGTATACGATCGGCTGGCCGTCAGCTTCCTTCAAACTCGGAAAATCGCTCATATTCTTACCCTTTCTCGATCTTGATCGTCTGCACGACCGAATCCGGAACGTGCCGTTTCAGATCGACATGCAAAAGCCCGTTTTCCATGGTCGCTCCTGCGACCTCGACGCCATCGGCCAGCACAAAACTTCGTTGGAACTGACGCGCCGCGATGCCGCGATGCAGAAATACCCGGGTCTCGTCCTCCTCCATCTGCCGCCCCCGGATCACCAGTTGCGCGTCCTCCAGTGTTATCGCCAGCTCTTCCTCGGAAAAGCCTGCCACTGCCAGCGTGATACGGTACTGCCCCTCACCGCGCTGTTCGATATTGTAGGGAGGATATCCCTCGTTTCCCGATTTCGCGGTCCGCTCCATCAGCCGGTCAAGCTGCTCGAACCCGAGGAGGTAGGGATGTGAGGCAAAGGTTGCCTTGGTCATGTCTCACTGTCCTTGTCGAAAGCAACAATTCGTAAAAGGCCCCGCAGCGGCAGCCTTTACGCTTGAAAACATGGGGAGGAACGGGCGATAAAACAAGGGTAAATGGCCCGGGATACTGCATGAAAGACTCTCCACAGATGGACCGGATGGAGGTGTTGAAAGTGCGCCTCGCTCAGTTCCGTTCAGAGCATCGCGACCTTGACGAAGCCATCATCGCCCTTGAAGAAGGCCCTGCGCCCGACATGCTGCGGCTACGCCGGCTCAAGAAGAAGAAACTGAGCCTGAAAGACCAGATCGCCCGCATCGAAGACGAACTGACGCCCGACATCATCGCCTGAGCCGACAGAAGCAAGGAAATCCTGAAACATGACACTCCCCCTCGTTGGCATCGCTATGGGCAGCCAGTCCGACTGGCCGACGATGAAGGCCGCCGCCGAAGTGCTCGACGCCCTCGACATCGCCTACGAGACCCGCATCATCTCTGCGCATCGAACACCCGACCGTCTCTTTGATTATGCGGAAACGGCTGCGCCACGCGGGTTGCAGGCAATTATTGCCGGTGCCGGTGGGGCTGCCCACCTTCCAGGAATGCTGGCCGCGAAAACCCGCGTACCGGTGTTGGGAGTACCTGTACAGTCTGCAGCTCTCAACGGTATGGATTCCCTCCTCTCTATCGTTCAGATGCCAAAGGGTATTCCGGTCGCAACCTTTGCCATCGGCAAGGCCGGCGCAGCCAACGCCGCCCTTTTCGCGGCAGCCCAGATCGCGACAACCAACAACGCTCTCGCAGGGCGTCTCGAAGCGTGGCGTGCCAGTCAGGCTGACGCGGTGGCCGAGGAACCGCTTGATGAGTGATGCCTTGGCGCCCGGCTCCACGGTAGGCATTCTCGGCGGCGGCCAATTGGGCCGGATGCTCGCGCTCGCTGCCGCCCGCCTTGGGCTCAAGACACATGTATTCGATCCCGACCCTAGGGCCCCCGCCGGCGAAGTTGCAACGCTGGCGACTACCGCCGCCTACGATGATCACGCGGCCCTCGTAGCCTTCGGCAATTCGGTCGATGTGATAACCTTCGAGTTCGAGAACATTCCGACCACTGCGCTGGATCTCTTGGATTCGTTGGCACCAATTCGCCCGACTCGCGAGGCTCTGCGCATCAGTCAGGACAGGGTTATCGAGAAGAAGTTTCTCCAATCCATCGGGCTTATGACGGCGCCCTTTGCGGAGGTCGACAATGCGGAAGATCTCACCGCTGCCACCACTTCAATCGGTCTCCCTGCTATTCTAAAAACCCGCCGGTTCGGCTATGACGGCAAAGGTCAGGCCCGCATCTCCTCCGAAAACGACGTCCCGCAGGCGCTGGCAGCGATGCGCGGGGCACCGGCAGTGTTGGAAGGGTTCGTCCGCTTTGATCGCGAAATTTCGGTAATCGCCGCCCGCGGGACCGATGGCGCTGTCGCCTGCTACGATCCTGGCGAAAACGTCCACAAAAACGGCATCCTCCACAGCACGACCATCCCCGCCGCGTTATCTCCATCACAGGCTCAGGATGCCGTACTGCTCGCAGGCCGTATTCTGAACGCGCTCGACTACATCGGGGTCCTCGGTGTGGAACTCTTCGTCACACCGGAAAGTCTCATCGTCAATGAAATCGCTCCACGTGTGCACAACTCTGGCCACTGGACAGAAGCTGCCTGCACGATCGACCAGTTCGAACAGCACATCCGCGCCGTTGCCGGCTGGCCGCTAGGCGATGGCAGCCGACATTCCGACGCCATGATGCTGAATCTGATCGGGAAAGATATCGCGGCGGTCGAAACCACCTCAGACGCCCGCGTTCACCACTATGGTAAAGCCGAGGCACGCCCGGGCCGCAAGATGGGTCACATCACCCGTATCAGCCCTAAAACTTGAGGACACAAGCGGGCCACAGCGCTACCCGCCCGCTACCGTCGCTCAACGGCTCCTGCCGAAGGCGGCTGACGCTGGAAGATTGTTCCAGCCCGACTCCAAAAGCAAAAGGGCCCGGAAAACCGGGCCCAAATCGATGAAAATATCCGTTATCAGCCCTGATAGCCCTGCCGCGCCGCATTCGCCTCCGCATCGGCCTTCTTGGTGTACCCCTCGGAGGCCGCACCGATGATGTTGCCATTTACGGCCCGCCGACGCCAGCGATACTCCCCGCGTTTATCCTGGTAGAACTCCCACTTGTCCTTCGGGTTCGGACCGCGGTTCATGTTCGCCTCGCAGTCCGCCTTCTTGTTATACCCTTCGGAGGAGGCCCCGACGATCCGGCCGTTACTGGCCTTGCGCCGCCAGCGGTACTCACCGCGCTTATCCTGATAGACCTCGAATGTATCGTTTTCGCCCGCCATATTGCGTCATCCCTGTTTTCCCGGTCCGCCCGTTCCCGGCAGCACCATCCCAGATTTATCCGCGCCGCAGCACGACGCTACCGCATGTTGCGCATTTGAATGTCTTCTGGCAAGTCCCGCGTCTTGTTGGCAAAGCGACCGCCGCTAGTCGTGGCGACGCTGCATCAGCGGTTCTTTCGCCGCAACACGATCAGGAAGGTCTGTGCGATGATCCACAAGTCCAACCAAAAATCTTGTCGTTCGATATACTCGAGGTCGAGGCTCGTCCGATCCCTTTCCGAAAACCCGCCCTTTTGCATAACCTGCGCATAGCCCGTGATCCCCGGCGTCACCGACACGCGCCTTTGCCATATCTCGGGCGGATAATCTCTCTCCTGCATCGGAGTATCGGGTCGCGGACCAACGAGGCTCATCTCACCTGCCAGCACGTTCAGAAACTGCGGCAACTCGTCGAGGCTGGTCCGTCGCAGGAACGCTCCGATGTTGGTGATCCGCGGATCACCCGCATGTGTCTGGTGCCCCCCTTTGGACGCAGCGTCCCGGATCATGGAGCGGAATTTCCATAAAAGGAAGGGCTTGCCGTCCTTGCCCACCCGCGGCTGGCGAAAGAACGGCGAGCCACCATCCTGCGCGGTCACAAACACAGCAATCACCAGCCATACTGGAAGCGTCAATAACAGTAGCACCAGCGCCACCACAAAATCGAACACACGTTTCAGCATTTCTGCTCCCAATTCCGTACCGGACAAAGAGTATTGGTCACCGATGGCATGCTCAAGCTGTCTGCTTGGGTCCGAACACGGCCAGCACGATGCCACCAAGGATCAGAACGGCAGCAACGGCAAAGCTTGTTCCTGGTCGCTCGTCCAGAAGCAGAATACCGCCCACCGTCGCTATCAGCGGCACACTCAGTTGCGCCACGGCTGCCGTCGTCGCCTCCAGTCGCGGCAGGACCGCATACCAGACGGCATACCCGCACCCGGATGCCAGCGCGCCGGACATTACGGCCAAGATGGCGCCGTGCCAATTCAGGGTTCCGAACGGTTCCAGAACCAAAAACAGTGCCACGGCAGGCACAGCCGCCCGCCAGAAATTTCCTGCCGTCACCAGCAGAGGGTCTACCGCCGAAGCTCCCCTCAGGCTGTAGATGCCCCAACCGACTGCCGCCGCCAGCATGAGGAGAACCCCCCGAGTATCGGCTCCGGTTACATCGACACCCGGCAATAGCAGCACCGTGAGTCCTGCCAGCCCCAAGCCAGAACCGATCCAGCGCCACACCCCCGGCCGCACCCCGGTCAGCAAGCTGCCCGCAAACATCGTGATCTGCACACCTCCGAACAGAATCAGGGCGCCAAGTCCGGCATCGAGGCTCAGATAGGCGAAGGAAAAGGCGATGGCATAAAGCAGCAAAGCGCCCGCAGATTGCCATGATCCAGCCTTGGCAAGGCCGCGATCGCTCCCTCGCCACGCCACAATGGCAGCTAGAATGAGAGCTCCTGAGGCCAGTCGCAAAGCGGTGAAACCTGCAGCTCCTGCACCGGCATCAACGAAGGCCGCACGGTTCAGCAGAGAGTTGGCCGCAAATGCCACAAGCGCCACAAAGGTGAGGAAAAACAAATGCATCGCCAAGCTATCACCTTCAACTTCGCATCTGGCAAGTCACCATCCGGTGAAAGCATTTACTCTGATGTAATCATGGCAGGAAGCAGTGCTTTTTTTCTGGCAGGCCCTGCAGAAAGGAACTTGGCGAAGTTCCCTAAACCCGCGCTTCCGGGGTACAGTGATGTTTGACACGATGGTTCCAGAAACAAAGAACTACACATCCGTGTCTTTCCCGACGGATCACTATTTCATCCGTCATGACAGTTGCGGTTCCGACGTGCTCGTCATCACGTTCGAGCGGGCTGGCGGCAAGCAGGAGCGGCCCAACCCGAACCGTCCGGGCTGGGGGCATAAATTCATCCGCAAACGGGGCTTCGATGGATTGTACATCATGCCCGCATTCGTCGACTGGTATCGTCAGCAGTCGTTGCCCCGGTTCTTTGAATTTCTCAAGGCAAGCGGCTTCTTTCGCCAGTATCGCCGCGTTGTGCTCTACGGTTCCTCGATGGGTGGCTACGCAGCCATGCAGTTCTCCGACATCGTTCAGCCGGACGCGATCATCGCCTTCAATCCGCAAACCTCGCTCAACAAGACGGTTGTGCCGTGGGAAAACCGATATGATCGCGGCCTTGTGCAGGACTGGGAAGAAGAGCAGTCGGACGCTGTTCGTCATATTCATCCGGATGCGGAACTGACTTTGTTTGTGGATCCTTTCAACAAGCGGGACATGTCACACGCCCGACGGATAACCGACGCCGCTCCCCAAGCACGCCTACTCAAGATCCCCTTCGGAGGCCACGAAACAGCCAACGCCTTGCGGGATCTCGGTGCCCTTAGCACCGTCGTCGAAGGCTTGATACTGGGCGACTTCGACGCTTCCGTTTTCCACAATGCAGTGCGCGAACGCCGAAAGCTCGAAAATTATCGTAGCCGTTTCGAATTTCGGTATAGTCAGCGGCAACGTCGTGCCGCCTTCCGGTCCGGCCATGACGATTCGCAGCAGGGGATATCCTGGGCAGCGGAGTGATCCGAAGCCCGTTCAGAACAAGATGGGCTACAAATTTCCGCGCTTGGCCGCCCGTGCCATTATCGTCGAGGCAGGCCGCCTCCTTCTCGTCAACGCCTATCCCGGCGGCACGAGTGACCTATGGTGCGCCCCCGGCGGCGGCATTGAGGCAGGTAGTTCAATTCCCGACAACCTGACGCGCGAGGTTCACGAGGAAACGGGCCTTACAATCTCTATCGGCGGCCTGCTTGGTATAAATGAATTCCACGACCCGGAGAGCGGGTACCATCAGGTGGACTTGTTCTTCCGTGCGGCCATTACCGACGGCACCCTGACGCCAGACTGGAAAGACCCAGAGAACGTTGTCACGCAACGCCGTTTCTTCACCGAAAGCCAACTGGAGAATTTGCGCTTCAAGCCCGATATACTGCCCCATCTCGCCTTTGGCCCGGTTTCCGAAGCGCTCTATGATCCGTTCGAGGCAATTGTCAGGTAGTCCGGACCGCGAGATCGTCGTTCTCGAATTTACGCATCACCGTATCCACAGCACTGGCTACAATTTCTTCCATCGCCGCCTCCGGAACCATTTCACCTGACAGGATCGCCGGCCAGAATGCCTGGGCTTTGATCCCGGCCAGAAAGTGATCGGCCAACGCGTCCGGCACAGGGCTGTCGATCGCGCCAGCCTCCACCGCCGCCCTGAAGAAACTTCCGAAAATATCCTTGTGCGGCTCCGAAAACCCCAGTCTCCGGGCCAGTTCGGGATTCCTCAATAGTTCGCTTATGCCCATCCGTGCCACGCGCATGAACCATTCAGACCGGCAAAGGCGCACTTCGGCCAATCCCAATTCCATCAACTGTGGCCGCAAGGGCTGAAACGCGTCGTAGGTAACATCGATCGTCTGCCGCACCTCGTCACAGATCTGCTCCGAAATTGTCCGGAACAGCGCTTCCTTGCTGTCGAAGTAATTATAGACGGTCCGCTTCGAAACATTCGCCAGCGCCGAGATTCTGTCCATGCTCGCGCCTTCGAACCCACGCGCGGTGAACTCCGTGATGGCGGCTTCCAGTATCTGCCGCTGCTTGAAATTGGGGACGCACATCTTACCTACAAAGCCACGTTTTTCTGGTTCCACACCACCGCTATAAAGTTTTTGCGAACAAGTAAACTCGTCGGTTTACATTTGCGACCAAGTGCGTCAGCTTACACTCACCAGTTTACCCCAAGGTTCACCGGATACCATTTTCCAATCCAGGGAGATTTCCATGGCCACGACTCTAAAGCTCAATGGTAATTCCACCATCATCGACGCCCCGCCCGACACACCGCTCCTCTGGGCCATTCGCGACGGCGCGGGCCTGACCGGTACCAAATACGGTTGCGGAGTCGCCATGTGCGGTGCCTGCACCGTCCATGTTGACGGCGTTGCCGTCCGTTCCTGCCAGATGCCGCTCGGCGATGTCGAGGGTGCGGAGATCACCACCATAGAAGGTGCCGCCAGCCCCGTGGCCGATGCGGTACAAGCAGCATGGCGCGAACTTGATGTCGTCCAGTGTGGTTACTGCCAGTCCGGCCAGATCATGCAAGCCATCGACCTGCTGCAGACCACCCCAAAACCAAGCGATCAGGACATTGACGACGTGATGTCCGGCAACGCCTGCCGCTGCGCCACCTATCCCCGCATCCGCGCCGCCATCCACCGCGCCGCCGAAACTTTGGAGGGCTGAGCCATGACCATAGCCACTTCCCGCCGCGGCTTCCTCAGGGGAACCGCCGCCGTCGCCGGGGCCTTCGCAATCGGCTTCACGCCGGAAGGCGTGCTCGCCAATAGCGAAACGTCGCCGGTAGCGCTGAACCCTTTCGTTCGCGTAGGCACCGATGGTACCGTCACCGCCATACTCAAGCATTTCGAGATGGGCCAGGGCACAACCACTGGCCTTACTACTATCATCGCCGAGGAAATGGACGCCGACTGGGAAACCATTTTGTTCGACTTCGCTCCGGCGGATGAAACCTATAACAACACCCTCATGGGTGCACAGGGTACAGGCGGCTCTACTGCGATAGCCAACTCCTGGATGCAGTATCGTCAGGCCGGTGCTGCCGCTCGGGCCATGTTCGTCGCGGCTGCTGCAGCGGAGTGGGGTGTCGAGCCTGGTGACGTACAGGTTTCAAAGGGCGTGCTGACGAGTGGTGATCGCCGGGGTACGTTCGCCGATTTCGTGGCTGCCGCATCCGCAATGGAGGCTCCGTCGGAGCCGAGGTTGAAGGATCCATCCGAATTCACACTCATCGGTCAGAATAGGCTTTCCCGCAAGGACAGTATCGCCAAGACAGATGGCACCGCACAATTCGCCATGGACGTTCAACTGCCCGGCATGGTTTACGCCAATGTCCTGCGCTGTCCCAACCAGGGCGGCAAGCTGACAAGTTTCGACGCTTCCGCGGCCGAAGGTCTGCACGGTTATCTCGATGCCAAAGCCCTACCCGACAATTCAGGCGTGGTAGTCTACGCCACGTCCACATGGGCCGCCTTCCAGGCCCGCCAGGCAATCACGGCTGAATGGGATCTGACGGCGGCTGAAACCCGGTCCACTGATGCTATCAAGGCCGAACACATGACCATGCTGGAAACTCCGGAGCTGGAGGCCCGTCCTGGCGCCGACCGCACAGCAGTGGAAGCAGCAGTGCAGGCGGCACCGAAAAAGGTGGAAGCTGATTTCTTCTTCCCCTACCTCACGCATTCACCAATGGAACCACTGAACTGTACGGTCGCACCGACGGAAAATGGCGTCATGCTTTATGACGGCTGCCAATTCCCGACCATCTCCAAGGCCGTCCTTGCTGCCGTCTTGGGGCTCGAACCCGAACAGGTGGAAATCACGACACTCTACGCCGGCGGATCGTTCGGACGACGCGCCAACTTCACCGCCGACTATAACGCCGAAGCGGCCATGGCCTTTGCACTCTATGGCGACCAAACCCCGGTAAAACTTGTCTGGATGCGCGAAGACGATTTTCCGGGAGGGCAGTATCGGCCGATGGCCGCCCATCGCCTGAGTATTGGCATTGGTGACGATGGCAAGATCACTGGTTGGGACCACCGCATTGCCACCCAATCGATCTTCAAGGGAACAGCGATGGAAAGTTTCGTTGTTCACAACGGTATCGATCACACTTCCGTCGAAGGCATTGCCGACACGCATTACGACCTGCCGGTGATGAGCGTGGGTTTGACCGACGCCCAGACTCCCAACAAGGTCCTCTGGTGGCGGTCGGTGGGCAATACCCATACTGCTTACGCCATGGAAGTCGGCCTCGATATGGCAGCTGAAGCCCTCGGTCGCGATCCCGTGGACCTGCGCCTGGAATTGCTCTCAGGTGAAGACACCGACCGCAAGCGCCTCACCGGCGTTCTTCGGTTGGTCGCAGATAAATCTGGATGGGATACTCCCGCACCGGAAGGCCGCTTCCGCGGCGTCGCCGTGCACAAGAGTTTCTCCAGCTACGTCGCTCAGGTCGCCGAAGTCTCGCTTCGCGACGGCGCGGTGAAGATCGAGAAAATCACCTGTGCGGTCGATTGCGGCGTGGCCATCAACCCTGATGTCATCCGCGCTCAGATGGAAGGCGGCATCGGCTACGGCATCGGCGCTGCCATGCTGAACGAGGTGACATTTACCGACGGCGCTGCCGACCAGACAAATTTCCACGATTACGAACTGCTACGCATATCCGACATCGGGGAAATCGAGGTGCACATCGTCCCCTCCACCGAGGCACCCACAGGCGTTGGAGAGCCGGGCCTGCCGCCCGCATTGCCCGCCGTGGCAAATGCTATCTACAAGGCGACCGGGACGCGGCTGACCGAGTTGCCGTGGATCAAGTCCGTCGACTTCGCGTGAAGCCGATTGGCATTGGCTTTACAGCCATGACCCTTGCCGCCTCCGCCGCTTTCTCGGCGGGGGTGGAGCTTTCGATCAACCGCCCGGAGTCCCCTGTCAGCACTGCTGACGGCCTGGCGGCGTGGGATCGCATTCATGCCGTCGTCAGCCATCCCCGCTGTGCGAACTGCCACACCGATGCCAGCAACCTGCCAATGTGGACCGGCCCCTCCTTCGGCACCAGTCGTCCCCACGGCATGAACGTCGATGCCGGCGAAAGTCGCATCGGTGCCGAAACCCTGCCTTGTGCCACGTGCCATGTGGAGTCAACGCGCCCCAACATAATGCCTCACGCGGCCCCGCACACCGGTCATCCCTGGATGCTGGCCCCCGCGGAGTTCGTCTGGTTCGACATCCCCGGTCCGAAAATCTGCGCACAGTTGCGCGACCCGCAGCGAAACGGCGGCCGTGATGGTGCCGGGCTGATCGAACACATCACCCATGACGCCGAAATTCGCTCCTTCATCGCCTGGGGATTCGATCCTGGTGGCAGCCGTGAACCAACTCCCGGCACGATGCAACAACACCTCGACGACATGATAATCTGGACCGAAGCAGGCATGCCCTGCCCCTAAGCAGGGCGGACTTGGTCTTGGAAGTTCAGGACTTCCACAAAGTCTGCTATTCTCATCTCATTTCCCGTATCACGGGAACCCAATTAGCCCGAGACGATACGGATCAGGGCAATTCCTTGGAAAAGCCAGCAGCGGCGTAGCCCGCCGCCTGGCTGTCCTGCCAGTGGCGGCTGTCGAACTCAACAAATGCGCTTGGATGAATAAACTCGTCTCGGAACCACGGAAACTTGGAACCGTCGAAGGAAGAGATCAGCCAGTCGATCATGGTAGCCACCCGGGGGGTGCGTCTGGCATCCGGATGATAGGTCAACCAGACGTCGATACGGTGATGGATGCCAACATCGATCGGCACGAGATCCTGTGCAAGAGCAGAGGCAAATGTAGGCAGATCCCCAATACCGGCACCACGCTCGATGGCATAGAGATGCGCAGCGGAGGAGTTCGTACGAATGCCGACGATCCCCTCGATGTCGTCTATTCCCAAGTAGTTCGGCCATGTGCCGTTGTCCTGCCCAGACCCGACCTTGTCCACCAACCGGTGATCCATCATCTGCGCCTTGGTCTTGGGCACGCCGTACAGTTCGATGTATCGACGCGAGGCGTAGGGATAGACGTGTAGCGAAGCCAAACGTCGCCTGACGACATGCGGGTTGTCAGGCTCCGCAAACTGGATCGCCACATCTGCCTCCATACGACTGACATCTACCAGCCTGTCGGTCGCGTTCAGATCCACCACCATCATCGGATTTGATCGCTGAAAGGGAATCAGCCGCGGCATCAGCCAGAAGGCACCAAGCCCCTCCATCGCCGCGATCCGCACGATACCGCGTTTGTCCGGGTCGAAAGTCTCAATACGGCGCTGCAGATCGAAAGCACCCTGCTCCAGATGCGTGGCACTTGCGACAAGCCGTGAACCCTCTCTGGTAAGCTGTACTCCGTTCGGAAGTCGGTCAAACAGCTTGAAACCGAGTTCTTCCTCGAGTGCACCGATACGTCGGACAACGGTTGATGACGTTAGGTTGAGCTTTTTGGCTGCGGCGCGAAAACTCAGTGTTCGCGCGCATGCAAGGAATGTCTTCAGATCATCCCAGGACGGATCGATCACCGCTCGGTTCATTGTTCCCCGCTGCGAATCCGCATCAGTCTGCTGCTAAAACGTTAGCCTGCCAATAATCTTAACACCAGCTAACTTTTCAATTTGAACGTGTGAACAGACACAAACGCAGTAACGGATCGGCTCTGCCTGAGGAATGAATCGTGGAAAAGCTTTTTATATCCAGATGGTTGGTCAATCTGTGGTTGCGGCGTTCAGTTAGTACTTGGCGTATTAACATATACTTAAGTGGCAGAATTGTGGAGAATTCGCCACAAACTTGCACCCTAGGAATGCAGCAGCAAATGCTGCGTTCGCAACAGGTGCTGTTCGTATCGCTTCGCCAACTCAAGGCAGCAGTACGGGCGCACCTGAGACTTCCGGCAGATTTGTATAGTCGTTTCCCGAAACCGCGTCTTTGTTACCGACGTCATCGGGCAATGGCCTGCCAACCAATGTAGTGACCAGTCCCCAAGAGTTTCGCGCCGCGAAACGCGATTTCCCCCCTATCTCCCCCCCTATCTAGAAGGACAGGATACCCCATGCCCGACGGAAGCATCGATTTCAGACCCGCAATCTCCGGCAAACCGGCGAAAAGCCCGCAGCCTCGCAAGATGTCTGTCACCCACGCAGAAACCATTGAGGACATCATGCGTGTCACGGCGATCCGTGCGGCCGTCTATATGACGGAGCAAGATTACGGCTATGAGGAGGAGTTCGATGGAAACGATTTCTGCGCCACGCATCTGATCGGGTGGGTAGGACAGGAACCGGCAGCTTGCCTACGCATCCGCTACTTCGGCGGATTTGCCAAGATCGAGCGCGTCGCCGTGCGGCCGCCATTCCGGAATACTCGCATCGTCTTCACTCTCGTGCGTGCCGCCTTCCAGCACTGCACCCGCAAAGGCTTCTCCAAGGTCGTCGGCCATGCGCGAGAGGATCTGATCCCTCTGTACAAAATGTTCGGATGCAAAGTGGCAGAGCGGAGCAAGGACACCGGTGTCTATGCGGACTCTAACTTCCTTTATATGGAGATGATCTGGGAGGGTGAATTGCCAGAGGACGCGATTACCCTGTCATCCGACCCTTATGCCTTGATCCGCACCGAGGGCCGCTGGGACGCGCCCGGCGCCATGGAACAAGGGCTGCTCGATCGAAGCGACCAGATGGCTGTCGCGGCCGAATAATGCGATACGGCCGGATCGTGTCGCCGCTCGGCCTGCGTTGTCAAAGGCAGGTAGCTCCGACATGTCAGCGATCCAGTCGGTTGCGAGGTGCTGAGTGAGGGGTAGGCCTGGCAGGTCACCTGCTAGCCTTCCAGTTTCTCTAATCGGCATCAGAACGCCCGGAGATCGGCGCGCCTGCGACTACTCAAGGTAGAGTGGACCGCGTGCCATTCTGCAAAATCCGGGCCCAGGAAGGGGCGAACCGGGGGGCTTTTCCCCTTCCTGACTCATTCCCCACGAAACTTGAATTTCCGGCACTCGCCTAATAGGCGTGGCGCTAAACTGCGCAACCAAGCACCCGTACAAGCGGCCGGATGTTCGAAAAAAACCGGGAATTTGCCTTCTGTGTTGATGAAAAGTGATTCGAAAAGTGAGTCGAATGGCTCGGAAATTGGGGCTGCGGCGCGGCGCGGATGTGCGTTCGCGATGACAGGGCGCTGCGAAAACGCATCACCCATCTGCAAGGATGTTCTGTCATTGCTGGTGTGGGGGATGTGTATTCGCGCTACGTCGCAAACTGTGCTCTTCTCGATCAACGCGCAGTTGAGCTGAACGCTACGGAAAGATTGACTTACGACTATGACAGAAGCCAACCAAAAAGAGCTCGACGCCCTTCTTCGTATGATGGTGTATCTCAAATTCGAGCTTGAACGCAACAGTCTCGATGCAGAGGCGGGTTTGGTCGAAAAGGCCATTCAGAATTTCCGGCATCGTCTGGACTCCCTACCCGAACATTGACCTAGCGTAACCTCAGCGTGAGTTTTCACGCACGCCACGAATTGGTGCTGCAAATTTGCCGTTCTAGCGCTGGCTCTCAAAATACCTAAAATGAGGGTCAATGAATGGATACGAGCAGATGTACCAGGAACTGGCTAAAAATCTGAGGTTCGAAATTCAGGCGCTATGTGAAGCGCGTGCAATTTCCTTAGGTCAGATCGCCGCCACACTGGAAGTCTCATCTGCCGGGTTTAACGAGTTGGAAGCATCGGATCGCATGATCCGCTGTGATGAATTGATGAGTATCAGCCATGTGCTGGGAATTCCTCTTCTGCGCCTCTTTGGGGCGCCTGAGAGGGAAAAATCATAAGACCGCGTTTTGGTCTCATGGTTTGTCGAGGTTCGGGAGGGGGCATCCGGATCATCGAATACGGGGTGCCGATGTATGGCATGTTCGTGGGGGGGGCCTTGCGAAAACCGCTCTGCCCCGCAGAACGGTTGTGTACTGGAGCTTGAGTTGTGTTGCTCCTACCTTACTACCTCATTTCGCCTGTGAGGTGGTGCCTAGTATGTAATGTTCCGGTTGAGTTTACCGGCTTGTAAAGATTGTAGATTGTGAGCAACACACATGGGCTGCGGTGAGTATCACCGCAGCTCTACGTGTATCTGGGCACTGCTTCCGGAGCGGTCGATCACCGTTATCTCGACATATCCGGGGTCCGAAACCGGCCACTGGAATTCTTCCCGGCGGAAGCTGCGCCCGATCACCCGCCCATCCACCAGCCAGGTAAACGGCGCCTGTCCACCCGGTCCCAGCCGAACGGCAAGGGATTTCTCCCCCTCTCCAGGCCGCAGCCCCAGTTCCACCCGCGCTCCATCGGGCGGCGACGCTATCTCCGGACCGTCCTCGCTGTAGCTTGATGACGCAGTGCGAAAGGCGCGCAGCGGTCGGGGTAGCTCAGCATTCGTTACCAGCAACGCATCCGATGGCGGCAGCGGCAGCGGTTTAACGCCCAACCGATCAAACATTGTCACCAGCAACGGCGCGGCGTCTCCCTGCCCGCTCAGTCCGGGTACGGCACCGGCATCTGCCCGACCTAGCCAAATACCGACGACATGGCGGCCATCGAAGCCGATGGACCACGCATCGCGGTGCCCGTAGGATGTACCGGTCTTGTAAGCAATCTCGCCTTTACCCATCCGGCCGGGCGCAGATATCCCCCGCAGGATTTCACCCGTATACCAGGCCGCACGGCTCTCGATCAGTTGTACCGGCCCGGCAGCATCTCCCGCAGCCGTCAGCCGCATCCCTGCACCTTCATTTCCAAGCGCAGCGTAGAGCGTCACCAAGTCCTCCAGCGTCAATCCCGCCCCACCGAGGGCGAGCGCAAGGCCCGGCGCACCGTCACCCGTCGTTTGTACATCCAACTGCAGCCGTCGCAGACGCGAGGTGAGCCGCGCCGGACCGACCCGATCCAGCAGAGCCACCGCCGGAACGTTGCGCGAGGTTTGCAACGCCTCACGCAATGACAACGTGCCAACGTAACTGCCGTCGAAATTCTCCGGCGCGTAGGCGCCGAACCGCATCGGCACATCTTCGATCAACGTCTCTGGATGCGCCAAGCCCGCCTCGAACGCCAGTGCATAAATCAGCGGCTTCAACGTAGAACCGGGAGAGCGGATCCGGCGGGACATGTCGAGGAACCCGGCACGAGACGCATCCGTGTAAGAAAGCCCGCTGGCGCTGGCACGGATATGACCGCTCGCGAGATCCGCAACAAGGATCGCCCCCGTCAACCCGCCTCGTCCCCGCAGTGCGCCCGACAACACTTTCTCGGCGTGCACCTGAACGGCAGCATCGATATGGGTTCGCAACACCCGCTGCTCCGGCATCTGTCGCATCAGGCGATCACCGAGATGGGCGGCGAGGTTGGGCATCATGGCACGGGCCTCAGGCGCAGGCGAGGAACGGGCACGATCCGCATCAGCCGCAGTCAGAAAACCGATCGCGGTCAGCCGGCCAATCACACGGTCTCGCCCCCGCTTTGCCACTTGAGGGTACCTGTCAGGTCTTCGCGATTCAGGGGCCTGCGGAAGAGCCACGAGAAAGGCAGCTTCTGCCGCGCTCAGTCGGCCCGGCCCCTTACCGAGATAGGCATGCGCGGCGGCACGGACGCCTTCGAGATTGCCGCCGAACGGTGCGCGCGTCAGATAAAGCGAGAGGATTTCTTCCTTGGTCAATCTCCGTTCCAGCGCCAGAGCCAGCCGTATCTGGCGCAACTTGCCACGCCAGCGGCCGGTGCCAGACCCTTCCAGCAGACGCGCTACCTGCATCGTCAGAGTGGAGCCACCGGACTTTATCTCACCACGCCGCAACGCCTGCATCCCCGCCCGCGCGAACGCCAATATGTCGACCCCGCCATGAGACAGAAACCGCTTGTCTTCATAGGCAATCAGTTGCGCGATGTATTCAGCGTCCACATCCTGTGCCCCGGCTGGCAGTCGCCAGCGGCCATCCGACGCCAGAGTGATGCGCATCACCTGTCCGTGCACATCCAGCATCTCAGTTGAAAGCGGCGCGTCCAGCTTGGGCAGTTCTGTGGTGCGCACCCATGCCTCGAGCCCGCATACGCCCGCCAGCAGCGCAATTCCGAAACTCGTACCAATCAGCCAAAGGCGGAAGGGAAGGCGCATTGCCCAGTCCTACTCCGCCACGATCCGCACTTCGCCAGCCGCCGTTCGGGCGCGATAGGCGGGCCGGTACATATCCTCGACACTCGCCGCAGGGTGGTGGAAAGTACCCGGAGATACGGCGCGCAGGATATAGCCTAGGCGGAACCCCTCCGTTCCGCGCCAATCCACGGCTGCACGAAACCTGTCAGTGCCAAAGGCGGTATGGCGGGCAACGTCCTGAAGTTGGAGCCAGTCCAAAGCTCCGACCTCACCGCCACGAAGCAGGTTCGGACTCTCGATTTCGAAGCCTGCGGGCAATGGGTCGTCGATCATCAGTCGTGCCTCGTTGTCCCGCTCCGGCACAATGTTCAACACCGCCACCAGTCGGGAACCTTGCTGCACTTCCCCCGGATCGACGGAATTGCCATCGAGGTCGTAGTAGGCGCGGCTGATCCGATAGCCATTGCCGCCCGCTGGCTCCGGCTCCGTCGGCACACCAAAAACCGTCAGGACTGCTTCCGTATCCCCGGTGCCGACATTGCCGATGGTGACCGGTGACAAAGCCAGGTCTTTGTCAGTCAAACTGTCCACCATCGGCCCCGATACTGGCGCGCCATCCCGTGTCAGGTTACTGGCGCCGCTGTCGGCCAGCAAAGCCCTTGCGGCCAGCAACGTCCAGGCGCTTTCTTGTGTCGACAACTCGTCATTGAGAGTACTGCGCGCGGCAACTCGGGCACCTAGGTCGGAGTTGAGAGCCGCGTCGCTGCCAGCCTCGGTAGCGAGTGTCAGGACAGCAGCGGTGTCGCGCCGGGTGCTGCCGAAGTCACTGCGCCAGAGGCTGTCATCAGCAATTCCCAGCATATCCACGGCACGCCGGAACATGCCATCGGCTCGAACCGGCTCGCCATATGCAGCGAGTCCCGCACCGATCTGGGCAAGTGCCAGTGGAGTTGCAAAGGCGTCAGCGCGGGCGTCGGCATAGTAACGCAGGTCACCGATCGCAGCCTCTCCCTCCCGCGCAAGGACATAGAGCGCATACGCGATATCCTCTCCTCCATTCTCGAAATCCGGCGCTGCGTTGACGCGGTTGCGAAGGTTGCGCAACGCGGCATCGAACGCGCGATCCGGCACATCGAACCCTTCCACACGCGCCCGCGTCAGGAAGTCGGAGACATAGGCGTCCAGCCACAGATTGCCATCTCCGCCCGAAGACCACATTCCGAAACTGCCATTGCCAGCCTGCCGCGCCAGCACATCCTCCACCGCTTGCGCTATCCGCTCCTCCAGCGAGCGCCGTTCCGTCAGGCCAAGCCCGGCGGCGACTTCCCGAAAGTATAGCAATGGCAACGCGCGCGAAGTCACCTGTTCGGTGCAGCCATACGGATACCGGTCCAAAGAAGTCAGCAATCCGGGCACATCGAAACGCGCCAGCGGGCCGGCACTCAGCACCGCCGTACCCGTGCCCGGGGCCAGACCGGCAAAGATCTGGCCGTCGAGGGTGATGCCACCCGTCCCCGCCGCAAGGTTGAAGCGGCTCTGACGGGCGACCTCCGGATCATTGCGGCGAATACCAAGGGTCAGGTTCTTGGTCAGGATGGTGTCATCGGCGAGTGTGGTTGTGACAGTGATGGCAGCATCTCCGACCCTGGCAGCGTTGAGCGGGAAACTGAGCCGACCGCGCGCGCCCTCGTCCAGCACCAGCATCTGTTCGGCCCGAAGACCCAGCAATTTACTTTCCACCCGCACCGCAACGGCTCCGGACGGACCAGTCACATTCGCGACATCGATTGCCAGCGTTGCCGCATCGCCCGGGGCGAGAAAACGCGGCATGGCGGCGGAGACGACCACCGGGTCACGGACAAGAACGTCCTGCGTGGCCGCACCCACGCCGTCTGCCGACCAGACAATAGCATCCAGCCTGACGGTTCCGTTAAAGTCGGGCAAGGCGAAGTCGGCGGAGGCAACACCATCGGCGCCCACCTCGATCGGACCGGAAAAGAATGCCAGCAGCGCCTCGGTCGGCGGCGGTGATTTCAGCCCGCCAGCAGTTTCGTCGCCGCCGGATCGTAACCGGCCGGGCGTACCCAGTGCCGGGTCGATCAGTCGCCCATATAGATCGCGGAATGTCACGCCAAGCTGGCGCTGTCCGAGGTAATGCTCCACCGGGTCCGGCGGCTGATGCCCGGTCAGGTTCAGAATGCCGAGATCTGTCGCTGCAATCGTTGCCCACACCTGCGTTCCCTCCGCCGCATCCGTCTGCAAGACTGCCTTCATCACCTGACGGGGGGAGGCTTCGGCAGCAGAGGTGAACTGCGCCGTGATCTCCGCGTCGCCATGTTCCAGCCCGACCCATCCCAAGCCCAGCGCCCGCACCGGTGCTCGCGGGCTCGACGCGCCGTCCAGCGGCCGGATCAGTGTCGCTGTCACGTAGGCTCCCGGATGCCAGTCATCGGTGACGTCCAGCGCAACCTCTCCGGATCCGGCGCTGATCTGCTGAACCTGCATGTCGATCAATCGGTCGCTGGCAACGGCAATGAGCAGTTGGCCGTCGGTCTCCGCCGTGTAGCGAAGTCGCGCTGCCTCGCCCGGCCCATATCGCAGCTTGTCAAGCGACACCGCCAGTTTGTCGGGTGTGTCAGTTCCGCCACCGACACTGTAATAACCGGCATCGAAAGTCATCGACGTTACGGCGTAGCCCCGTTCCTCTGACGATAGTGTCAGTTGATACCGGCCCCAGTCCACTGGCACTTCCAGGGTTGCCGCACCATCTGCGGCGATGTCGAGCGTCCCATTGCCGATGCGGCTGCGGCGGGTGACGGCGTCATAGCGCCAGTTCCCGTCGTACTCGTACCATTGGTAGGTGGTCTCGATCCGCTCCAGCACCCAGTCCGCCATCATGGCGATGCGCTCGGCATCAGGGTCGACTGCAATGGCGGAGAACCGGGCGGTTCCGCCCTCCGGCACTGTTCCATCGAACAGCGGCAGCACTCCGATCAGCGGTCCGTCCGGGGCAACCGGCGCTGTGATCTGCCGCTCCACCACACGGCGGCTGGCATCGGCGAGCCGTATGGTGGCTGTCATTTCGAAAGGTCCAAGCGCTTCGGCCGGGCTTCCCAGCGGCAGCGCAAGAACAGCGCTTCCGTCCGCGTCCGTGACCGGCTGCCCCTCTATCCCCGCGTAGACCGGCGCCGAGGCTGTATCGTGCGGGCCGAACCGATAGCCACGATAGGCCGCCAGATCCTGCGTTGCCCGCAATTGTGTCTCTCCCTCGATGCTGAGCTCGGCCCCCGGCGCGCCGTAGAGGTAGCGGGCAGCGATGGACAAGAGCGGTCGATCAGAGAGGCGGATCCGCTCGGACTGGAGATCAAGCGTGAAATCGACCCGCTCCGGGACGAAGTCCTCGACAAGGAAGCTCTCGCTGGTCAGGGCCGGCTTTTCAGGGTCGGCATGCAGGGCGATCGTCCATCCGCCGCGCTGGGCAGCTTCAGGAAGCGACAGCGACAGCGTACGGCCTCCGCCACCAGCGTCGTCCAGCACCATCCGGCGATGCTCCACCCCGTCGGGCCGCAGGATGCGGGCAGTCAGCGGCAGGCCGTCGATGGCATCGGCACGACTGTCACGGGCCAGGATGGTGGCGTTCACCGTCTCGCCCGGCCGATACGCACCACGATCTGTTGCGAGAAACAAATCGATCGGCCCCGGTGAGGGTCGGCCCTCGACGCCGCGATCTGAAAGGTCGAACCCCGCTTCGGAGAGGGAGAGATAAGCGTAATCTTCCGCCCCGTCGCTCACCGAAACCAGTGCCGGCTGTGCGCCATTGGTCCCTCGTGTCAGGCCGGCGGCAAAATGCGCGTGACCTTCCGCGTTCGTTTCGACCTCGCCAAGTATGCCGTTGTTCTCCGCCAGCAACACCACCGATACGCCCACTTTCGGCTGAGCACTCGCCAGACTGCGCACGAAAACATGCACGCCATCATCGCCACTTGTCGTCGCCACCCCCAGGTCGGTGATAATGAACCACTGGGTGGCATAGGCACCGGAGCGGGCACCCTCGACCCGCGCAGTCACTGCGTAGACACCCGGCTCGGCGTAGGCGACGGCTTCACCAAGCGGCAGGGCGGTGATCGTGTCCTCGTTCAGCGCGTTGGCAGTCTCGCCAGTGCCTTTCCAGATGCTGGTGCCCAGTTCACGCCCCAGCTGACCCGTCTCCCAGCCTTGCAGCGGCCGATTGACCAGATTGTCGCGAAAGGCCGTAGTCAGGTTTCGGTCCTCTATCTGGAATAACTCGAGTACCAGAGTATCGGTGTTGACGGTCACAACAGGAATTGAGGCCTCCCGGCTGCGGGCCAGCACGTAGTTACGGCCGAGAAACCGAACACTCGGTTCGCGGTCGCGCACATAAAAACTCTGCTCGACAGAGGCGTGCAGGGTTTCACCGGAGAGCGCCGGCAACCCCTGCCGCAGGCTGAAGGCAACGGAAGAGCCGTGCTCGGCGCCGACAATGCACAGGTCGCTGGCGCTCGCCTCGACCGCAAAATCCCCGTCCGGCAAGCGCACGTAAGGTGCGTAGTCGAAGCCCTTCTCGCGCAGCGGTTCGGAAAAGCTCACACAGATCCGTGGGTCGGCAGCATTGCTTTCCACCCGGCTGTCGACAATGCGAAAGCCAAATAAGCGGATCGCGCGATCCAGCGCTGCCGCGGTTTCGCCACGCGGGCTCAGCGTTTGCGCAAGCCTCAGCGCCGGAATGCTCTCCCGCCCGTTGCCGTCAGCTTCCAGCGCAGCAGCAAGGGTTGTCAGGGTCGTCGCCGCGAAGACAGGATCGCCTGCACGCAGATACGCGTTCAGGGCCGAATTGACGGCGATACGCCGAGCGATGGATCGGGCCGAGTAATCGCCAGTGTCGATCAGTGCCAAAGAGGCGCTGGCCGCCAGATACCAATCTTCAGCAGCGTCCGACAACGCCGCCGCGGAAAGCGCATTACCGCGTGCCACTGCCGCATTCCCGCCCAGCGCATTTTGCGCCACCGCACGCAGATCTGCCGGATCTGTGCCCCGGTCGGGATAATCGCGCCCGATTGTGAGTGCAAACCGATGCGCCTGCTCAAAAATGCGATCCGGCATACCGTCCAGCGCCGCAGTCCGTGTTTCGGCACGGTCGGTGATGATGGCCGGTGTCTCCAGCATCCTGGCCGAATATGCGCCCTCGTATGGATCGCGGCGCGTGACCTCGGTCTTCAGGAAGCACGCATTTGCCCGCAGATTGAATGTCAGCGCTGAACAACTGGCCTCCTCCCGGCAGGCGCGTTCACAAAGCTCAGGAGTCGTGTCGAAGATTGAGCGGATGTCGCCGCCAAAGAAATCGACATTCTCCTCATAGATCATCCTCCGCTCCGGCAACTCCGTCTGTGCCGTCGCGACTGTGGAAAGGGAGAGACTGGCTACCAGGGTGAGAAACCGAAAGAGAGGGCGCATGGAGGTATTCCTTTTTCCTGGCGCAATAGCCATATCCTGCCGTCTGGCCGATCAGCACGCAAGCTGGCGTCAACGGCAATGATGCCTTCCCACGCAACCGCGCGGCTACAACCGGCATCTCCCCTCGCGGTGAATGAACCGTTAATGGGCCGCAGTTGCAGGCCAATCGCCCGTTTTAGCGGCGTTCAAATCCCTCGGCATCGAAATCAATCAGAATTATCCTTGCGCCTGCAGCCCTGCACTGGAAGTCTCATTTCAATGCGGCAAGTCCGCGAGGGAGAGTCATCATGGGTTTGATCGTCAGTTTCGCACAACAGAAGGGCGGGGCAGGAAAAACCACCCTACTAATCCATCTGGCCGAAGCCTGGCGACAACAGGGACGAAAAGTCGGCGTCATCGACCTAGATCCGCAGCGCACGCTGTCTTCCTGGTGGGGACTGGCGGAGCGAGAAGGAATGGCCTGCGCCGAGAGTGCCGGCTGGCGAGCAGGCAGCGACATAAAGCAGATGGCCCGCGACTGCGACATCACACTCGTCGATTGCCCGGGCAATGCTTCCAACCTTCTCGAATCCGCCCTGCGCGAAAGTGATCTCGTACTGGTGCCATGCCAGCCTACCGGGCCGGACGTCTGGGCAACGGGAGCTCTGCTGAAGATGGCGAAATCGGAGAAGACACCGGCAAGAGTTGTACTCAATCGTGTGCCGCCACGCGGCGGCACTGTGGCCGAAAGTCTCGCCACGCTGAAGGCGGAAGGCGCAGAATTGCTGAAAGGCCGTGTTGGCAACCGAATTGCATTTTCCTCCCATCTTATGGGTGGCGGTACTGCGCTGACCGGGCGCAAGACCCGGGCAAGCGAGGAAATCGATTCCCTGCGAAAGGAACTGGACCGCCTTTTGAAAAAGCTGACCGCATAAGATGACGTCGACCGGCTTCTTCTGGGACGAACGCACTTTCTGGCATGGTGGAGGCTCCTATGTCTTCGTCACCCCGGTCGGCGGGCTCGTGCAGCCCCAGGTGGGTGGCGGCCTGCCCGAGAATCCGGAAACCAAGAGGCGACTTAAGAATCTGATGGACGTGACAGGTTTGAGCGCCGAACTTGCCTGCCAGACAGCCCCACCCGCAACGCGCGAAGACCTCTTGCGCGTACATCCCGCCAGCTACCTCGACGAATTCAAGCGCCTCTCCGATGCGGGCGGGGGTGAACTCGGCCTGCGGACACCCTTCGGTCAGGGCGGATATGAAATCGCAGCGCTTTCCGCGGGCCTGACATCGGCAGCCGTGAAGGCGGTGCTCCGTGGTAAGTTGAAGAATGCCTATGCCCTCTCACGACCGCCCGGCCATCACTGCCTGCCGGATTTTCCCAACGGTTTCTGCCTGCTAAACAACATCGCCATAGCCATTGGGGCTGCCCGCGCCGCAGGGCTCGCCCGGCGGTTCGCTGTGCTCGATTGGGACGTACACCACGGCAACGGAACGGAGACAATCTTCTACGAAGACCCGGACGTGCTTACAATTTCTCTGCACCAGGAACGCAATTATCCGCTGGACACGGGAAACGCCGGCGCGCGTGGCGCCGGCGCCGGGGAAGGAACCAATCTCAATATCCCCCTTTCGCCCGGCGGCGGCCACGATCTCTATCTTTTCGCTATGGAACGCTGGGTGGAACCGGCCCTTCTGAAGTTCAAGCCGGAAATCATTATTGTCGCGTGCGGCTTCGATGCTTCCGGCGTAGATCCCCTCTCCCGGATGCTTGCTGGATCTGATACATTCCGGGCAATGGCCCGCCACACGCTCGACATTGCAGAGCAGGTGTGCGGCGGTCGCGTCGCAATGGCGCATGAAGGCGGCTACTCAGAGCTTCACGTTCCATTCTGCGGCCATGCGGTGTTGGAGGAAATGTCCGGCTCCGAACTGCGAGCGCCCGATCCGATGGCAGCCCGAATTCGCGGGCAACAGCCAGGCCCGGACTTGACAGAAGCACATCGCAAAGTGCTGATATGTGGCATGCCTCGGTAATTGTGGCGAATGTAACATTTTCCCGGCAATGTTCGGGTGTAAACGATTTCAGACCTGTACTTTTTAATGATTTCGGATGTTTGAACCGAATTTTCAGAGGACGCAATGCGATTTGCCTGCCTGCACACATCTATCTCCAGCATATCGATTTTCGAGAAGGCAAAACCTGATGGAGTCGAACTGGCCCATCATGTCAACGCCGACCTGCTGAAGCGTGCGAACGTCGAATTGTCCTCTGCCGTGCTCGCTGAAACCAGCGCTGAACTTGCCAAGCTTCAAAACGGCGTGGATGCCGTTCTGCTCACCTGTTCCACCCTGCGTCCGGCCGCGAAACCACCCGCCTACGCCGTTGATGCCCTGCTCGCCGAAAGGCTCGCAGAAGTGGGTATGGGCCGAAGGGTGGAAGTGCTATTCACCAACCCCGGCACGAAAAATCAGTCAACCCAACTGTTTACCGCCATCCCCGGCCTTGCCAGCATATCGATGCGGGAAATCCCGAATGCATGGAATGCGTTTCTCGAAGGGCGGGAGGCAGACTACCACGCCGCCATAACGCAGGCGACGGATGCAAGTGATGCAGAACTGGTCGTCTATGCACAGGCGTCGATGGCTGGCGCTACCCGCAACCGCGAGGGTATTCTTTCGTCCCCCGATGTTGCACTGCAACGTCTCCAGGCAATCATGGCTCAGACGCAACTTTCCGTCTCCGCTTGACGCGCCCGCGTGCATTGCCTTTAAGGAAAGGGCAAATCAACGCGAAGGATAGCCGATGAAGAAAGTCTATGACAACGCAGGCGCAGCGCTGGATGGCGTTCTTTTTGACGGCATGTTGATCGCTGCCGGCGGCTTCGGACTTTGCGGCATCCCAGAACTGCTCATCGCAGCAATCCGGGATGCTGGTACGAGAGATCTGGCTATCGCCTCCAATAACGCTGGTGTCGATGATTTCGGCCTCGGCGTGCTGCTGCAAAGCAAACAGGTCAAACGAATGATCTCTTCCTACGTTGGCGAGAACGCGGAATTCATGCGCCAGTACCTTTCGGAAGAGTTGGAGCTGGAATTCAATCCGCAAGGGACATTGGCGGAACGTATGCGCGCAGGTGGCGCGGGCATTCCGGGTTTCTACACCAAGACAGGAGTCGGCACCGTCATAGCGGAGGGCAAGGAGCATAAGGATTTTGACGGCGAAACCTATATCCTGGAGCGCGGCATCTTCGCCGATCTGTCCATCGTAAAGGCTTGGAAGGGTGATGCGCAGGGCAACCTGATCTACCGCAAGACCGCCCGCAACTTCAATCCGAACGCCGCCGCGTGCGGCAAGGTCTGCATCGCAGAGGTGGAAGAGATTGTTCCGGTCGGCACACTGGACCCCGACAACATTCACACTCCGGGCATCTTCGTGGACAGGATCATTCAGGGCCAGCACGAAAAACGGATCGAACAGCGCACGATCCGCGCCGCTTGACCGGGGGGTCTCGGTTTCAAGTCCATGGCTGAAGATATCGCACAGATTTCTGCCGATATGCCGGACAGCATCGCGATGCAGGTGCTCTCCGCCTCTCCGGTTTCGATCGTACTGACCAACCCGCATCTGTCGGACAATCCCATAGTTTACGTCAACGACGCCTTCGTGCGGACGACGGGTTTCACGCGGTCGCAGGCGATCGGCCACAATTGCCGGTTCCTGCAGGGCAAGGAAACGGACAGGGCGGCAGTCAAGAAAATCTCTGCGTGCATACGCGATGAGACGCAGGTGACACTCGATATCCTGAACTACCGCGCCAGCGGCGAGCCGTTCTGGAATCGTCTCATGATCGCGCCCCTTGGGGTGGAAGGCGAACCGGCTAAGTTCTTCCTTGGCGTCCAGATGGCGCTTGGCTCCAGCCCGGAGCATCATGACGAGTCGGCGATGCGCACTGCCATGCGCGAAGTGCAGCACCGGGTTAAGAATCATCTCGCGATGATTATCGGCCTCATCCGTATCCAGGCCCGCGGGACCGAGGTACAGGAACACTTCGACAAACTTGCCCAGCGTGTGGAAAGCATCCAGTTGCTCTATGAGGAAATGAGCAATACCGACGAGGAAAATACCCGCGCCGTTGCACTTGGCTCCTACCTCAGCCGCATCGTCGCCGCCATTTCGCACCTCGACGGTCGGTCAGGGGTGCGCGTGAACGTCGACCTTGAAACCTTTACCGTTCCGATGGACGTGGCCGTCAGTATCGGCCAGATCGTTTCCGAACTGCTCACCAACGCCATCCAGCATGCATTCCAGGGTCGACAGGAAGGTCTGATTGAGATCAGCGTCAGATCGCATGAGGACGGCAGTTTCCGCATCGTAATTGCCGATGACGGCATTGGCCTCAGCGACTCGGCGGATGAGCCAATTGTCAAATCCGGCCTCGGACGCACCATCGTAGACCAACTTGTCCGCAGTCTCGGCGGCACGTTGATGCTCTCCGACAGGCAACAAGGTACTGAATACGTGCTGGATATTCCCGCCTCCACTCGTAACCTCTGAACGCAGGGGTACGACGCTAGAGGAACAGGCAGGTCATGGCACTTCGCCGCCAAGACCCGCGAGGGAGAACGGACTTTGAAACTTGGCGCCCGGATATCAGCAGCATCCGGGGCCGCAGACACCAATTCCCTTTCCAGCCCCTTCCCGGTGGGCTATCGGATAGGGGTCAGCAGAGGGAGATGCTTATGCCTTGGGATCGCAACCAGATGGCCGCTCGCGCCGCGCAGGAACTGGAAGACGGTATGTACGTGAACCTCGGCATCGGCATTCCGACGCTGGTGTCTAACTACATCCCCGACGGCATCGACGTGACGCTCCAATCGGAAAACGGCATGCTCGGCATGGGCCCGTTTCCAACGGAGAACGAGATCGACGCGGATCTCATCAACGCCGGCAAACAGACGATCACCGAACTGGACCGTACGTCCTATTTCTCGTCTGCCGACTCCTTCTCCATGATCCGTGGGGGCCATATCGACATGGCGATCCTCGGCGCAATGGAAGTGGCGGAAAACGGCGATCTAGCCAACTGGATGATCCCCGGCAAGCTGGTGAAGGGCATGGGCGGCGCAATGGACCTCGTGGCCGGCGTCAAGCGGGTAATCGTGATCATGGATCACGCCAACAAGGCAGGCGAATCGAAATTGTTGAAGGAATGCACCCTGCCACTTACCGGCAAGAGTGTCGTTCACCGGATAATTACCGGTCTCGGCGTCTTCGATGTGGTCGAAGGCGGACTGAAGATTGTCGAGATGGCGCCCGAAGTCACCCGTGAAGAGATCGAGAAGCTGACCGAAGCGACATTGGTCGCCTGATCGTGGCATCGGTCGACATTCGCCACGAAAAGGGTGAGACACGCGGACGTTACGTTATCGAGATGGATGGCAGCGAGGCGGAGCTCACTTACTCCATCGCCTCGCCGGTGCTGATCATCGCCGACCATACTGGCGCGCCGGATGAACTGCGCGGTCGGGGCCTGGCGCAAGCGCTCGCCGCCCGACTGGTGGCCGATGCACTGGAGGGCGAATACAAGATCGTTCCGCTCTGCCCTTTCGTCGCCTCTGAAAAACGCAACCACCCGGAATGGGCCGCGGCCTTCCAGTAGGTCACAACGCTTCCAGCGGCCGCCAGCCATGCAATAGCCGCCGCGACTCTCGCTCGAAACTGAAGAAATTTCCGCCGCCCGCGGGCTGATCATACTGGCGGCTGATCGGTGCGCCAGACAGGTGCACATATAATAGTGTGCCGACCGCACCGTGCCCGACCAGCAACACATCGCCGACCGGGCTGACCGCCAAGACATTATCTACTGCAGCGACAATTCGCGTTTGCGCATCCACCGCCCTTTCCCAACCACACACCGAACTTTCAGGATTGGCAAGGAAGGCATCGGCCATGGCTTCGAATTCGACTGGCGGCAGAAACCCGGTCGCGCTCCGGTCATTTTCTCCCAAGTCCAGGCAGGTGTGCAGCGCGCAGGCCAGCGCCGTTGCCAACGGCGTGGCGCTCTCGACCGCCTTCCGCTCCTCGCTTGACCAGATGACAGACGTAGCGCCCAGCGCATCACCCGCCGCCAGCACGGTAATTCTCGCAGCACCTTCCGTGCTCAGGCCCCATTCCGGAACCGGTAGGTGCGGCTCCACTCGTACCTGCGGATGGGTCAGATAGCGCACGATATCAGCCAAATCGAACTCCTCAGTCCGCTGACGCCCGATTACCACAATCGTGCCCGCCGTGCGCCCTTCTATTGCCACGCCAAGCCTGTGCTGTACTTTGCAGCGCAACACCTCTTTCACCGCTCCTCGCAAAAGACGAAGATTTCAGATGGCCCTCACCGCAGACCCTTCGGCAGAGCTGCGCCGGAACCGCTGGATCATGTTTGTGCTCGTTGCCGTCGTCGTGGGAAGCCTCGCGGCGCTCGCCGCGGCAACCGGGTGGGAGGAAACATGGGCCTCGCTATCGGCTCTGACCTCGGGACAGGTCGCAGTACTGCTGGCCTTGTCGCTCATAAACTATGTCCTGCGCGGACTCCGCTGGTTTCTCTACTGCCGCGTTGTTCACGTTCCGGTATCGCTCATACAGGCGTTCCGCCACTATTTCGGAGGCTTCGCCATGACGGTCACACCGGGACGGCTGGGCGAACTCGTGCGGATGCGCTGGATAAATCAGGAGACTCGCTTCCCCTACGAACGCGCGGCCCCCATCCTGCTGATGGATCGCGCCGCGGATCTTGCGGCAATGGGTATTCTCCTTTTTCTGGCTTTCCTGCTTTCAGCGGAAGTAGCCAGCGCCAGCCTGCTGCCCGTTGCCGCCGTTTCACTGGTGGTGGCTCTGCTGCTGACGCGCCAGTCCATTGCAATGGCGGCGATCACACTGTTCTGGCGCACAGTCGGCCGCTGGCCGCGCCTCTTCGCACGATTGCGCATGGCTGCCCGCACTCTTGGCCCATTCTCGCATCCCTACATTGTTTTTCCGGCACTGGCCGCCGGCCTCCTCGGTTGGTTTTGTGAGGGTCTGGCTCTTCAATATCTGCTGATCTGGCTCGGTGCCGAGATCGACATCTGGCCGGCTGTCGGCATTTTCGCTTTGGCGATGATCACGGGCGGCGCCACCGGTGCGCCCGGCGGCCTCGGCGGCGCCGAAGCCGCGATGGTCGGCCTGCTGTCCTTGCAGGGAATTCCACTGGAAATCTCTGTACCGGCCACGGTCATCATCCGCCTGACAACGCTCTGGTTTGCCATCGCCATTGGCGTTGGTGTATTCCCGATTGCAACGCATTTTGCCAACAAGGGGCAGCGCTTACGTGAAACATGACACCTACAGCGGCTGGGGCCGCGTGCTGAAGGCCACCGGCGACATCGCCCGGCCGGAAAAGGCCGCAACGCCTCGCCCCATCGCACCCGCCATCGGTAATCTGCGCACTTACGGAGACGCAGCGCTCAACGACGGCGGAACCGTTGTGCAGATGACCCGCATGGACAGGTTCATCGTCTTCGACCCGCTCACCGGCGTACTGAAGGCGGAAGCAGGTGTGACCATTGCCGAAATCCTTCGCGTCTTCGGACCCAAGGGCTGGATGCCCGCGGCCATGCCCGGCACGGCCTATGCCACCCTCGGCGGTGCAGTCGCTGCCGATGTCCACGGTAAAAACCATGAAACCATGGGCAGCTTTGGCCAACATGTCCTCGAATTCGAACTGCGCAACAACGAGAACAAGGTGGAAACCATCCGCCCCGAAGACCCGCTGTTCCGCGCGACCATCGGCGGCATGGGGCTGACGGGCATCATCGAAACCGCGACGATCCAGCTCGCCCCCTGCCCTTCGATGATGATGGATGTCACGGAGAAGCGCATGCCCAACCTTGCCGCTTTCCTCGACGCGTTCGAAAAAGTGGAGGCGCCTTATTCCGTCGGATGGGTCGACGCCACTGCCCGCAACGGTTCACTAGGCCGCGGCATCCTTGAAACGGCGACGTTCTCAAAGGAAACTGCGGAACCCCGCGCCCGTCTGCCGCACCGGCAGGTACCATTCGACACACCGGGGTTTCTTCTCTCTGCTCCTATCGTCCGCCTGTTCAACAAGGGCTATTTTTTCAGGGTGCCTGGGTCCGGGCGCACTCTCACCCGCTCCGTGCGCCGCTTCTTCTTCCCGCTCGACCAATTCGCCAACTGGAACCGCCTCTATGGCAAGCGCGGGTTCCACCAGTTCCAGTGCGTATTGCCTCACCGGACGGCAGCCATGACACTGGACACAATGCTGAGAGAGATCGCCGCCTCCGGCCTTGCTTCCCCCCTTGCGGTGCTGAAAAAGCTCGGCCCCGGGCGGGCCGGAATAATGTCGTTCCCGATGGAGGGTTACACGCTTGCGGTCGATCTGCCGAATCGCGGCAACGTCGATTCTCTTTTGCAACGCCTGACCGCTCTGACGAAAGAGGCCAATGGACGTATCTATCTGGCCAAGGACAGTTCCGTTGATGCCGAGAGCCTGCGCAAAATGTATCCCGATCTGCCGGAATTCAGTGCGGCTCTGAGCCGCGCCGACTTCGCCGGATATTTCGAAACGGATCTTTCCCGGCGCCTGAAACTGCGGGGGGACAAGTAATGGCGGATCTCTGGTTCATACTCGGCGCGAGTTCGGCGATGGCGCGTGCCTTCGGTCGCCACCTCGCGGATGAGGGCGCTGCGATCGTCCTTCTTGGCCGGGACATGGAGGATCTGAAACGCAGCGCGGAGGATCTGCATCTCCGTGGTGCCGAGAGCGTCGAGATTCTTGCCTTCGATCTGCGCGACAGCAGTTCCTTCGGGCCAGCGCTTGCCCGTGCCGCAGCCTTTGATGGCACCGTCAGCGCGGCCGTGTTCGCAGGGTCGATGCCGCCCCAGGAAAAAGTACAGGAAGAACCCGAACTCTTTGCCCCGATGGTAATCGACAATTTCACCGGCGCAGCGGAGTTCCTGCTTCGTCTGGCTCCGGAACAAGAGCGGCGCGGCAAGGGCGAAGTGGTTGGCGTCAGTTCGGTCGCCGGTGACAGGGGCAGGTTTTCAAATTACGCATATGGCTCCGCCAAGGCCGGATTTCAGACCTTCCTTTCAGGTCATCGCAACCGCATGGCGCGCTCCGGCATACACGTCATGACAGTGAAGCCAGGGTTCGTCGACACGGCAATGACATGGGGTTTGCCCGGGCTGTTCCTCGTGGCGAGTCCGGCGGATGTGGCACAGGATATAGCCAGTGGTCTGCGCAAGAAACGCAACGTCATCTACACGCCGTGGTTCTGGATGGGCATAATGACGATCATCCGCACGGTGCCGGAGCGGATATTCAAGAAACTTTCGTTCTAAAACACCAGTGCGGATCAGTTCCGCGCCACCTGCAAACCACGGAACAGGCAACCGTCCGTCGCGCGGTTGGGCGGTGTCAGGCAGGCCTGCCGCGCCAGCCCCCATGCCGCGACGACCTTCGGCACATAGCCGCGCGTTTCCCGGTAATCCGGCACGCCAGCCGCCTTGTCCACAGCGCCCTCACCTGCGTTGTAGCCCGCCAGAGCCAGCAGCGCGTCACCCTTGAAGCGGTCCAGCAGGAAGGCAAGGTACTTGACCCCGCCGCTGATATTCTCCGCCGGATCCTCGACCTTGCTGACACCGAACCGTTCAGCCGTTGCTGGCATCAATTGCATCAGGCCACGCGCACCGGCTGAACTCTTCGCCTTCGGGCGGCCGGCGCTTTCTGTCGCAATTACTGCAACAACCAGCGCCGGCGAAAT